>JAPLHW010000256.1 GCA_026389425.1 Coprothermobacterota bacterium
TCGATCCTCTATGTGGGGGCCAAGCCGGTCTTCGTGGACATCACGGATGCGGACTTCAACCTGGATCCCTCGTTGCTGGAGGGGGCTCTAACGCCGCGCACCAAAGCGGTGATGCCGATCTACCTCTACGGCCAGACAGCAAAGATGGCGCCGATCGTGGACTTCTGTCAAAAGCACGATCTCTTCTTGGTCGAGGACGCCTGCCAGGCGCACGGGGCCAAGGACCACGGCAAGATGGCGGGCAGCTTCGGGGTGGGCTGCTTCTCCTTCTACCCCACCAAGAACATGACTACCAGCGAGGGAGGAATGGTCACCCTGAACGACCCGGAGCTAGCCCATCGCTGCGACATGATCCGCAACCACGGGTCCCAGAAGCGCTACTACCACGAGATGCTGGGCTTCAACTTCCGCATGACCGATATCGAGGCGGCCATTGGCTTGGTCCAACTGGACAAGCTGGAGCGGAACAACGCCTCGCGCAAGACCAACGCTCGTTTCTACGGGGAAGCCCTGAAGGAAGTGGCGGGAATCATTCTGCCTCAGGAGCTGCTGGGGCGGGAACACGCCTGGCACCAGTACACCCTGCGGGTGACACCGGAGTGCAAGGTCTCCCGCGACGGCCTGGCCGAGGAGCTGGGCAAGCGGGGGATCGGCACAGCCATCTACTACCCCCTCCCCCTCCATCAGCAGGTCTGGTTCCAAAAGCTGGGAAACGACTGGGGGTGCTTTCCGGTGGCCGAGCGAATGAGCCGGGAGGTCCTCTCCATCCCGGTACACCCCAAGCTGAGCCAGGGAAACCTGAAGGAAGTGGCAGAGGCGGTTAAAGAGATCTGCGGCTGATGTGTGAATCTGCATTGATTGGACGATATGATTGATAATAATCTGAAAGGAGGGTGCAATGAAATTCTTAGTCACGATTGATCGTGATGAAGATGGAGAATATATCGCTGAGTGTGTCTCCATTCCTGGTTGCGTGAGCCAAGGTCACACCGAGGAGGAAGCACTGCAAAACGTGCAGGAAGCTGTCCGGGAATGCCTTGAAGTCCGCGCAGAACATGGAATACCTTTAACTATTGCCACTCGTCAGGTTGAGGTTCCCGTCTGATGCCACCTGTGCCGTTATTACGGCCAGCTGAAATTGTCGCTACATTTGAAAGACTCGGCTGGCGAGTTGCACGAAGACATGGGAGCCACATCATTCTCACGAAGGTTGGACATATCTCGACTCTATCGGTACCAAATCACCCTCAAGTAGCGCGCGGTACACTACGAAGCTTGGTCGCTCACGCTGGTTTGACCATCGAGGATTTCATGGCTGCACTAGATTAGCATTATTTGGAATCCGTCGAATATGGAACTTCATGTTAGAGTGAAGATTGATTCCAGAACAAGACAGTATGGGATGCCAACTTCAGGGACCAGATAGAATCGAGGCTATTTCAGCAAGGAGACCTCGTGGAGATAAGGCAATCGCGGGATAAAAAGGAGCTAATACTATGCCGTTAAGAGTCGGGGTGATCGGGGTGGGCGCGTCTCCATCGCCGTCCCTACCACCTTGCACCGCGCTTTCACCTTGGAGGCGCTGCGGGCAGGAGCACACGTCCTAGTGGAGAAGCCCATCGCTTCCACCATCGCCCAGGCCGAAGAGATGGCAGTTGCTGCTCAAGCGGTGGGGCGGATCCTGATGGTAGGCCACTCCGAGCGCTTCAACCCGGTGGTAACCACCTTCAAGAGACGGATCGACCAGGGCGAGCTAGGGGAGATCGTTTCCATCAGCGCCAAACGAGTGGGACCGCACAACCTCCGCATCCGCGATGTGGGGGTGATCGTGGATCTGGGGGTGCATGACATCGACGTCATCTCCTTTCTCTACGGGAGTCGAGCCTCACGCGTCTTCGCTGTGTCGGGGGTCCGTCTCCACCCCTTCGAGGATTACGCCTCCATCTCGATGTATTTCCCCCCCGACCGGGGGGGGTTCATCGACACCAACTGGCTGACCCCGAAGAAGGTGCGCACCTTAATTGCCGTAGGAACAAAAGGTGTGGCGGAGGCGGATTACATCGACCGGACCTTGACGATCCTGCGGGACGAGGAAAGCGTTTCTTGTCGCATCCCCGCAGGAGAACCATTGCGGCTGGAGCTTTCCAGCTTCCTGGAAGCTGTGGCCACGAGACAATGCCCGGTAGACGCCGACCAGGGGATCTACAACCTGAAGGTCGCCCTGGCTGCGCAGGAATCGGCCCGACGTGGCGAAAGCGTGGAGATCGGGTGAGATTCGCATGAAAATCCTTGGATTGTCGAACGACCAGATCATCGCAGCTGTACGCGGGGGTCAAGTACGCATCGCCATCTTCGGCATGGGGAAAATGGGCTTCCCCTTGGCTGTGGCCTTCGCCCAGGAGGGGGCAAACGTGTTAGGGGTGGACCCCAACACCGCCCTGGTGGAAGCGATCAATCTCGGCCAGAACCCTCATCCCTTGGAAGGGGGGCTGGACGACCTGGTCCGCCCGTTGGTGGAGCGAGGGAAGCTGCGAGCTTCCTCCGCCCCAAAGCGCGCCGATGTCTACATCACCCTGGTCCCCACCGTGCTGGACGACAACCGGCAACCCGCTCTGGGGATCTTGGAAGAGGTCATGCAGACCATCACTTCGTTGCTTGAACCAGGAGATCTGGTCATCGAGGAGAGCACTCTCCCCCCCGGCACTTGCGCCAAACGGCTGTGGCCGGTCCTCCTGGGGGGCGCACTTTCAGAAGGTCAATTCGGCTTCGTCCACGCCCCGGAGCGGACCATGTCCGGGCGAGCCTTGGAGGACATCACCGGAGCCTATCCCAAAATCGTCGGGGGGATCGACCTCTTAAGCACCGAGGCCGCCACTGCCCTTTATTCGGTGATCAACAGCAAAGGGGTGATCCCAGTTTCCTCCATCACTGCAGCCGAGGCAGTGAAGGTCTTCGAGGGCATCTACCGCGACGTGAACATCGCCCTGGCTAATGAGCTAGCCCTCCTCTCGGGCCATTATGGCTTGGACGTGATCGAGGTCATCAAGGCAGCCAATACCCAGCCCTATTCCCACATCCACATTCCGGGAGCAGGGGTTGGCGGCCACTGCATTCCCGTCTACCCCTACTTCGTCTCCGAAAAACCCGAGGCAGAGCTGATCCGCCTGGCCCGCCAACGAAACGAAGGAATGCCCATTCGCCTGGTCTCGATGGCATTGAATGAGCTGCAACGCAGGGGGATCGCCTGGAAGGGGGCTAAGGTGCTGCTGATGGGAATCGCCTTCCGCCCGGGGGTGAAAGAGGACCGCTATTCTCCTTTCTTCCCGGCGCGCGACGCCTTGCTCGCCGAGGGAGTAGAGGTTCACGCTTGGGACCCGCTCTATTCCGAAGAGGAGATCGCCACCATGGGCGTGATCCCGGCGCACTCCTTGGCGGGGATGGATGTTGCTATCGTCATCACCGACCACGAAGAATTCAAGGAGTTGGACTGGCTCTCCGCTGCAGTCGGTATGCACAATCCCGTGCTGGTCGACGGCCGCTTCATTCTCTCCCCCACCCTGCGCGAACAGAACCTGACCGTGCTGCGGTTGGATGGACGGTGACATAAAGATGAATAACCAGGATTTTTCGCTTCACGAATCAGATCAGGTAACGATTAATCAAGCGACCAAGGATCTACAAGGGAATCAATTTGATCATTTCTACGCCATCATCCTCAGCGGGGGTGCGGGCACTCGCCTGTGGCCGTTGTCCCGCGAGTTGTCGCCCAAGCAGATCCTGCGCCTCTTCGGCACCGATAGCCTGATCCGCCAGACCATCACCCGATTGACCAAGCTGGTGAAGGAAGAACGGATCCACATCGTCACCGGCCAGCGCCTCTTCGACGAGATCCGCAACCACCTGCTGACTGAATTCCCGCCTTGCCGGCAGGTGCAGTACATCCTGGAGCCGGCCGCTCGCAACACCGCCCCGGCGGTGGCCCTGGCCGCCTGGCAGATCGCCAAGCAAGATCCCCAGGCGATCCTGGGCGTCTTCCCTTCCGACCACTTCATCACCGACGACCAGCCGCTGCTCGACGCCGTGCGCCGGGCCGCCATCGCAGCCAAGGACGGCTGGTTGGTCACCTTCGGCCTGCAGCCGGAACGACCGGAGACCGGCTTCGGCTACATCGAGCGGGGAGAGCCTCTCTCTCCCGAACTCTGCTTGTTCCGCGCCGCCCGCTTCATCGAGAAGCCGGACTTAGAGATCGCCAAAGGATTGGTCGCAGCCGGCCGCTTCTTCTGGAATAGCGGCATGTTCGTCTTCTCCGCCCACACCCTGCTGGAAGAAGTGGAGCGGTTCCTGCCTGAACTGAGCGAAGCGCTGCGCACCCTCGATCGCTACTCGCCGGATGAGCGAGTCCAGTTCGCCCAGCAGGAGTTTGAACGGATCCCGCCGGTCAGCCTGGATTACGGCGTAATGGAGAAGAGCGAGCGGGTGGCTATGATCCCGGTGTCCCTCCAGTGGAAAGACGTGGGCAGCTTGCCCGCACTGGCCGAGTTCCACCCCAAGGATCTTGCTGACAACGTCACTATCGGCCACATCGTGCAGGAAGGTTGCCGGGACAGCCTCCTCTACTCCGACTCCCGCCTGATCGCCGCCATTGGCCTGGAGAATATGATGGTGATCGACACCCCGGATGCCACCCTGGTCTGCCCCAAGGAACGAGCCCAGGAAGTGTCTAAGATCGTAGCCCGTCTGAAAGAGGAAAAAGCGCCGGAGAGCGTCGCCCAGCGCTACTCCCATCGCCCCTGGGGTTTCTATTTGGAACTGGAGAAAGGATCCTCCTACCAGGTAAAGCACATTGAGGTTCACCCCGGCAAGCGCCTCTCCGAGCAATTGCACCGCCACCGCAGCGAGCACTGGATCATCCTCCAAGGGACAGCGAAGGTGACAATCGACGGCAGTGAGAAGATCGTGCAACCCAACGAGAGCCTTTTCATCCCAGCCAACGCCCGCCACCGGCTGGAGAACGTGGGCAAGATCCCGGTGCACCTGATCGAGGTGCAAAACGGCGAATACTTGGGAGAGGACGACATCGTTCGCTTCACCGACGACTTCGGACGCTAGACGAGGTTACTATTGAACCTCCCGTAATGGTGTCATGTTCATCTCCCTTGCAGCGGGACGTAATGAGGGACATCATCCTATTTTCTTGACCGCACCCTTCGTTTTCCTTGTTCTTCTTCCGTTCCTCGCCTGCCCAGGGCTGCGGTTTCCGGATCTCTGCATCTCATCACCCAGCATGGCACCCGCTCTAAGCGCAACAATGAGCGACACCTCTTCGTTAGAGTGCGTCCTGACATGCTGCCCCCCACTTCTCCCCAGGCGGACCAAGAACCGTGGGGTCATTCTCTGCAGCGCCTTCTTCTGGATTTTTCTACTAAGAACCAACTGCCGGATCTTGGAAAGTGGATTGAGGTAGCCGCTGCATTGGACAAACTCTACAACCCTACCCGGTATCCCAATGGACTACCAGACTTAACCACAGCGGAAAGCTATTTCCGCGCGGATACAAAAACTGGGATTGCTCTCATAAAATTCCTGCTAGAAAACATCACCCACCCATTGGAATTGCAGGGCGCGTAAAAGCCCCCCATTTTTTGCACTCGCCGCTGCCTGATTTAATCGATAAAACCGTTAAAATCACCAACCACCGTTTCTTCATCGATCGTTCCTCCTCGATGGATCATCTTGATGGTTAGATGGGGAAAAGAGGGGAACGATTCCTCTCCCTCCTCTTGGAACTCCAGGGAGATGTTGCCCCAACTCCAGGCCATGACCCCGGGCAATGGGAGGGCAGCTGTGGCCGCAGGTCTGCACCAAAGGTACGCGATCTGCCCAGATGATGGCCCGGCCGCCGCAGCAGCGCGTTTCGGATGCTATCCCTGATCAGCCCCTTCAGGTATTGCTCCAGCTCCCTCTCGTAGCCCTCCCGCGAGAACCCCTCCTCCTTTAGCAATCGCCAGTAGTTCTCCACCAGTTCGGTGACCAGGGGGATGGCCTCATCCGCCGACTTGGCCAACCAGAGGGCTGGTGCCAGCCGGTGGTGGTCTTGGAGCAGCTTGGGGAAACGAAAGGAGTCGCGGATCCCCACCAGGTAGTCCCCCGCCCGCTTCGCTGTTCGCTCGGCAAGGTCTTGGGCCAGGCTAACCCGCTCCTCATGTGGGTCAGGCCGAACCCGCTCCACACTGCACTGTTGTTTACTGCCATGGAAGGTCCCATCACTACAAATGATAAAGGATCCGGAACCTGGAATGTGCGCGCGCCAAACTGGTTTCGACTCCTCTCAGGAACTGGGAGGGCGGAGGGGTTAGTCCCCGTCCTGGGGTTAAGCAGGTGAAAAGTTGAACACTCAAGGCCATGATCTCATCGAATGGAAAGACCTGGTCACCAAGAAACGCAATGGACAATGCAGAGCGGCTAACCAAAGAGAAAAAAACGCCGCCTGGGAGATCGAGTGGCGCAGAGCAAACAAATGAGTGTTTCCCGATTGGAGCGCCTTCTAAAGGAAAGATCAACAGAAAAGACGACCGGTATCAAAAGCCCGAATAGGAGAATAAAATGAAGTTGGAGATAAGACCCTATCAACAAGGTGACGCGGATGGAGTGGCAGCGGTCGCCAATGTCAACTGGCCGGATCACCCCATCTCCACCGAAGAGCTCCTCTTCCAGGACGCCCACCAGGATCCGAAATGCTTTTTCGGACGCTGGGTGGTGGAAAGAGAAGGGCGAGTGATCGCCTTCGCTGACCTTTGCCAGATGGTTGAGATGTACCATCCACACAAGTACGTATACGACGTACAGGTTTTGCCGAGCTGCCAGCGCCAAGGGATCGGTTCCTCCCTCCACGAGCTGCTGCTGGGGATCCTTGGAAAACGGGAGGCGCTGAGCGCCCGGAGCTGGACCCACTCCACTCATACCCAGGCGCTGGACTTCCTGCAACACCGCGGTTTCGTGGAGGATATGCGCAGTTGGGATTCCACTCTTGAGGTGAAGGACTTCGACTTCACTCCCTACCAGGGAGTGACCGAAAAGCTGGAGGCAGAGGGCTTCCACATCCGCACCTTCCGTCAGCTTAAGGAGGATCCCCAGCGCAACCGCAAGATCTATGACCTAGTGAGTGAATTTGTAGAGGACATACCCTTCCCCGAACAGGCAACCTCCTTCTCGCCGGAGTATTTTGAATCGTGGTTCCAGGACCCTGCCCTGCTCCCGGACGGATACCTGCTGATGGTGCAGGGTGAACGCTACGTGGGGCTCTCCGATCTGTGGACCGTCTCCGGACAACCCGACCGCTTGAGGCAGGGGCTGACAGGGGTGCGCCGTGACTGCCGCCATAAGGGGATCGCCCTGGCTCTCAAGCTAACTGGGATCCGCTTTTGTCAGGCTTATGGCGCCTCCCGCATCACTACCAGCAACGAAATCCACAACCAGCCGATGCTGGCTCTTAACGAGCGGCTCGGTTTCACCAAGCAGGCTGCCTGGCTCAGCATGAATAAAGTCTTGCGGGAAGAAAACTCCATTGATTTGGAGAAAAACGAAAAGCAAGAGAAGGGATAGCCCAAGATGCTGAAAGGAAACACGATCGATTTGGTTGTTTTAGAGCGTTCGCAACTGCCCATCCTCCACCAATGGTTCAACGATGTCGACTTCGTCGGCGAGTTCGAGCCTTTCGACCAGGACAGCCTGACCGGGTTGGAGAAATGGTTCGACGGGATGACCGGGAGCCAGTCTTTTCTCATCCAAAAAAAGGATGGCGCTCCCATTGGCACCATCAGCTATTTCAAGAGCAAGGACTGTACCGCCATTGGTTACATATTAGCGCCGCAGGAGCGCGGCAAGGGGTACGGCAGCGAGGTTGTGCAGATGATGGTCGATTACCTCTTCCTGCACAAGGACATCGTCCGCATCCAGGCCGAGACGCACCCCGACAACCAGGGCTCGCAGCGGGTTTTGGAGAAGGTCGGTTTTAACAAAGAAGGTATCATCCGCCGCTCCTTCTTCAGCCGTGGCGTCTACCGCGATACGGCCATGTGGAGCATCCTGTGGGAAGAGTGGAAAGAGCCGAAGATCCTGCCGATCGGCTATCGCAAACCTTAAGCCGCAGGCCAGGGTGGCGTCAGGCCAGACGCCAAAGCGCCGAGGGCGGCCGTCTTGCTCCCTACCTCGCGGAGGGCGGCCGGCTCCTTTCCTACCCCGGGAAAGGAGGGAGCATGCCGCTCCGGGCTGTGATCTCCCGGTCCAGGCGGTAGAGGCGCTGCACCCCGTTTTCCAGCTTGTAGTAGTGGATGACGTAAGCGCCCAGCAACAGGATCAGGATGCCGGCCAGCGCGCCGGTAGCCACACCCGGCAAAGCGAGGAAGGCGGCGATGGCTGCCAGGGCGAAGAGGGAAAAGGCCAGCATGATCAGGAGGTGCGCCAGCCGCTCGTGCTGCAGGAACTGCACCTGAGCCCGGTGAAAAACCAGCAAGGCCGCCCAGTCCGTGCCGGGGGGAGCTGAGGCCAGCACCCGGCTGATGTAGGCCTCATGTTCGCGCAGGTACTTGTCCATCTGATGCGATCCTTTCCGCTCGAAGCTCGAACTTAGCCGGGCCGGTTCAAGAGAAAGTCCAACCCTCGCGACAGACTGGAATCGAAAGTGGCAGGAAACCAGTGTCCTTCTCCCGGCAGGTCTTCCACCTCGCAGGCAATCCCCCGGGCTTGGAGAAGGGAAGCCAGGGCCAATGATTGAGCATGGCTTTCGTCCAGCTCCCCGGTGATGATGTAACCGCGCAGGCCTTTCGGAAAACCCGCATCCAGGAGTACAGACCACTGATCCAAGTCCGGCAGGTAGGGACCAAGGACCAGGAACCCCAGCGCGCCTACCGTTCCTTTGATAGTGTGCTCGATGGCTCTTTGCCCGCCATAGGAAAAGCCACCCAGAAGGATCTGTTTAGAGTCTACTGGGTAACGTGGCGACAGGTATCGGAAACACCCCTCCAGGTCTCGTTGGGTCTGCTCGGCATCGTCCCAGATGTACCCGCCCTTCCAATGCCCCAGCGAGGATTCCACCATGGCCAGCAACCAGCCCCGGGAAACCAAAGAGCGCCAGTATTGACTCTCCCAAACCGCTGAAAGGGAGTTCCCATGTAGAGCCAAGAAAAGAGGCCAAGGGGGATCCCCGCCTTCCGGAGTGAACATGCGGTGCTCTGGCCCCTTCTTCTGATCAGCTTCTTGTTGCTTTAGGCTCGCCTCCACCAACTGCTCGAATTCCGGCAATCCCTGCAACGGCTCGAATGAGGGAGACTTGCGCAGCAAGAAATCGGAGTACCACCCGCCGGCATCCAAGACCTCCTTCAACCATTGAAGCGCTTCGGGAATCCTGCCCAACCTGGTTGCCGCGCACATGCGCAAATAGACGAACTCGTCCGCTTCCAGGGGGAATCGATGGATGCTCTCTGCCGCCAGGATTTCCGCCTGGGCGTAGTCCTTGCTGCGAAAGAGCGCATTGATCTCCTGCAGCGCTTCAAGCGAAGTCTTTTCCGTCATCGTGCATGCCTCCTGTTTCTTGCATTCATTGAATTCCCGTTTCTCGCATGGTCCTTTCCCGCACCTTCCCGCATGACGCCGGCTATTTATGATTGGATGGCCAACCTGCCCATTTGGTTTTCGTTGGGATCTCACCACGGGTAGTTTATCTTTAGCTCGCTCCAGACCGTGCTTGACGGATTCCTACCGACATACGGAGCCAGAAAAGAAGTACACTTTGCGGTTGTAAGACTTGTAGGTCATACCGTCACGGAGGGCTAGTAAGATGATTACAATCTTGGCAGCAGGTACAAGGGGAGATACCCAACCGTATCTTGCGCTCGGGGTAGCGCTGAAAAAAGCAGGCCATACGGTTCGTATCGCAACATTTGAAAACTATGAGCCCTTTGTGAAAAGTTATGGTCTGGAGTTTTTTCCGATAAAAGGTGATGTTTCCAGGGTAGCTTCCAGCGACAACATGAGGGGCACCATGAAGGCGGACAATCCTCTCAAGATCCTATTAAGCTTCAATAAACTGAAGTCCTTGGTATTTAATCTGCAGAAGGATTTCTTCAACGCTTGCATGGGTTCAGATGCCATCGTTTACCATCCAGGCGCTCCAATCGGGTTTTTCGCTGCACAAGATTTGAAAATCCCCAGCATTCTGGCTACCCCTTTTCCGATGACACCTACCAGGGATTACCCTGCATTGATCTTCTACAATGCCGTTCGATTGGGAAGGACGTTCAATTTCCTCACCCATAAGATCTTTGAGAAGGTGATGTGGTCTACTTCCAGTCCCGCCATCAAGCAATTCTGGAAGAAAGAGCGTGGTCACGCTCCTGAGGATTTTGCATGTCCATTCAGCAAACAAAACGCCAAGAACTTGCCCACTATCATTTCTTGCAGCAACTACGTTTTTCCACGACCGAATGATTGGTCACAGTATGTGAACAGCACTGGCTACTGGTTTCTTGATGATGAGGTTGACTGGAGACCGTCCAGTGATTTGCTCAATTTTATTCAGCGAGGAACACCCCCGGTTTACGTGGGTTTTGGCAGTGTAGTCGATTCAACTTCAGCAGACCAGACCGCAAAGCTGGTGATGAATGCTCTCAGGCGTGCGGGACAACGAGGGATCTTGGCCACAGGGTGGAGTGGCATGTCCAAAATGGACAACATACCTGAAGAGATATTCATTCTGGATAGCGCGCCTCATTCGTGGTTATTTCCCCAAATGGCGGCTGTGGTTCATCACGGAGGCGCCGGAACGACTGCCGCAGGTCTGAGAGCCGGCGTACCAAGTATTATCATCCCTCATAGCAATGACCAATTTGCCTGGGGACGCCGGGTACATGAACTTGGAGTCGGTTCAAAACCCATTCCGAGAAAAAAACTAACCGCAGAAAAACTATCTGATGCGATCAAATTCGTCCTGACGAACGAAGTCAAAGCTGCAGCAAATGATTTGGGGGGGAAGATTCAAAGCGAAAATGGAGCCGAGACAGCAGCAAAAATTATTATTGATTGTCTTGAGCAAAAGGGTCCTGCCTTCTTCAACCAAGGAAAATAGGTTCTTTCTCAAACTGAGTGGGTAAGGCAATCTGAGGGCAAACAAGGTCTCTGGGATCATCAAGGCAGACGACAACAAGTCAACTTGCGGCAGCTCGATAGCCCCCGGCAGGGTGTTCTAGAGAATGAGGCATCA
>JAPLHW010000098.1 GCA_026389425.1 Coprothermobacterota bacterium
TGAAAGCTATCCGAAACTCCGCCAAAGCCATCATCATTGCTGGAGGGCATCTGTTGGCTATCAAACAGTATGACGCCGAAGGCGATTATTACACCCTCCCCGGTGGCGGCCAGCAGCCGGGAGAAACCCTTATCAATGCCCTCCAACGGGAGTGTCTGGAGGAGCTCGGCGTAAGAGTGAAGGTCGGCCAACTGAGGCACATCCGCGAGTACATTGGGGCCAACCATGAGTTCGCCATTGAGGATGCCGACGTTCACCAGATCGAATTCATGTTCGAATGCGCGCTTCTCGCTGATCCGTTCAGTGCCAAACCCCTCCTTCCCGACCAGCGGCAGGTCGGCATCGCCTGGCTTCCCCTGGCGGATTTGCGCTCGTACCGGCTCTACCCGCTGGAGTTAAGACCGTTGCTTGCCCGTGGCATCGATCCGCAGGCCCGCGTCTACCTGGGGGATACCAACTGAGTGGGCGGGATGATGCGTGAGTTGCGCCAGGAGATGAACCGGTGAAAGGCGCTCGTGTAGTTTTGCTTTTGGACTTTCAAATACCCCGCGAAAAGTTTGGAGCAAGGAGGATAAAATGAAAAAAGCAGTGGTGATCAACGGCAGCCCGCAGGCAGAGCGGGGAACCACCGGCCGAGTGCTTGCGCCCTTTATCGAAGGGATGGAAGCGGCAGGCGCCGAGGCGCAGCTCTTCTACGCCGGCCGCATGAAGATCAAACCATGCAGCGGCGAGCTGGACTGTTGGAACAAGAAGCCCGGCCAGTGCATCCACGCGGACGAGATGGAGGCATTGTATCCAATGCTGCGCCGGGCAGAGACCCTGGTCTTGGCCACCCCCGTCTACATCCCCCTGCCGGGGGAGATGCAGAATTTCCTCAATCGTTTGTGCCCCCTGTTGGAGCCGGTCTTGGAAACCCGCGACGGCCGCACGCGGGCCCGGTTTCGTGCCGATGTAGCCATCACCCGGATTGTCCTGGTGGTCACCAGCGGATGGTGGGAAGCCGGGAATTGTGACACGGTAGTACGCATCGCTCAGGAAATTGCCGCTGATGCCGGCGTGGAGTTTGCCGGAGCGCTCGTACGCCCGCATGCCCACATGATCTGGAAGAAAGGGGAACCCACAAAGGAAGGGCAGGTGGTGCTGGAGGCGTTGCGGAAAGCCGGCCAGGAGCTGATCGCGAGTGGCTCGATAGACCCGGAAACACTGATCGCAGTGAGCCGGCCGTTGTGCGGCCAGGAAGAGTATCGCCAGGTCTCCAACCGCTCCTATCGTCAAGCTTCGGGAGAAGCGGAAGGGTAGGATTTGCAGGGGTTCTGTTTTCCGGTTCCTTTTCATTTCAAGTGGGTAACCCTGCTTTAGTGAAGTCCAGCTTCCGTATAATCATGGCGGTAATGATCTTAAAGAGTCTTGTCGGTCCTGGGAGCGCCGCACCCCAGTGCGGCTCATCGCCTCATTGATCCACGGCGCCATATCGTTCCTCCACGACCATGCGATCCTCTCCACAGAAAACCCTCCTCAAGTGGTTCAATCATGACTAGACAGCCCCCGGCAGGGTGATCTGTGACATGCTGCCGCAGGCTGTTTTGCGTCGAACCGGAGCCGCGCATCTGCCGCACAACAGGCGGCCAACATCAGCTTCCCGCAAAAACACAGGC
>JAPLHW010000107.1 GCA_026389425.1 Coprothermobacterota bacterium
TCCACCGTGATTTCCTCCAGGCCGCCCGCCTGCAGCCAATCGCGGATCTCCTCGCGCTGGAAACCCAACCAACGATCATGCTGCTCGCTGCGCAGGAACTGGTGACCGTGCGCGTCGAGGTCGCTGACCACCAGCACGCCCCCAGTCTGCAGCAGGCGGCTCCATTCGCCTATGGCCTGGCCAGGGTTCTCCATGTGGTGGAGGACCATGTTGGCGAAGACAGCGTCGAACGACCCGCCTGCTAAAGGCAGCGCCGCCGCGTCCCCGACTAGGCACTGCAGAGCTTCCGGGTTGCCAAGACGGTGGCGCAGTTCCTGCAGCATGGCCTCCGATTGATCAGAGGCGACGACCTGCAAGCCGGCGGCGAGTAAGCCCTCAGTAAGGAAGCCACTCCCCGCCCCCACATCCAAGGCTCTCTGCCCTGGCTGGAGAGCGGCTGCAGCGAGCGCTTTCTCACGAACCAGGGGCGGGAGGAAAGTCAGCTCTCCGCGAGGTTAGGGACGATCTCCTCCAATGCCGCCACCAAGCGTTCGTTTTGAGCCTGAATGCCGACGGTGATGCGAAGGAAATGGGGCAGCTCGTAGGCGGCGCAGGGCCGGACAATTATCCCGCGGCGCATCAGCAGGTTCACCGCTTCGGCAGCTTTGGGGCCCAATCGAACCAGCACGAAGTTGGTGTGGCTGGGAACATAGAATAGGCCTAGGCGCTGGAACTGGCGATAGAAATACTGGCGCCCCTCCTCGTTGGCGGTCAAGGTCCGGTTTAGGAACTCGTCATCCTCCAGCGCGGCGATTCCTGCGACCTGAGCCAGCAAGTTGACGGCGAAGGGCTCTTTGACGCGATTCAGCGAGGCCAGCACTTCGGGGTGACCGACGCCGTAGCCCAAGCGAATGCCGGCCAGGCCGTAGGCTTTGGAGAAGGTGCGGAAGACCACCACGTTCTCCCGGCCCTCGCGCACGTAACGCAAACCGTCCGGCATACCCGGCCCGGCGAAGTGGAAATAGGCCTCGTCCAACACCACCAGCACACGAGGAGGCACTTTGGCAAGGAAGTCGTCGATGGCGTCTTGGCTGACCATCGTGCCGGTCGGGTTATTGGGGTTGCAAAGGAAGACCAGTCGTGTTCGCTCGTTGATGGCAGCGGCCATCGCCTTCAGGTCCAGGCCGTATTGCAGGGTGTCGGTCTTCACCAAGGTGGCGCGCATGGCATGGGTGAAAAGGTCGTAGATCGGGAAGGAGGAGCGGGAGGTGACCACCTCGGTCCCTTCCTCCAGGTAGGCCATGCAAGTCTCCAGGATCAAGCCGTCGGCGCCGTTAGCTACGGCGATCCAAGCAGGGTCGATGTCCAGGTACTTTGCCAAGGCCTGCCGGACTTGGTGTCCCGCTCCATCCGGGTAAGCGTTCAAACCTGGCAGCGCTCGCTCGATGGCAGCGATCGCTTTGGGGGAGGGGCCGAGGGGATTCTCGTTGGAAGCCAGCTTGATGATGTCCTCCAGACCGCACTCCCGCTTCAATTCCTCCGCCGGCTTGCCCGGGACGTAGGGAGAGATCTTATCTAACCCGCACTGCGTTTTAATAGATGTCATGACACGCTCCTCCGGATCACCCGCGCGTCCCCCACCACCAAGCCCTTCTCCAGGAGGAAGACCGGGTTCAGGTCAACCTCGCCGAGCTCCGGGTAGAGGGTGGGTAGGCGGGAGAATTTCACTAACACTTCGATCAAGGATTCTATATCACAGGCCGGACGGCCTCGCGCCCCGGCCAGGAGCGGGAAGGCTTTGATCTCCCGCACCATCGCCGCCGCCTCAGCTCGTTGCAGAGGAGCCAGGCGCAGGGCGACGTCGCGCCAGATCTCGGTGTAGATGCCGCCTAGGCCGAAGGCCACCACCGGGCCGAACTGAGGATCGAAGGAGAGACCGAGGATCACCTCCTGCAGCGGCTGGACCATTGGGTAGAGGACGACGCCGCGGAACTCGCCACCCCTGGCGCTTTCCTCCAAGAACTCGTAGGCCGCGATCACCGCTTCTCGGTCGCGCAGATTCAAGCGGACCCCACCGGCCTCGGACTTGTGCAAGATCTGGGGGGAGACCACTTTCGCCACCACCGGGAAGCCCAAGCGAGCCGCTTCCTCAGCCGCCTCCCCTGGGGATTCAACCCAGGCCAGGGGCGGTGTGGG
>JAPLHW010000224.1 GCA_026389425.1 Coprothermobacterota bacterium
GCCAATTTGGAGCCGGCTACTCTGGCTGGCGTCACCTCCAACGGCATGGTCTTGGCCGCTTCTTGGGGTGAGGGCGCCGGACAGGAGCTCTCCCTCTTAACTTTGGACCGGCCCCTGCCGCCCGGAGCAAAGGTGAGTTAATCGGAGGAAAGCCGTATCATGTATGAGGATGTGCGGAGGGTCGCGATAAGCCCCCCTGCTAAGAGGTTGGATGCGTTACGGATCATGATCGGTAAGGCGAGCTGTCTTTGAAGCGCAGCAAGCGGATGTGGTGGTGGGTGAAAACCGCTTTGGCAGTCCCCAGGGTGGCTTTGGCAGTATATTTAGTCTCTCTTTCCGGAGCATTTCTACTGGTGTTTTTTTGTAGGTTGCCACCGGTTCTTCTCTATTTGTTCATCGTCCCCATCCTAGTAAGCGCTGTCATCTTCCAGCGGCCGATTTTCCTGGCCATGGCCATCGCTCTCCTACCGGCAGAGCTGGTTTCGATCCTGTTGTCTGGGAACACCCTGGAGACCGTTGCTCTGGTTGGGCTGGGCGTTATCTGGCCCACGGCATTGGGATTGGGGATGGGATTTTTCCATCAGACAAGAATCCGCAGGCAGGCGGAGGCTCTGATAACGGCAGAGGTGATCCAACGCCGGGAGGCGGAGGGGGAGCTGGCCAAGGTGGTGGAACGGCTGGAGCTGGCCATCTCCGGTGCCGGCCAATGGCTTTACGACTGGGACCTGGAGAGCGATCGGATTACCCTGGACGGACCATTGAGAACGCTTCTGGGGAGCGACACCCCGGAGCAACCGATCAGCCGCCGGAATTGGATGCAGAAAGTTCACGAGGAAGACCGCCCGGTTTTGGAGAAGGCAATGATAGCCGCATTGGAGCAAGACCAACCCCTGCAGGCGGAATACCGCCTGACCCAAGAGGGGGGTGCTTGGCTATGGGTTCAAGAACGGGGACGTGTGGTCGCGCGTGGCCGGGAGGGCAAGCCGCAGCGTTTCAGTGGGATCCTGCAAGATATTGATAGCCGCAAGCGTGCCGAGGAGGAGTTGGTTCAACGGGACGAGTTGGCCCGATTCTTCGGCGCTCTTCTGCAAGACTCCTATCAACCCTTCGTGGTGGCCTACCCGGATGGACGGTTGGTGCACTGGAACCCCGCCTATTGCGAGCTGCTGGGCTATCCAGCGGAAGAGATGAAGGGTTGGAACTGGATCGAAGGCACCCCACCGGAATGGAGGGGGGGAGAGGAAGAGATACTGGCGATCCTGCAAGCGGGAGGACAACCGCAGCGTTATGAGAAGGAATATTGGCGCAAGGATGGGAGCCGGGTCCCGGTAGAGCTGGTGGTGCATCAGTACCAGCGCGGAGAAGGAACGGACAGCTATTATTATGCTTTCGTCATTGACATCTCCGAGCGCAAACTGGCCGAAGAGGCTCTTCGACGCCAAGAAGAGGAGCTGCAGCAACTTGTCCAGCAAGCCCCAATCGGTATCTACCGAACGACGTCGGAGGGCCGCTTCCTGATGGCCAACCAAGCATTGGTGGAGATGGCCGGGTTCCGCTCGTTGAAAGATTTACTGGCCTACAACCTGGAACGCGGCCAGACTGAGCCACCGGGACAGCGGGCGCGCTTCAAGGAACAGATCCTCCGCGATGGTCAGGTCCGTGGGCTGGAAGCAGTCTGGAATCGTCCCGACGGGACGCACATCGTCGTGCGGGAGAACGCGCGAGCGGTGAGGGGCGACGATGGGCAGTTACTTTACTATGAGGGACCGGCTGAAGATGTTAGCGAGGAACGACTTCGAGACGAGGCGCTCCGCCGCCAGAACGCCACCCTTCTTGCCCTGCAAGAGACAGCCTTGGGTTTGCTGAACCGGCTGGAATTGCGGGGTCTCTTGCAAGAGATCGTCAACCGAGCCTGCCAATTACTGGGTACCCCCCACAGCTTCCTCTTCCTGGCTGTTCCGGGGGGGCAGGGTTTGAAGATGAAAGTAGCCGGCGGACGCATGCGCGGTTATCTGGAGATCCTCTACCAGCCCCGCGAGGGGCTAACCGGACAGGTATTCTCCAGCGGGCAAGCTATGCTCGCGAGGGAGTTTGGCACCTGGCCGGGACGCAGCCGCCGTATCCCCGCTTTCCGCAACCAGAGTGTACTGGCCGTACCGTTGCGCTCTGAGAAGGAGGGAACCATCGGCGTCCTCGGCCTCAGCTTCGAGGACGGGCAGGAAGTGGGGGAAGCGGAGTTAGCCATTCTGGGTCAATTCGCCTCCTTGGCCAGCATCGCGGTTGACAACGCCCAGCTCTATACTGCCGCCGCCAACGAGCTGCGCCAGCGCCAGCGCACAGAGGATGCCTTGCGGGAGAGCGAAGTCAAGCTGCGCTCTCTGATCGAGTTCTCCGGCGATGGGGTGGTCCTGACCGACGAGAAGGGCGCCATCATCGAATGGAACCGCAGCCAGGAGCGGATTACCGGGATCCCGCCAGCGGAAGCCCTGGGTAAGCTCCTCTGGGAGGTGCAGTCGCAACTGGTGGGCGCGAAGGACAAGAGTGAGCGGGATGCCATCCGCCGCGAGCTGGAGGGGATCTTGCGCGGTGAGGAAATCCCCGCTTCGGAGATGCGGGATATCCCGATCCACCGTCCGGACGGCACCCCTGTGATTATGCAGGTGACCGCTTTCTGCGTGCCGACAGCCCTAGGCCTTCGCTTTGGCGGCATCTCCCGCGATATCAGCGCGCAGCGGGAACTGACACAAGCCATCGAGAAAGCACGCACTGACCTGCTCTTCTCCGTCTCTCACGAGATGAAAACCCCCCTCATGACCCTGGCCGCCTCCCGTGAACTGCTGGCTGGGTTGCCGATCGAGGCTCGCCGGGCGAAGGAGCAAGAGTACGAGGAGATCTGGCGGCAGAGCCTGCGCCGGCTGCGCGTGTTGGTAGATAACCTGGTGGACAGCCAGCGCGTGCAGACCACCGGCTTGAAGTTGTTGCGTGAACAAGTCAACCTGGGGGATCTGGTGCGCCAAGAAACGCTGGAGATGAGACCCTTGGCGGAATCACGGGGTATCACACTGCAGACCGAGCTGCAGCACGTACCGGATGCCTGGCTGGATCCCGAGGCGATCCAACGACTGTTAGGCAACTTGCTGACTAATGCCATTAAATTCTCCCCGCGAGGCGGGTCCGTCGCCGTATGCCTTCGCTCTCTGGATGGATTGGCCACGCTGATGGTGGAGGACCAGGGCCCGGGGATTCCCCGTGAGGAACAATCCCAGCTCTTCCAACCCTTCGCGCGAGCTGCTCGCGCCGTCCGTGATGGCGTGCAAGGGACCGGCTTGGGCCTCTATGTGGCCAAGCTATTGGCCGAGGCGCACCAAGGCTCGATCGAGCTGCAGAGTGAGAGTAGACACGGAACGACGATAATCGTCCGGCTCCCCCTGCAGGGCTCTCCCGAAGGAGAATCGCCGCCGGTCAAACCACTGCCTACTGGCCACTGACAGTGCCGCGCGATCCTGAGCGTCCAGGATTGCTAAGGCGCCATCCGCAGCATCCGGTCGAGGAAGACAGCTACTTGGGCGCGGGGAGCCGGCCCTTTCAGGTCGATCAATAAGGCGCCGCCTGGTCTTGGTTCCGTAATCGGCCTATAGTCTGGAAGCGTTAGAATGCCGCGCAAGATGGAGACGCCCACGAACTGGTAGAACCAGTCGGAGGAGTGTAAGGCGCGGATTCCTCCGTCCGTCTCCCGTAGCAACAACTCAGGTGGCGGGGAGGGTGGATCTTGTAGAGGCCATGCGCGAGCGCGCACGATCACCGTCAAGACCTCGGCCAGGGAGACCTGCCCTTCCGGGCGGTAGGTTCCGTCTGGATACCCCTTCACTAGTCCTTGCAGGGAAGCCCCTTCCACATAACCGTAAGCCCAATGGTCGGGCGGAACATCGGGGAAGGTTGGGCTGGCCGGAGAGGTCGGGCCATACCCCAGGGTAAGGAGCGCCATCTTGGCGAACTCGGCGCGGGTGACAGCGCTGGCTGGACGGAAACTGCCATCCGGGTACCCCTGGATCACCCCGGCCAGGACAAGGTCCATGATCTCGTTGTAAGCGTAGAAACCTGTGGGTACGTCCAGGAAGGCAGGGGGCTGGGTGGGGGAGGGTGTAGGGGTTGGGGAGGGTGTTGCGGCCGAAACAGCGTGTAGCCCTTCACTACCGCAAAGATATAGGGTGCCGTCCGCACCGATCACCACCTCGCTATGCAGCGCCTTCCCCAACGACAGAGGCGCCGGCCAGTAGGGGGAGCCGTCCGGTCGCACAGCGTAGAGCTGACCGTCGTTCGATCCCACATAGACGATCCCGTCGGCATCGATGGAAGGGGCGCAACGCAACAGCTCTCCCCCGGTAGGGAAGGACCACTTCTGAGAGCCGTCCGGCCGGAAGGCGTAAAGGCGGAAGTCGTCTGCACCGATGTAGATGGTCCCGTCCGGGGCAATGGCCGGCGTATTGTTGACGATTGCTCCGCCGCAGGGGGCTTTCCATTTCGGTGAGCCGCTGGGGTTCGCCGCGTAGAGGTTCTTGTCGGCCGAGCCGACGTAGATTGTGCCGTCTAAGGCGATCGACGCCGAGCCAAATAGAGCGCCGGTCGCCAGCACCCAACGTTGTGAGCCGTCCGGGTTGATCGCAAAGAGGTTGGCGCCGGAGCCGACGTAGATGGTGCCGTCAGTGGCGATGGCCGGTGAGGATTCAACCCCTCCTCCCGTAGCCGCTTGCCATTTCTTGGCGCCGCCCGGAGTGAAGGCATAGAGGTTGGAGTCGGTCCACCCCAGGTAGATGGTGCCGTCGTAGGAGATGGTAGGGGAGGAAAAACACCAACTGGTTCCGCCCATGGCCTTCCATTTTTGCGTTCCATCGGCGAGAAAAGCATACAAATATCCGTCGTCGAAAGCCGCGTAGATCGT
>JAPLHW010000142.1 GCA_026389425.1 Coprothermobacterota bacterium
TCTCCTCCAGGCGAAGGCTTCACTGGAATCGGCAGGGACGCCTCACCAGGAGCGGGTTCCGAAAGTCATGACCATCCTCGTCGGTGACAACCTGAAAGCGCTGCTGGCCGGCCAAGCTTTCCTCAATGGCCACGGTTTCGCCGCGATGATCCTCTCATCGCGGTTGGAAGGGGAAGTGGAGGCACTGGCTCGCTTCCATGCGCAATTGCTGGTAGAGGTACTGGACAGCGGTCAACCCCTGGCACCGCCCTGCGCCATCCTCTCCGGTGGGGAATCCTACCTCACCGTCCTCGGAGAGGGGAGAGGGGGGCGCAACCAGGAATTTGCCCTCCGTTTCCTGCGCAACGCACCGGCAGGGGAAGCGGCGTGGGCATTGTTATCGGCTGGGACGGACGGAATAGATGGGAACTCGCCGGCAGCCGGGGCAATTATCTCTCAAGACACCATGGCGCAGACGTTAAGGAACAGGCTCTCGCTGGAGGATGCCTTGCGGCGCAGCGATTCCTACACGTTCCTGGAGAAGCTGGGCCGTGCTTTGGTGACTGGGGCGACCGGGACCAACGTAGCCGATGTGCGTGTGCTCCTGGTTCCTGCCCACATCTAATGGGGACAGATTTCAAATCTGTCCCCATTAGATGCTAAGAGGTTTCCGGCTTCTTGGTCTCCTCGGTTGTTTCCGCTACCGGGGGCTCCGCAGCGCCGCCCTGGGCAAAGGGGAGCTGTTTCTGGTCGTCGGGCGGAGCGATCGAAGGCGCCGCAATAGCGGCCTCAAGGACAGCGGGAGTAACGGGCTCAACGACGACAGGAGGAACCGTCTCGATGACAGCGGGAGTTGCCACCTCAACGACACTACCGCCGGGAGCACAACCGGCGACTGAGCAGATCCTGCGGGCATGGCCAATTTCCCAGCCCCAGTAGCACCCACAGGTGCAGCTACCACCTGCGGCTTCAAGCGGTTACTGTAGAGCAGGATCAAGACGCCGACCAAGATGGTAGCTAGGGCGCCGATCTGACCCCAGCTGAGCGGTCCCACCGAGGCTGGCTCGATGCGCACGAACTCTTCTAGAAAGCGATAGACGCTATAGATGATCAAATAGAGGGAGATGATTACCCCGCGCCGAAGATCTTTTCGACGGGCTACCCAGATCAGGAGGCTGAAGAGGAGCACATTGGCAATCGACTCGTAGAGGAAGGTCGGGTGGAAGTATTGGGAACCCAGGATCCACTGCCGGGTTTCCGGGGGGAAGCTGTGTACCTGGTTCTGCAGGGCTTGTACAGCGTCCGGATTGACCCACATTTTCCACGGCAGGTCGGTGGGGTAGCCGAAGAGTTCTTGGTTGAAGAAGTTCCCCCAGCGGCCGATGGCTTGTCCTAGAATAAGGGCGGGCGCCCCCAGGTCGAGGATGCGCAGGACGGGGATCTTGGAGACGGCGGCATAGATCAGGCAAGCCAGCACCCCGCCGAAGATAACCCCGTAAAGGGAGAGCCCCCCCATCCAGATGTAAAGGATCTCCACCGGGTGAAGTGAGAAATAACCCCAGTTCAGAGCACAGTAGAAGAGGCGGGCGAAGATCACTGCCAGAGGGGCAGCCAGGATGGCCAAGTTGTAGATGTGGTCCGGATTGATCCCCCAATTTTTGGCTATCCAGACAGCCGTGTAGATGCAGGGGATGAAGCTGAGCGCGATCAGTAAGCCATACCAGTGCACGGCGATGCTGCCGATGGCAAAGATGACCGCGTTTACCGGGTTGTTGGGTGACGGACGGATCAGGAAATACAAAACGACCAGGAATACCACAACGAGCAGAGTAACCAAGATCTGTAGGGCTAGCGCCTTTTTCGTTCGCATCAACTCCTCCTATTCGCCGTTAGTGTAACCGCTTCACCGCTCGATGGGAAACGGGCTGGAGCTGCTGAGTCACCCATCTTCAATCGGGCGGTTGAGAGAGCAGAATGCGCCCGCAACTACCACAAGGGAGATGCCCCTCTCTGCGCAAGCGGGTCAGCTCGGCGGACGCCAATTGCACCCCGCAACCCTGGCAGCTTCCATTGGAGACCGTGGATAGGAATTGCCCTTGCAGGTACTTGCGTTGATTCTCGTAGCGAGAGAGGAGCTCTGGTGGGATCGCCGGCACGAACTCCTCGCGTTGCCGGCGAATCTGGCCGGTTTCCTCCTCAAGGGCAGCACTGGCTATCGCCTTGGCTTGCAGATCCTTTTCTCGTTCTTCCTCTCGAGCTGTCAGCTCCCGGCGCGCCTCCGCCAACTGCCCGTCCAGCTCCTCCAATCGCTCCATCATCTCCAGGATTTGATCTTCCAAGGTACTCTTGCGCGCTCTTTGATTCTGTTGGTCCGTTTGCTTGTCCAGTAACTCTTTTGCACCACCCTTCCCCGAGAACAGCTCACGCTCTAGCCGCTGGATTTTCGCTTGGATGGTGTCGACTTGTAGTTCACGATCTTTCATCTCGCTTTTTAAGCGTTGGCGCTCTTGCTCGATTTTCATCAGCAAGACCCGTGCCCCTTCGGCTTGTCGAATGCTGGCCGGAGGGGTGCGCAAACGGCGTAACTCTTCTTCTTTTTCGCGCAGCGCCAGGTCCAAGCACTGCAATCGGTAGAGCCCGTCCAATTCCTCCATCGGTGACCGTCCTAGTGGGCCCACCTGGATTCGAACCAGGGACCAGCCGGTTATGAGCCGGCCGCTCTCACCTCTGAGCTATGGGCCCGATTTTCCGTATTCTAGCAGATGCCCCGCGCAGCCATGCGAAAGGCGGGGAAAACACCCCGCCTTGATATCTCTTCGTAAAGAGGGCGTACTAGCTGAGACGCTTCCCCACCTCTGTCCAGTTGATGTGGCGGAAAAAAACTTCGATGTAATCAGGGCGTTTTAATCCGTAATCGGTCAGGAAGGCGTGCTCGAAGACGTCAAGGACCAATAACGGCTTACAACCAGCGGGGTGGCCCACGTCGTGCTCATTGATCCACACGTTCAACATTTGGCTGGTGATCGAGTCCAGATACAAGACGGTCCAACCGATACCACGCATCATCGCGGTGGCTCGGAAATCTGCCTCCCACATTTCCAGAGAACCCCACTGCTTCGCTAATGTGATTGCCAACTTACTGGACGGGTCCTGCTTGCCGTCCCCGCCAAGGTTCTCGAAGTAGTACTCGTGCAGCCGCATTCCATTAAATTCCCAGCCCAGACGGCGCTTCATCTCAGCGAACTCGGGAGTGGCTGCCCTTCCCTCTTTGGCAAGAGTGGTCAACCCATCCATCACCTTGTTGGTGTTGGCCACATAGCCGCTGTAGAGCATGAAGTGATTCTTCAGGAGAGTCTCGGAGAATCCCTCCATGCCGATCAGATGAGAGTAATCTTTCACTTGATAAGCCAACTTGTCTGTCTCCTTTATGCTTTATGGGGTATTGATTTGCTGATGGAACAGATGGTTGAGGCGGCTTATTCCGAGCCCGGCTCCTCGGAACCTAACAGCCAGACTTGATCGGGGTCTCGCCCACAATAAGGGCAACTATTCCACAAGAGGCCGACCTCTGCTCCGCAGTAGGGACAATCACGCCAAACATCGGGGGACCGGTAGGAGAGATCCGCAGCGCAGACGGTACACTTTCGCCAACCCTGGTGGACGGGCTCACCGCATGCCGGGCAATAATGAGGCCGCCACCACTCAAACTCCGCCCGCCGTTGATGTAACAGGCAGTTATCCGGATCCAGCTCCAGAGCCTGCTCGATGGCGAACTGCGCCTCGCGGTAGATTTTCATGTTTAAGTAGCCTTGGTGCTGCAGGCTCAGGAGGAATGCTTCCAGGCAACGAGCCGGGTCCGGCTTGAAGAGATAACCCTCCTCTTTCCATCGTTTTCGCAGAGCCACTCGTTCCAGGATACCGCCCAGTCCATAGTCAGGTGATTCCCGTACCACTTCCTGGAAAATTGTTTCAGCCTCGGCGAACTTCTCTCGCTGGTAGAGGATGGAGGCATAAAACCAGCGGCTCTCGCTGTCGTTCGCCTCGCGAGCCAAACGTCGCGCAATTCTCTCGACCATAACCAACTTACCCTCGGCCAAAAGGATACGGGCCAGAAAGAAAAGCCGATCCAAACTGTCGTGACCGCGCGGGCGCTCTTTCAAGGAGAGACGCAGCATCCGTTCCGCCTCCTGGAAGCGGCCGCGGTCAAAATAAACAATCCCCTGATGAAGGTGTTCGTCTTCCGTCTCGTACATCTCGATCCCCATTCTTACCCTCTTACGGTCTTCCCCGCAAGTGGTAACTCATCGCTGCAGGGTTCCGAAAGGAGAGGAGAGGTTAGCTGGGCGCGGCCTCCTGCCGCCGGACAGTTCCCTCGGGGGGAGCCCGCAAGGCGAACCAGACGCGCGCACTGTGCACATTGGGGGGTGTCATCTTCCAAGGGTCACCAAAGCAAGCCAATTCTTCCCAACCGGCTTCTCGGATCACCTGGCGCAACTCTTCTAAGGTGTACCCACGTTCCTGCACTATCTCCTCGGCGTGTTGCCAGAGTTCCCCCTTGCGCTGAAACCGGGTCACCCGCAAGGTGGCGATGTTGCGCTCGTAATCGTAGGTCGGGCGATGCAACTCGAAGTACTCTTCGCTTTCCTGGTGCACATAGCATTTGTTCCATTGCCAGTGCACAGCCAAGCCATATATCGTATTCATCTCGAAGAGGAAGAGCCCGCCAGGTTGTACGACATCCTGTACATTGCAGAAGACCCTGTATAGCTCTTCCCCAGTCAGCAACGTATTCAGGCTGTCGAACCAACAAGTGGCCAAGTCGAAGCGAAATTCGGAGGAAAGGCTGCGTAAGTCCTGCAGCAGGAAGCCGATACTCAAGCCTTCTTCGCGAGCCCGGGAGCGGGCATACTCGAGAGACCAGGGAGAGGTGTCCACTCCCGTCACCTTGAACCCCTGGCGAGCCAGCAAGATGGCGAAAGTTCCGTCGCCGCAGGAGAGATCAAGGATGGTTCGCGGGTGAGCCTTGAACCGTTCCAACAATACCGGCAGGCGTTCTACCATGCGCTCGTAGAAACGGCTTCCAGCGTCTTGTCCTGCCCAGAATAGAGATTTCTCGGAGATGCTCACAGGTGATCCCATCGTCACCTATTCTACTATCAAAGGGTCTTTATCTCCTAGTAGGAGTCTGGAAGACCCTCGTTGCCTTGGATAGGGCTGCCACCATCAACCCGTTCCAGTCGGTGAGGGCTTTCTCGTCGTGTTGGAGGGGATAGCGTCGGGTTTGCCAATCGCCCTCTTGCCCTTCCCTGTCAGCCTCCAGAGAAGCTGATTTCTTGCTCTTCATTAGGTCGAGAGGAAGGTGATAAACACTCAGGGGGTCCCTAGGGACCCCCTGAGTGTAATTCGGGAAGCAGAATCCTAGAAGGCGTTGAACTCGACGTTGATGCTGCCGCTGGTGATGCCGAGCTGCATATCCAGCTTGGTCGTTGCGCCGGTGTAATTCGGCGATTCAAACCGCTCGCCGTTGGAAAAGGATCGGCCGTCGACGATGACGCTGCCACTGGTGCGATCTACCTGTACGCTGTAAGCAACTCCCTTTGGCACTTGGATGCGGATGTCGCCGCTGGTGATGCCGACCCGCAAGCTATGCACGCCGGGAGTCAGGCCGGCCAGGTTGAAGACCCCGCTGCCGGAGGTGAACTCCACGTTCATTTCGCGGAAGTTAGTGGACCCGAGGTTGCGTCCCTGGGCCCGGCCGGAGGTGAAGTGGAAGGTGATGCGCGGGTTGGCGCTGGAGACTAGGGCGCCGGCATCCCAGGTGAGCTCCCCACTGGTGAAAGTGAAGCTGGCATCTTGGATGGAAAGGCCGTTCGTGTCGGCGAGGATGTTGCCGGAGGTCATTTGAGCGTCGAGGGCGATAGGCAAGGTCGTTTTCAGGGAGATGTCCCGCTCCAACCGCACGCTTCCCCAATTGAACGGAGAGAGGAAAGGCAGCCAGCTCATTGGCCCTTGCCGATAGCTGGCGGTTACTTGATAGGTGTCTCCGGTCCGGCTTCCGGCAGGCGCCGGCAGATCATTGATATTGCTGGTGGTGATGATCTGGAGTGCATTGGCGCCCAGTCCAGCGTCGGGATGGATGTTGATGGACCCGGCAGGCGCTTCCAGTTTTAGCAGCAAGGTTTTGGCGTCACCGAGCATGCTTTGGCTCCACTGCTCGGTCTTGGTTTGCGTCTCACCGAGGTTCATTCCCATGCCGGGAATCAGATTGGGGACGACCATGAAGCCGAGAATAATCACCAGCAGGATCACCAGGACAGCGATCAACCAACCCGGTGTAGAGCGGCGGTTGAAGATGATGCCGACGCCGATGGCGATCAGGAGGATCGGCCAGATGATGCTCCAGTTCACTTGGATGATGTTCAGTTGACCGAGCAGGAAGAGCACGCCCAAGCAGATCAGGATCAATGGGAAGACGAAGTCTCCCCCGTGGCGCTCGCGCCGAGGCGGCAGCGGGGGGGTTTGCCAACCTGGGGACTGCCAGGGTGGTGGGGCGCCGGGCGGCGGCGCTTGGTACTGGGGTGGGGGATTTCCCGTTGGTGGCGGGCTGTAGGGGGGAGGGTAGGGAGGCGGGGGATTCCCACCGGGTGGTGGCGTCTGGTACTGGGGAGGCGGGCCTCCTCCGGGCGGTGGCGCCTGGTACTGGGGCGGCGGGGGGGTCCCGCCAGTGTTCATGTTCATCTTCAGTTCCTCCTATCGGAACGGCCTGACCTTTACTGAAGGGAGGCCTTGCTGAGAGTGAAGATACAGCCTGCCGTCCTCCTTGCCATGTGCCGGAAGTCACGATGCGCAGTCACCTTTTTTCGGTGACTGCCGTCATGCCGTCACCCTCCGAAAGGCCGAGGAGATGAATTAGCGGATCAGTCGGGAGAGGAGCCCCTGGCGCAGCTCGATCGCCCCAGACGGGCACATCTCCTGGCAAATGAAGCAACGGATGCAGGCGCGGCTGTCCCACACCACTCCCTTCTCCTGTCCCAGTTTCAAGGCTTCCACCGGACAACTGCGCACGCAGATGCTGCAACGGGTGCAACGCTCTGCCAGGAAAACAGGCCGTGGGGTGAGCGTGTTTTTTCCCAAGCGCAGAGCCCACTCCGGGATCACCGACTGAACGTCGCGAATCGGCTGAAAGTTGGGCCGGACGACCTCTTCCAATGGAACCCCCAACAGCTCGATGGCCGGCTCCCGACCAGCGAGAACGTACTTTCGGTAGACGGCATTAGTGTAGACGCGCTCCGGGTTGACGCCAACCACTCGCGCCATCACCTCGTCCATGGCAAAACCATCCTCTCCCAGGAGGATTACCCCCAAGGGAACCGGCGCCCCATTGGCCGGGCCGTTCCCCTCCATCGCCAGGATCCCGTCCATCAGATTCAAGGTGGGCGGACAAGCCCGGTAGAGATCCACCAGCATCTTGGCGAAGAGCCACTTGTCCTGGCGAGCCTTGAGGTGATACTCGGTCTTGCGGATCCCCGGGATCACGCCGAAGATATTCTTCACAGCCCCGGTCATATACATCAAGCCATGCGTCTTCAGCTTGGGCAAACTGATGACGCGGTCGGCCTCAGCGATCAACTTGGCGATCTTGAAATGCTTGTAAAGGAGGGCTTCGGCGCACTCCACCTTTACCGCTTCGTGGAATTCGGCCAACTGGACCCCCTCGGCCTTGGCCACTGCCTCAAAACCGGTGGCGCGGGAGGCGGCAAGGAAGCCCATGTAACCAGGGCTGTCCGCCACCACCAGGTTATCGGTGCGCTCTTTCAGCAACTGCAGCGCCGCCTGGAGGAAGATCGGATGCGTCGTCACGGCGCGCTCCGGGGCTGCCGCCAGCAGGCAGTTCACCTTTACCACGACTCGCTCCCCCCGTCCGACGAAACGGGCCAAGCCGCCCAATAACTCCAGTCCCTGATTCAGTTGTTCCTTCACCTCTTCCAGACGGTACTGGGGGCATCGCTCGATGACGATAGCTGCCATCAGGCCCTCTGGCGCCAGGCTTGGTTGGCCTCGGCGAAGTTACGCAAGACACTGCTGTGCGCGTTGCAGAGCAGTACTGAATAGAAGCTGACCATGCAGCTAGAGACAGCAAACAGCCCAAGGATGAGCTTACCGGTGGGCGCAATGTGAAAGACGGACATCGTTCCTCCTTCTGGTGGCAACAAGTATTCTCACACTGTAACAGACCAGGCCGCCAAGCGGGTATGACGAGATGAGGAGGATCCGTTGCGCGGTTGGCTCTGGCGGGCAGATCCGCTACCATGGAGAGATGACGCTTCCGGCCATGGTCAGCGAGAAAGAGTTCTTGCGCTTGGAAAGCCTTCTCAGCGAGGATCCGCAGCCGCTGGGCGAGCTCCCGGAGAGCCGTCCCCTGGTGGCCGTCACCCTCGGCGACCCAGCTGGGATCGGCCCAGAGATCGTCCTACAGGCTTGCAGCAAAACCGATCTGTTTCAGTTTTGCCGGCCCTTGGCGGTGGGTGACACCACTTTCCTAGCCAAGGCCGAGCAGTCCTATCGTACTGGAACCTCACTGCACTGCGTCAGTCGACCCGAGGATGGCCTCTTCCGCCCCGGCTCGATCGATGTCCTGGCTTTGGAATCGCCCCACGCCAAGGGAATTCGCCAGGGTGAAATCCAGGCAGAGGCGGGCCGCTGCGCTTATCAGGCGATCGTCAAAGCAACGGAATTGGCCTTGGCCGGACAGATCCAGGCCATCGCCACCGCCCCCATTCACAAGGAGGCCATCCGTATGGCAGGGATCCCTTTCATAGGGCACACAGAGATGTTGGGCTTTTTGACGGCTACCCCGGACCCGTTGACCCTTTTCCAGACGGGAACGCTGCGGGTCTTCTTCCTCAGCCGCCACCTTTCACTGCTCCAGGCCTGCGCTCTGGTGGAACGCGAGCGCTTGATCATCGCCATTCAACGTTCCTGGAGAGGCTTGGCCAGCCTGGGAGTGGAGGAAAGGCGCCTGGCTGTGGCCGCATTGAACCCGCACGGCGGGGAGCACGGACTCTTTGGCGATGAGGAGGAGCGGGAGATCGAACCGGCCATCCGGCACTGCCGTTCCCTGGGAATCGATGTGAGCGGCCCGATACCCGCCGACGCCGTCTTTCATCAAGCATTGGATGGGCGTTATGACGCTGTGTTGGCTCTCTACCACGACCAGGGGCACATCGCCGCGAAGACCCTGGACTTCCGAAGGACCGTCTCCCTCACTCTGGGGCTTCCCTTTCTGCGCACCTCAGTCGATCACGGCACAGCCTTCGACATCGCCGGGAGAGGCTTGGCCGACGACCTGAGCATGACGGAGGCCATCTCTAGAGCGGTCATCGATTCCTCCCTTTACAATCCGGCAGCTTTCCACTGAGGGGAAGCTAGGGTTTGGGCTGACGATCCTCCAGCTTGGCCAGGAAGCGGGCTAGATTGACGATGGCTCGTTCGTGGATCCCATCCCCGATCAACTCCACCTCGTCGAAAGCGGCCACCTGGAAGACCAAGCGACGGCCGTCCACCTCCATCAGTTCCGAGCGGGCGGTCACCCATGAGCCGCGCGGGGAAGCAGCCAGGTGGCGGATCTGGAGCAGCGTCCCCACTGTGATCGAACCCTGCGGAAGATACGGTATTACGCCGGTCAGGGAGTTCCGCTCCATCAGAGCAATCATTTGCGGGGTGGAGAAGACCGGCACCTCTTGACTGACGATGTTCGCCTCGGTCACCTCCATGCTCATCTCGTGGACCAGGCCGGGTTTCAGTGATTCGGGCATCGCGTATCTCCTTGGTAGGTGATTTTTCTTGAGGATAGCTCGGATCGGTGAAAGACGCATCTAACACAACACCCGATCCTCCTCGCTCGCCAACCGCAGGTAGAACTGAGTTATAGGCGCCATCAGGCGGACATCGCCCGACGACTTCACTGCAGCCGGGCTCGCGTCATCCAACTGCTGAACCTGATGAGCCTCCCGGAGTTATTGATCCACCGGATCGCGAGCCTCGGTGAATCCTTGCCAGGTCGCGTTTTTGTGAACAGCAATTGCGGAAACTGAGTCAGCTCCAGCCGGAGCAGCAACAAGGGTGACCTACTCGGATAAGAAGCGGACCTTCCGCTCAACCTCCCTTTCTTCATCAAATCCTCATCCTCAACGCGTTATACAGGAGGAGATGGCCGCGGCAGCGAAGGTCCAGAAGGAACAGGACCGCCGCGGAACCACAGAAAGGAGTAAACCCGATGTGGGGATTTGGCTGTGGCATGGGTTGGGGGGGTGGGATCGTGATGATCCTGGGCGGAATAATCCTTCTGGCCTTGGGTATCTGGTTGATCGTCTCTCTGACGCGCAACCAGGGTGGCCGGATGGAGCCTCCTAGAGGCAACGATCCGCGTCTCCTAGAGACGCTCAAACAACGTTACGCGCGTGGCGAGATCAGTAAAGAGCAATTCGAAGAACTGCGGCGTGACCTGACGGTCTGAGCCGCGCCCCTTCCACCCTCCTTTGGACAGGGCTGGGCGTCAGCAGCCCGGCCCTCAAGAAGGGGGGCTGCTGACGCTTCACGGAATCGTCATCACTTTCCAGTAATAAGGACTCATTCTTTTGTACTTGAGGAGGCAATTATGGTGATCGGTCAGAGTCAGCTTCATAAAGAGAAAACAAGGTCTAGCTTCGACTGGAAGGCTCCAGCCTACGACCGGTATTTCAGCCGTCACGCATTCGTGCTCCACGCCGGAGTTCTGGCTGAATTACGGAGAGAATCCTTCCACAGCCTGTTGAATATTGGCTGTGGCGCCAGTATCCCGCTGGATTCGTGAACAAGCAACGTTTCTTCATCCAGGGGATGCACTGCCCCTCCTGCGCCTTGCTCGTCGAGCGACGGCTGAAAGAGAAGGGCAACTTTCCCTTCGTACGGGTCTACCTGGCCCAGGAAGAGGTCGTGGTCGGGTATGCGTCCCGCCCCCCCAAGCTGACCCAAATGAACGAGTGGCTGCGCAGGGATGGGTATCGCCTGAGCGAGCACCCCGCCAAAGAGCGGCCCCGCCTCCAACTCTGGCTGGTGATAAGCCTGCCTTTGGCGGTGATCGGTTTTTTTCTGCTGGCCGAAAGCATGGGCTGGACTTCAGCGGTTAATATCACCGCCCAGTCCTCACTACCGGCTTTCTTCCTTTTCGGTCTGCTGGCCGGTTTCTCCAGTTGCGGCGCGCTGGTGGGCAGCCTGGTCCTCTCCTTCTCTTCCCGCTGGTCCCTTGCCACGGCAGGTAAAGCCAAATCCCCCGCCAGCCTCCACCCTCACCTCTGGTTTCACCTGGGCCGACTGATCACCTATGTCTTCCTTGGGGGGCTATTGGGCTGGGTCGGCAGTGCCCTGCGCCTTTCACCCCTCGTAGCCTCGTTCTTCGCTTTGGCCATGGCCCTGGTAATGGTCATACTTGGCATGCAGATGGTGGGGGTGCGTGCCCTGCAGCGCTTTCCACTTTTTTTCACCGGCGGGATCGCGCGCCAAGCGTCGGGCATTGGCAGGGGCGACAGCAAGCTAGGCCCTTTCATGCTGGGGGCTTCCACCTTTTTCCTCCCCTGTGGCTTCACCCTCACTGCCCAAGGGTTGGCCATCCTCTCCGGCAATCCCCTCGATGGCGCCCTCATCCTCGGCCTCTTCGCCTTCGGCACTTTCGTTCCGCTGGCGCTGATCAGTTTTACCAGCGCTCGCCTGTTGAGCAGTCAGAGGTGGCGCGCGAGCTTCCTCAAGGCGGCCGGGGTACTGGTTCTTTTTTTCGCCCTTTTCACCTTCAATAATCAACTCAATGCCCTTGGTCTACCCAGCCTGAGCAACTTATTCGTTGGGCCGTCGTCGGCCAGCGATTTTACGACAAGCACGAAGGCCTCCGCCACTGCCAACCTGCCACCCATTTTGGATGGTGTCCAAGTGTTGCAGATGAAAGCCTCCTCCCGTGGCTATACTCCAAACACCTTAGTGGTGCGAGCGGGCGTTCCGATCCGCTGGGAAATCGAGGACATCGGCACCAGTGGTTGTACCAACGCGATCGTCTCGCGCAACCTTTTCCAAGGGGAGATCGGCTTGACGCCGGGGCAGACCAGCGTAGTGGAGTTCACGATCCCACGCCCGGGGAAATACAAGTTCAGCTGCTGGATGGGGATGATCTCGGGTAGCATCGAAGCGGTGGAGGTCAGCAACCCTTGAACACCGGAGCGAAAGAGGAAAAAGACAGGGCCTTGGTGAGACAGCGCTACAACCGCGCCTCCCTCACCTACGATGTGATGGAATGGCCGATCGAACGGATGGCTTTTCGTCATTGGAGGCGGGCTCTATTACATGATCTCTGGGGGCGTGTATTGGAGGTTGGAGTGGGGACCGGCAAAAACCTTCCTTACTATGACTACAACAAGGTTCAGCTGACGGGGGTGGACCTCAGCGAAGGGATGCTACGGAGGGCGAAAGCCCTGGCAGCGCGGCGTGGCTTCCTAGCTGACCTGCGCCAGATGGACGCCGAACACCTTGATTTTCCGAACGGAACCTTCGACGCAGTAGTCAACACCTTTGTCCTTTGTTCGGTACCCCACCCGGCGGAAGTACTGCGGGAGATTGTTCGGGTGCTGAAACCCAATGGGCGCCTCCTGATGTTGGAACACGTTCTCAGCCAGGTCCGGCACATCGCTCGCATGCAGCAATGGATGGACCCTCTCGCCAGCCGGATGATGGGAGCGCACATGGATCGCGATACCGTCAGCGCGATCCGGCTTGCCGGCTTTTCCATCGTACGCGACGAGAAACTGATGCTGGAGGATGTCTTCCGACGCCTGGAGTGCCGGGTTCAGCCACCCGTTTTCATCTCAACCACCCCTGGTGGTGGCGCCAGCGAATCCGATCAATCCCCAGGAGTCCCCCCCTTCTTCACTGAATCTTCATTATCTCCCTGCTACAAAGAGCCCACCGGGTTGATAACATCCATCTCGGCTGAAAGGACATGAAGATCATGATGAAATCGGAGCCGAGCCGCAAGGTGACGCTGAAGATCGAAGGAATGACCTGCTCTTCCTGTGTGAGTCACGTCGAGCAGGTTCTCGGCGCGCTGCCGGGGGTGAGCAAGGTAGTCGTCAATCTGGAGGTTGGCAAGGCCAGCGTGGAATACCAGCCGGGGATGGTCACGCTACAAGCCATGCGCAAAGCCGTCGAGGAGATCGGTTACCAGGTGCTAGCGGAGCGGATCCAACTACAGATAGGGGGGATGACCTGCGCTTCTTGCGCCGCTCACATCGAAGAGGCGGTGGGTAACCTGTCTGGCGTAGCGAAGATCGTCGTCAACCTACCGCTGAACAGCGCCCAGTTGGAGTATGCACCAGAGATGACTCCGCTGGTTGAAGTGATCCACACCATCCGTCAGCTTGGATACGAGGCCTCCATCAAACAAAATGGGCAAAACTCCATGGACCGTGAACAGGAATCCCGCCAGCAAGAGATCCGTCACCAGCGCACCAGCCTGATCATTTCCGCCAGCCTGGGTCTGATCATCATGCTGGGAACCCTACAGCCCTATGGCTTTCTTTCAAAAATCCTGCCAGAGTGGATGAACAACAAGGTCTTCCTCTTTTTCCTGACTACCCCTATCGTGTTGGGCCCCGCCCGCCAGTTCTTTATCCATGCCTGGAACGGCCTACGTCATGGAGTAACCGACATGAACCTGCTCTACGCCACTGGCATCGGCGCCGCCTACGGCATCGCCGTGGTGAACACCTTCTTCCCCGCTGCCGGCTTCGGCGGCAAGGACGCTACCTTCTACGAGGCAGCCGCCTTGCTGACTGCTTTTATCCTGCTGGGCCGCTACCTCGAGGCTCTCACTCGAGGGCGCACCTCACAGGCCATCCGCCGTTTGATGAAGCTGCAGCCGAAGCGAGCCCGCTTGCTGCGTGAGGGTCTGGAGGAGGATATTGCCGCTGAAGAAGTGCAAATCGGTGATATCCTTCAGGTCCGCCCTGGCGAAGCCATTCCGGTGGATGGAGTCGTACTGCAGGGATATTCCTCGGTCGACCAATCGATGATCACCGGAGAAAGCCTGCCGGTGGAGAAAAAAGCTGGAGACCAAGTGATCGGAGCCACTCTCAACAAGACTGGGGCATTCCAATTCCGGGCGACCCACGTCGGCGCTGATACCGCCCTTTCTGGGATTATCCAACTGGTGGAAAACGCTCAGACGAGCAAAGCACCCATCCAAAAGATGGCCGATAAGGTGGCCGGCAGCTTCATCCTGGGGGTGCACGCCATTTCCCTCGCAACCTTCCTTTTCTGGTTTTTCGTCGGGTACCAACTCTGGTTCAACCCAGCCAGCAACCTCATGCTGACCCCCTATCCGCTAACGGCGATGGGCGCTTTCGGCTTCTCGCTGCTGGTTTCAGTAACCGTTCTGGTGATCTCTTGCCCCTGCGCCGTCGGACTGGCCACTCCCTCGGCGATGATGGCGGGAATTGGCAAGGGAGCCGAGTACGGCATCATTTTTAAAGGCGCCGATGCGGTTGAAGCCACTTCCAAGTTGCAGACGGTTGTTTTCGACAAGACAGGCACCCTCACCCGTGGGGAACCCTCTCTTACCGATGTTGTGGTGGCTCGCTCTATCGAACCGGTGGAGGTGTTGCGCTGGGCAGCGATGGCCGAGCGCAACTCGGAACACCCACTAGGGGAGGCCGTGGTCCGCGGCGCACGGCAGCGTGGAATCGAGCCATCCCAAGCGGACTCCTTCGAGACCCTCCCTGGTCTGGGAATCGTAGCCCGTCAGGGCGTACACCAAGTTCTCCTCGGTAACCGCCGCCTGATGGCTGAACGCAGCGTGACGGTGAAGTCGCTGATAGCAGACGCCACACGGCTGGAAGAGGAGGGCAAGACGGCGATGTTTGTGGCCCTGGATGGAGAGGTGATTGGATTGGTGGCGCTCGCTGACACCCTCAAGGAGACCTCTGTTCGCGCTGTCGCCGAGCTGAAGCGGATGGGCCTGCAGGTGGTGATGATGACCGGCGACAACCACCGCACAGCCGCAGCCATTGGCCGCCAGGTGGGGATCGAGCGCGTTCTGGCAGAGGTCCTCCCTGAGGACAAGGCCCAACAGGTGAAGAAGCTGCAGATTAAAGGCAGCAAGGTGGCCATGGTTGGCGATGGCATCAACGACGCCCCCGCCTTGGCCCAGGCCGACATTGGCATCGCTATTGGCTCGGGAACCGATGTGGCCAAGGAAACCGGCCAGCTGATCCTCATCCGCGATGACCTGCTGGATGTGGTCGGTGGCCTGCAGGTGGCCCGAGCGACGATGCGCAAGGTGAAGGAGAACCTCTTCTGGGCTTTCATCTACAATACGCTGGCCATCCCTCTGGGGATGGGTATCCTCTACCCTTTCCTGTTCCAGGTCGTGAGCCCGGAATTGGCTTCCCTGTTGATGGTCACCAGTTCCCTTTCCGTCACCCTGAACACGCTGCGCATGGGTGGTTTCGTCCCAGCCATCCGCCGCGGGGTTCACATCTCGCAACCCGAGAGACATCCTTTGCCGGACACCAATGCCCGACCAGCCTAAGTGGAGGATCCCCTAATGAACAATCGAATCGCTCTTTTCACCTACCTAGCCATCTCGCTGGCAGCCGGCGGCCTTTTTTTCCTGGCTGCCACCCTGGCTGGCACGCCCAGCCTGGTAGCTCGCTTGGGCGGGGCGGGCTGGACCGCTTTCCTCGCCTTGATCATTGCTATGCCACAGGTGGTTGCCCGTCAGTCGCGTCGTCACCGGCGCTAGCTTTCTCCTTTCTTTCCCATGCCAGACCCGGCTTCCCCCAGCCGGGTCTTTTTACCCCCAACCGGTTGCGGGCACCTGGTCTGGGCGGTCTCCCCCAAACGGCGCCAGGAAACCAATTCCGCGGCAATGCTGAGAGCAATCTCGTCGATTGTTTGGGCGCCGATGGCCAGGCCGATCGGTGCATGCACGCGGTGAAGCGCTTCGGGAGGAATGCCTTTCTCGCGCAGTTGCCGGTAGATGATAGCGATCTTCTCCGGGGAACCGATCATCCCGATGTATCCGGCTCCCGTTCTCACTGCCTGTTCCAATACGGTGCTATCGTGCAAATGACCTCGCGTCAGGATGGCGATCGCGGAGTCGGGTCCGAGCCGCAAACCTTCCAAGGCCGTCTCGAAGTCTCGAACAAGCACTTGGTCGGCCTCGGGAAACCGCTCCTGGTTGGCAAAAGCTTCTCGGTCATCGATGACCGAAACCCGGAAATCGGCTTGAGCGGCCAATGCCGCGATCCTTTGCGAGATGTGCCCGGCGCCGAAGAGGAAGAGTTCCGGAGCGGGGTTGAGCGGTTCCCAGAGGAAGTCGGCCGTGCTACCTCCCAAGAGGAACCCAGAAGATACCTCCACCCCTTGAGGGCACCGATCCGGCAACGCCTCCCAATATCCGTTCGGAGGAAATCCGTACAATAATTCTCGAGGGTGACCGCCTTCCATTCGCCAGAGCGCTTTGCCTGTCGTGTCGCAGGTAGACTCCGCCGCGGGCAGGCGAGTGACGATGAGCCCTTTCACTCGATTTTCAACAAGGCCTTGAAGGGCTTGGAAAAAGGGAATCCAAGCGGCATCAAAAGATTCCGCCAGGATCTCTACCCGTCCTCCGCAAATCATCCCGCTTCCAGCCATCTGGTCGGCGGTAAGCCGCCAGGAGTGTCGGGCAACCCCTCCCGTGCGAAGGAGTCCGTGAGCCACCTGCCAGGCCTCCGCCTCCAGGCATCCGCCTCCAATGGTCCCCAGGGAACGAACTCCAGGGAAAACGGCTAGTTTGGATCCAAGAGGAGCTGGCGCAGATCCTTGACGGTCGATCAGGGTCACCAGGGCAATCCGTTGGCCGCTTTCCAAGGCTCGCAAGACTTCTGTTTCGATCCGCACCATCTTAAATCCCGATGTAACGCGCGTATAAACTTCGTGCCAGAGCGACATCATCGGTGCCTCGAATGACCGCCCGCCCATCATAAAACAGGACCAGCGTATACTCTCCGATGGTGATCTGAAGCAGGTGCTCGTTACGGGTGACCTTGCCCAAGAGACAGAGATGCTCCTCCAGTTGATCCAAGGGAAATGGGCCTTGACCAGCATTCCAAATTTGCACGGCATTCTGGCCACAGAGACGGATCACCTTGGTCCCAGCCGATCCCTCCAGAAAATCAAAGCGGCGCTGCTGACAGGTCGGGCAGTTCTCCCGGGTTGAGATCAGCACTTTTTGAAAGCTGAGGTTCCAAGGATCCAGGACAATCAGGTCGCGATTCCTGTTGGGGGTCCCAATCAGCATCTTCATCGCCTCAGCAGCTTGGACCGAGGCAATCATCCAGGGAGCGCTGTTGATCACCCCGGCCACATCGCAGGTGGCCACCGAGCCGGGAGGTGGGGGGTCCGGCAGAAAGCAACGGAAGCAGGGAGTCTGATCGGGAATGAATGTGGCGGTCATGCCGACCGTCCCTACGGCCCCGCCATAAATCCAGGGGATCCCAGTTTTCCAGGAGACGTCGTTGAGCAGGTACCGCGTCTCGAAGTTATCCAGGCCGTCCAACAGCAGGTTCGCGCCTTCAACCAGAGATAGTGCATTGCGGGGGTCAAAATCCGCAACCACGCCCTCAACCTGTACTTGAGAGTTGGCCTGATGCAGGGCTCGCTCCGCGGCAACGGCCTTTGGTTGATTGAGGTGCGCGTCCGCTTCGGTGAAAAGGATCTGGCGCTGGAGGTTGCGAATTTCCACGAAATCGCGGTCAATGATGCGGAGATGACCTACCCCTGCCCGAACAAGGGCGCTGGCAATGGTACACCCCAAGGCGCCACATCCTACAACCACGACCGTACTGTTCCCTAGCTTTCGCTGCCCTTCCTGCCCGATCCCTGGAAGGATTAGCTGGCTGGAATAACGCTCGTCGTTCACTTGGCTGTCCATTTCATGATCCCTCAACTCGTCTTTGTGCAAGCGATTGGATCCTAGCAAAAAAAGCAGCATTTCAACACGTTGATTATCATGCGTGTGATTGTCTCACTTTCGTAAAAGCTTTCCTCCAGTACCTCTTCGGACCTGTATCTCAAGAGTATCACTGGATGTGCGTCAGCCGGTGAATCTTCCTACGCTTATCCTTCAGCCCAAGACCCGATAGGCTAGCCGCTTGGCAGCTTTCTCTCGCTTTCTCCTTTCCTGCCAATTCTAGATCCGGCTCCCCCAGCCGGGCCTGTTTTTATTCAGGTCGCTCTTTTCATTCAGCGGGCGTTCTTCATCGGATCTTCATCTTTGGCCTGATACGATTGGTCTGCAACCGATCCACTTCATTTCCTCCCTCCGACGGACCCGGCTGGGGAAGCCGGGTCCGTTTTATTTCGATCCCAGGTTGCCCGCGCATTCACACAATCTTCATCATCACTCTGTTAGAAGAGGAGCAGAAAGGAGTGAATGATCATGTCAACGTTCCACCACAACCAAGATCAAACGGAGCCCAACCAGCCGGAGCGAGAGATCGCCTCCAGCGAGGAGCCCGAGGGAGAGGCCGGAGAAATGGCCAGTATTCGAGGGAGATGGCCTGATCCAGAGTCTTCCGGTGATAGGGGCGGGATCGTGCAGATAGCCCCGACTCCGGCACACGGACCATCGCGGCAACGTTCGCCGGGGGGGGATACCCACCACAAGGAGCGGAAACACATCCTGCTGATGGCCTTGGGTTGCCTGCTCCCCCTGGGGGTCCTGCTTGCATATTTCCTCGGCTTCCGAAGCCCAATCCTGCTTTTCGCCGTCTTTCTCCTTTGCCCGCTCTCGATGGGACTGATGATGTGGATGATGATGCGCAATGAAGGGGGGCACTCCCATTGAATGCCTCGCGCTTGCGCCCAAGCCCTGCCGTGGCCCAACGCGCTCTGATCGAGCATACCCCGACCCTTCCCCGCCGCCTGGTTTGGCTGCTCCTAGCGGGCATCTTCCTCGTCTCCTTCAGTCTGCTTGGTCTGGAGATTGGCCTGACCCGCGTGCTCTCGGTGATGCTCAGCTATCATTACGTTTTCCTGGTGGTCTCCCTCTCCTTGCTCGGGCTGGGCGGCGGGGCGCTCTACGTGCATCTGGCCTCGCGTGGCCACCCGGTAGATTCCCCCTGGAGGACTTTATCCCGCTTTGCCGGCCTGTTTTCTGCGGCCAGCGCACTCTCCACCATGCTGCTGGTCTGGGTCGGCGGCGGCGCCTTGTGGGGGCTTGCCTTCATCCTTCCCCTGGCCCCCTTCTTCTTTGCCGGAGCCTTCCTGGCATGCGCCTTCCGCTCCTTCGCCAGTCTAGGGAGCAAGCTCTACGCCGCTGACCTGCTGGGGGCGGCAATCGGCTCCCTGGCGGTCCTCTTCCTATTGGACAAGCTGGGTGGCCTGAGCACCCTCTTCCTTCTCGCCGTTCTCCCTGCCCTGGTCGCCCTTGCCTTGCCCTGGCGGGCATTCCCCCCTGTCACTCGCCGCCTGCTGGCGCC
>JAPLHW010000198.1 GCA_026389425.1 Coprothermobacterota bacterium
CCCGCACGTCTTGGGATTGGACTAACGAGGACTCCCAGCCGAGGTTCTTCTGGCTGGCGGCTTCTGCCAGACGGGCGCGCTGGTACTCCTCAGCCTGGAAGGTGTCCACCGTCTCTCCGCGCAGGAGGAAATCCTGCTCGACGTTTTTCTGGTTGTAGCTAGCCCGGTTCAATTCCCGCAGCCGTTCGTCCCACAGGATCGTGGCCAGATCCGTCGGGCTTTCTGTCGCTTGTGCGTCCAGGAGGTCTGCTGTCTTCAAGTGTTGGAAATACTGGTCATAATAGAAGAGATTGTCGGTGAGGTCGGTGGCGATGGTAATTCGCGTGCTGGCAGCGTCCAAAGCCGCCTGCGTAGCAGTGCCGTCCAAATTGCCGGCCCTGCTGTTGACCTGCGCGGCAGTCCAACTGACCAAGGCGGCAGTAACCGCCGCCAAGGCGATCAGGATGCTTACCACCGTTCTGAAGGATCCCTTATCTTGCCGGTCCACCTTTATACCTGCACCACCCTTCCTTCGATTATTGCTGATTTTTGACTGCTGATTTTTGATTGGAAAGTCTTTAAATTATTAATTAAAAATTTAGAATTAATAATTAACAAGCTTGTTCCTGCATACGCCGGCTTAGCCGGTTGGCCTGCTGGATGATTTGCTCCTCCGGCAAACCGACCAGTCGCCCGTCGCGCACCACTACCCGACCGTTGACGACAGTAGCCTTCACCAGATGGTTGTCCCCGCAGTAGACCAGAGCAGCCAACGGGTCAGAAAGAGCGCCGGCATAACCCATTTGATTCAGATCGATCAAGGCCAGATCCGCTGCCTTACCGACCTCCAGACTTCCGATCTCCGGGAAGCCGAGTACGGCGCCACCACCGGCGGTAGCCAACCGCAAGGCTTGCTCAGCGCTCATTGAAGAGACGCCATGGGTCAGCTTGTGTACGAGCAGGCAATTGCGGACCTCTCCCAGCATGTCCGAGGAGTCGTTGGAGGCGCTTCCGTCCACCGCTAGCCCCACATCAATCCCCAATTCGCGCATCCGTGGAACCCGCGCCACTCCGGAACCCAGGCGCATGTTGGAGGTGGGGCAGTGTGCCACCTTGCTGCCGGCATCAGCCATGCGCTGCAACTCTTCATCATTCAAGTAAATGCAATGGGCGAACCATACGTCTGGGCCGCTCCAGCCGGTCTCCTCCAGGTAGGCCATGGGTCGGCGACCGACACGCTCCAAGCAGAACCGCTCCTCGTCCCTGGTCTCAGCCAAGTGGGTGTGCAGGCGAACTCCATGTTGGCGCGCCATCTCAGCGCTCTTCTCCAGCAAGCTCCTGGAGACGGAGAAGGGGGAACAAGGGGCCAGGGCGATGCGCAGCATGGAGTAGGGGGCTGGGTCATGGTACTTATCGATCAGGCGCCGGCAGTCGGCCAGGATCGTCTCTTCATCCTGCACTACGTCGTCGGGGGGTAGGCCTCCCGCGCTCTCCCCCAACGACATGCTGCCGCGACAGGGCAGGAAACGGATCCCCAATGAGCGGGCGGCTTCGATCTCGGCGTCAATCAAATAAGGATCGGTCCCTTTTGGGAAGACGTAAAACTGGTCTGTCGTGGTGGTGCAGCCGGTGAGGAGCAGCTCGCCAATGCCAAGGGCCGCGCTCCAGTAGACGATCTCAGGATCGAGGAAGCGCCAGACCTGGTAGAGTCGGCGCAACCAGGGGAAGAGTTCGGCGTCTTGAACGCCGGGAAGATTTCGCTGGTAGGTCTGATAGAGGTGGTGGTGG
>JAPLHW010000013.1 GCA_026389425.1 Coprothermobacterota bacterium
CCTGGGATGGGACCGTGGCGCCCCAGTGCGGCATTCTTTGGCGTTGCGCTCCTCCTGGGACCGCCGCACCCCAGTGCGGCTCCTGTTCTCATGGATCCACCGCGCTGCACCTGAACAGACTGCGGCAGCATGGTTTTTCCATGACAATGCGATCTTCTCCAAAGGGAACCCTCCTCAAGTGGTTCGACTAGACAGCCCCCGGCAACTAGACAGCCCCCGGCAGGGTGTTCTGTGTCGAAGTGGGCCAAATAGCCGCGAGAGCGCCACCCTCGAGGTTGTTGGTCTCCAGAGCGGTTGGCTTCCGTCTTGTTACTGCGGATGCCGCACTGGGGTGCAGCGGTCCCAGGAAAACCGATGGTTCCAGGAGCGATCTCGGTCCCAGGAAAACCGATGGTCCCAGGGATCTTGTTGCCTTCAAACTGCCTTACCCACTCGATATGAGAAAGAGCCCACAATGGCTGTTGAATTGGCACCCAGCCGCGAAAACAGGATCTCGCTAATCCGTCCCCTTGCCAGGCTCTCTTTTGCAGAACGATGCCCAATCGTGGAGGAAGTCCGACAGAAGGCCTGCAACCTGTCGACGATCGTCTCGAAGTATCTCCAGTTATCCAAGACTTACGGTTTGGTGAAGATCAGCACGGAGCCTGCGATGGGAACCTTGACCCAATAACCGGACAGCGGGAGAAAGGCCCCGCCCCCGGACAACCCCTGGTAGGAGGCGCCGGTCCAGCAGTAGAGCGGCGTTTTGATCCAGCCGAGGCTGATGGCCTGGTCCAGTGACATGGTGTTGAGGCCGTTCCGCACGACCACTGTGCTCCAACTGACAGCCACATCGTAGGGCGTGCCGATCAGATTCCAGCCTTGCCACAGCGGGATATTCGCGGTGGCGGCTTCGTTGGGCGGGCCGGAGATAATGAGGGTCTGGGCGGAGGGCGCTTTCAGCCAATACCCCGCGCCTACCAGCAGGGGGACATAACGGAGGCTGGAGTATCTCGCGTTGGCGGCATCCCAGGAGTAGATCGGCCAACTCTCCGGGAAGACCCACTTTGAAAGGGGATTGGCCAGATCGAGGGGAACCGAGATCATGTTCCAGCCGGCGACAAGATGGTAGGTGAGGGTGGCCTTGGGCATGGAGAGAGCCCATGTATCGTTGAAACAGGAATCGTCCGGCCCCCACATGGCTCCCCCGAAGAGGATCACCTTGGCGGCGGAGGCGTGATAGACCAATCCGAGACCCACGCGTCCCGGAGGGGCGCTGGAAAGGTTGAGGTTGGTCCAGCTGTTTGAGGTCCAATCGTAAGCCCAGGTGTCGTTGAAGAAGGGTGTGCTCCGGTTCCATCCCCCGAAGAGGATCACTTTGCCGGAGAAGGCTTCGTAGGTCATGGCATGACCGATGCGCACTGACGGGGGGTTGGAAGGGGTAAGGTTGGTCCAGGTGTTGCGGATATATTCATAGGCCCAGGTATCGTTCCAGGTATAGTAGGAGTATGGTTCTCCGGGGTCATGGCTAATGGTAAGCCCCCCTCCGAAGAGGAGCATCTTACCGGCAGATATGTCGTAGGCCATGGCGTGTCCATCACGCACCGAGGGAGGGTTAATCGGGTTGCGATTGGTCCAGGTGTTGCCGGCGTAATCATAGGCCCAGGTGTCATTGAGATAGTCAGCATAGTGGTAGTATGGGCCCGCCCATCCCCCAAAGAGGATCACCTTACCGGCGGAGGCGTCGTAGACCATGGCGCCACCAGTGCGCCCCGGCGGCGGGTTGCTCGGGTTGCAATTGGTCCAGCTATTGCTGGCGTAATCATAAGCCCAGGTGTCGTTGTAGCGCGCATCCGTCGAGCCGCTCCATCCCCCGAAGAGGATCACCTTGTTGGCGGAGGCATCGTAAGCCAGGGCGAAACCAAAACGTAATGCAAAAGGATTGACAGCAATACGGCTGGTCCATGTGTTTGTGGTGTAGTCGTAGGCCCAGGTATCGGTGCGTAGCTGGGGGCCAAGCCCCCCGACGACGATGGTCCTGTCGGCGGCGTCGTCGTAGACCATGCCGAACCCATAGCGGTTTGCCGGGGGGTTGGCTGGGTTCAGGTTGGTCCAGGTTGCCGGAGTGGCGCCAGCCAGCGTTTCACCCGGGGACTCCGTTTCACCTCCAGGCACGCTCTGGAGGCTGGCCCGGGCTGCCCGCAAGGATTGTTCCACTACCAAGTCTGCAGACTCGGACTGAACATCCACCGAGCCCTTCTCCAAGTCACTCGCCTGGATTCCCGCGGTTTCCAAGGCCTCTCCCTGGGCCAAGGCTGCTCCCGGTAGGCAGAGTCCACACACCAAAAATAACACCCATGTCAACACGGCAATTTGCTTGATCAACCTCTTCACGAGTTCATTCTTCCCTATATTAGTTCTTAACCCATGCCGTAAGTTGCTCACCTTGGAACCTCCTTTTTTGACTCTGTGCGCCTCATCTCCCCAGTAGCGATCAAAACAAGTTTACTACGGAATGGCCTCCGGTTTATGGGGAATAACGCTACTATTCTTCTCTTTCTGCAGCCCGCTGCGTTTCCTAAGACTCGAGGGTGGTTGGTCAGCTCCTCCAGCTTTTCAACGAGTGCTTCATCGCCTGTTGGCTGCCCTGTCCGGGTCGCTTCTTGCACACAACGACCAGGGGATCGTTATCTTCTCGTCCATCGAGCGCATGCCACGCTGTGTGATGTGGTGAGGATTGCCAGGAACAACACTTCCGACTATGCGAATTATGGGGAAAGAGTAAGGAAAGCGAATGGTACAGTCAAGAAAATAGTATTATGTCCCGAAATATCCCGATCTGCTGCGGAACGCGGAGGGTATTCTGCCCCTGGATGGGGACGATGCCGCCCTGGTCGCTATTGACGGAAAATTCGAAGATCTGCTGCTATCTTTCGCTCGATCGAGACGATACAATCCAAAGCATAGCAAGGAATCGGAGTTATGGGGACAGATTTCAAATCTGTCCCCATAACTCCAGGGTATGATTGAATGGAGACTAGACATGCTGTTGCCGTTGCAAGCTGATTAGATGCCACATCCGGAGAAATTGACGGCTGGTTGGGAGGAAAGCTGGGAAAAACTCCTCGCTGTAAACCTACCCTTTAAGATCTTTCTGAAAGGCCGTGACTTAACCTATCTGGCCTGTAACGAGAGCTACGCCGCGAATCACGGTATGAAGACCGGCGAGATCCTGGGCCGGAGCGACTTCAACCTCTACCCGCGAGAGCTGGCGGAAAAGTACCGGGCGGAAGACCTGCGCATCCTGGAAACCGGTCTCTCGGAGACCATCGAGGGACGCTACGTCAAGGACGGGCAGGAACACCACGGCCAAACGATCAAATCGCTCTTCCGGGACCAATCCGGCGAGGTGATCGGTATTCTCGGCACATTCTGGGACATTAGCGAGCTCAAGCGGGCGGAGCGCGCGCTGCAGAAGAGTGAGGAGAAGTACCGGGCGCTGGTAGAGAATGCCAACGAGGCAATCATCGTCATTCAGGACGGGGCGCTGAAGTTCGCCAATCCCAAGGCGAGTAAGCTGCTCGGCTATTCACTCGAGGAGGGGATCGGCAGACCCTTTGTTGAATTCATCCACCCCGATGACCGATTGCTGGTGGCCGAGCGCTACCAGAAACGGCTGAGCGGCGAGGTTTCTACGGTTGTCTATCCGCTCCGCACGATCCACAAGGATGGCTCGATCCGATGGGCAGAGATCAACTCGGTGCTGATCTCCTGGGAAGACAAGCCAGCCATCATGAGCTATCTGAGCGACATCACCGAACACAAGCGGGCAGAGGAAGCGCTGCAAAATGAGCGATCGCTGTTGCGCACCCTGATTGATAATATTCCAGATTCAATTTATTCCAAAGACTTAGCTTGCCGCAAAACACTTGCCAACCTGACCGAGTTACATTATCTAGGAGC
>JAPLHW010000143.1 GCA_026389425.1 Coprothermobacterota bacterium
CAGTGCCCCGGGGTCACCGTCCACGAATACCGGCATCGACAGGTGAGTGCCGTGATAGGGGGCAACCACGGTCACTGCCCGCTGCGGCATCTCCACCCCTCCTTCGGCTAGCCGGCGAAAGCCATCTTCCACCGCCTCCATTGCCAAAGGCATCGTCAAGAGACTTTCTACCACGCTACGGCTCAAGAGAAGCGCCATTACGCCCCCCCTATCGTGCGAATCCGGACTGGGAGCCTACGGTCACCGCGCCATTACCAGTTGACTGGAGCTCTACTTCACGGCCTTTAAGGGCTTCCCGCAGCAGATCAAGTCACAGGGTTCGTCACAGGAGCAGGCTTCCTCGATCACCACAACTAGCCCACAGTCGGGGCAACTCAACCTGGTCCCCGCCTTGAGCGCTGCTTTCCTCTTTTTGGAGGGGGTGGCTTGGCTTACCGCCACTTCCGCATTGCTCTTCTCAGTGCTTTCCTTGGCTGGCCTCTTGCAGGGCATTGTTCGTTTCTCCTTCACCTTTGATTTGGGCCATCACCAAAATGACCCTGGTAAGCTATTATAGAACCTGTAGCTCATTGATAACGCATACAACCCTTTGAAAGTGGGAATAAGCAAGAAGAGGATTTGGTAAGAGTATAAGAAACCTCGAAAGGAGGCCACGAGATGTCGAACGTTAACCTATTGGAGACTGCTATGTTGAAAGAGGTCGCTGCCGCGGATTTCTACCGTCAGATTGCTGTACGGATTACTAACACAGCAGGCAAAAGCAAATTCATGGAGCTTTCCCGCGAGGAAGAAGACCACCTGGAGGTGCTGAAGAGGTGGTACGCCAAAGAGACCGGCGGCAAGAAGTTCGACCAAGAGACGGCTTGCTGCCGCCTGGATTACTCCTTCCCCGAGCAAGCCGTCTTCGACGGGGCGTCTGCCCTGGAAGCGATCAGCGTGGGGATCAGCGCCGAGAAAGAATCAGTCGATCTCTACACTTCCTTCCGTGAAGAGGTCGCCGACGAGGAGGCAGGGAAAACGCTGGAGCGCTTGATAGAGTTCGAGAAAGGCCACCTCCGTCGCCTTCAGCAGGAATACGACGCGGTCCTGCACCACTTCTATTGGGTATAACCCCCTAAGCCTGTACTTCCGTATCATTCCCCGCCCCGCCGATGGGTGGGGTTTTTTTTGCTAGAATGTCTGGAATGCCGGAAGAAAAGAAGTTTGCCCATATCGCCATTGAGGGTCCTATCGGGGTGGGAAAAACCTCCCTCACCATGCTTCTCTCGTGGGAATTGAACATGAAGCCGTTCTTCGAGCCGGTTGACCGGCACCCCTACCTGGCTGATTTTTACTTGGACAGCGAGCGCTTCGCCTTCCCAACCCAGCTCTTTTTTTTGGTCAAACGATTCCAAAAACAGAAACGCTTGCAGAAACTGAGGCAAGCCCAAACGGTCGTCTCCGACTTCTATTTCCAGAAAGACCTGGTCTTCGCCGCCCTCAATCTGCAAGGGAGGGACAAAGACCTCTACGATCGGGTGATCGGGGAGATGCTGCCCTTTGTCGAACAACCCGACCTGATCCTTTACTTGGACGCTCCCCTGGCTGACTTGATGGAACGAATCCGCCGCCGCGGTCGCCAAGCCGAGAGCTCCATCAGCGATTCCTACGAGGATGCCTTGCGGGTGGCCTACCAGCAGTTCTTCCAGGATTTTCAACAAGCCCCTCTCCTGCCGATTGACACCACCTTCCTTGATTTCGTCAACCGCGAGACGGACAAACGAGCTATCCTGCAAGTCGTGCGGAGCGCCCTGCGATGAGGTCTTTACCACCGCCGGCGCCCTTCGTGGCCATCGCGGGGAACATCTCGGTGGGGAAGTCGACCCTCAGTGAGATCCTCGCCGCCCGCTGGGGCTGGGTCCTCTTCAAGGAGCCGGAGATGACCAACCCTTTCTTGACCGACTACTACCTGGAACCCACCCGTTGGGGGATCCACTCCCAGATGCACTTCCTGTTGGAGCGCTACCAGGGACACCTGCGCCTCCAACAACGTGAGACGCCGGCCTTGCTGGACCGCACCATCTATGAGGATGCCGAGGTCTTCGCCTACTCAATCTTAGACGCGCGCGACTGGAACACCTACCGTCGCTTCTACCACCTGGCGCTGCGCCGCCTGAAGCAACCTCGCCTGGTGGTCTACCTGCGAGCCAAGCCGGAGACGCTGCTGGGCCGCATGCGCTTGCGCGGCCGCCAGTACGAACAATCCGTCAGCTTGAACTACTTGTCTCTGTTAAACCGTCGCTACGAGGAGTGGGCTTGCCGATTTCGCCGTGGCCCGCTCCTGACCATCGAGACGGAAGGTCTTGATTTCGTCCGTTCCTCGGCAGACCTGGAGCGGGTCGTGGAACAGGTGGAAGATGCCCTCCACCGCCAGGAGAGCTTCTCCCTGTTCGAGGCAGAGGGGTGAGGGAAAGCAAGCCGCTCCTTATGGTAGAATGAAGCAAGGAGTCACCGTGGAGGCCATCCCAAGTGAATAAAGGATTAAAGCCTGCGGCAGCAAGTATTGTCGATGATCTGGGGGAACTCCTACAGGTCCTCCCACCGCGGGTACGTGATCGTTTGCTGCAGTTCGAGCAACTCAACGACCTGATCGAAGTGGTTTTGGATTTGGGGCGCCTGCCGGAAGCACGTTTCCCCAACCAGTTTTTTTACACAAGCGATGACCCTGTGGACTTCGCTGACCTCACCTACGTGGTGGGACGCATCGGCAGATTCGGCTTGGATCATCGTGCCGGCATCCAGCGCACGCTGCACCGCATCTCCAGCCTGGTGAACCGCAGCGAGGAAGTGATCGGCCTGACTTGTCGCGTCGGGCGCGCCGTCTTCGGCACCGTGGAGATCCTCCGCGACGTCGCCGAGTCCGGACGAAGCATCCTCATCCTGGGACCGCCCGGAGTCGGTAAGACCACTCTCCTGCGGGAGATGGCACGTGTCTTGGCCGATGAGCTGAATAAAAGAGTCATCGTCGTGGACACCTCCAACGAGATCGCCGGCGATGGCGACATCCCACATCCGGCTATCGGTCACGCTCGGCGCATGCAAGTGCCACGCCCAGAACTCCAGCATGAAGTGATGATCGAGGCAGTGGAGAACCATATGCCTGAGGTGATCATTATCGATGAGATCGGCCGGGAGCTGGAAGCGATGGCCGCCCGCACTATCGCCGAGCGCGGCGTGCAACTGGTGGCTACAGCGCATGGGAACACGCTGGAGAACCTGGCTCAGAACCCCACCCTCTCCGACTTGATTGGAGGGATCCAAGCGGTAACCCTCTCTGACGAGGAAGCCCGCTACCGCGGCACCCAAAAGACCGTGCTGGAGCGTCGCGCCCCGCCGACTTTCGACATCCTGGTGGAGATGAAAGACAGGGAGACGGTGGCCATTCACATGGACGTGGCGGCGACGGTCGATTCCATGCTGCGCAACGTGCTGCCCCGCCCGGAGATCCGCTCGCGCTCGCCGGAGCGGGCTCGCGAGCTGCAAGAAACCGTCGATCGCGCTCACCAAAAATCTGAGGAGATCGGGGAAAAGAAGGAAGCGGAAAGCTTGCGCAAGACTGGGGCGACCGGAGGTCCCCCTATCCAGATCTACGCTTTCGCCATCTCCCGTAGCCGGATCGAGCGAGGGATTCAGGACCTCGGTCTTCCAATCACCGTGACCCGCAACCTCAATGATGCCCAGGTGGTGGTGACGGTGAAGTCACAAGAGAAGCGCCAGCCTTACCTATTAGCTCAAGCCCAGGGACAGAATATTCCCGTCTACGTATTACGCAACAACACCAGCGAGCAGATCCGCGCCTTTCTCCGGCGGCTCTACGGGATGCCGGAGGACCTCCGGTCACCCCGGGAATGGAACTTCAAGCTGATGGAGAGAACTGAGGAAATGATCATGAAAGCCGCCCGTGGCCGACAGCCGGTGGATCTTCAAGCCGAGGCGCCCCAAATCCGCCGCCTGCAACACCAAATGGCCGAGCACTACGGCATGCGCTCGGAAAGCCGCGGCGAGGAACCTAACCGTCACGTCGTGATCCTCCCGGCGGAGTCCGAGCCATGAGGGGTCTCTTCATCACCTTGGAGGGGATCGACGGGTGCGGTAAGAGCACCCAAGCCCAGTTGCTGGCCGCCCCACTGCGCGAGTTGGGATTTCCTGTCCTGGTTACCGGCGAACCGGGCGCCACCCGTATCGGTTCCCAGATCAGCCGCATCCTCTTGGACTCAGCGAATCTGGAGCTCTCGCCGATGGCGGAAATGCTTCTCTATTTGGCGGACCGTGCCCAACATCTGGCCGAGAAGATCATGCCCGCCTTGGAAGGTGGGCAGGTAGTAATCTGTACGCGTTTTCACGACTCCACTCTGGCATACCAATGCTGGGGGCACGGCCTCCCCTACGAGGAAGTACAGCGGACTTGCCTCTTCACCAGTGGGGGACTGCAGCCCGACCTCACGGTGGTCTTGGATATGGAACCCAACGCAGCGCTGGAGCGGACCGCCGGCGATCGCTTGGAGGCGGAGGGGCTTGGCCTGCAGGAGAAGGTGCGAGGTGCCTACTTGGCTTTGGCCATCCGTGACCCGGAACGGATCCGTATCGTCTCAGGGGAGGGCCGAGCCGAAGAAGTCTTGGGGCGCATTTGGCACTGGGTTCTGCATCTTCTTGAGCAAAACCCCCACGGTTGTCCGCCTCCCCTCGAGCGCAGCGAAGAACCTACCACGGAATGAAGGAGGTACACGCATGAAGCTAATGATCGTCATCGTCCAGGATAAGGACGCTGAGACCGTGCTCTCCACTCTGACACAGAGAGGTTATCGCGCCACCAAGATGGCCTCCACTGGAGGGTTCCTGCGGGAAGGGAACTCGACCATCTTCCTCGGGGTGGATGATGACAAAGTGGAAGAGATCCTCTCTGTCGTTCGCGAGCGTTGCCATAAGCGGGAACACTTCATCAACCCGGCCCCTTATGCACCCAGCGCTCCCGGCAGTTACATCCCCTACCCGATGAAGGTGGAGATCGGGGGAGCCACGATCTTCGTGGTGCCGATCGACTATTTTGAGCGTGTTTGAGCGATCTGAGCTAGTGGATAGTGGACAGGGGATAGTACACAGAACGGATGAACTATCCGCTATGCACCATGCACTATCCGCTGCTAGTTCGATGAGTGAGCTTTTTTCTGCCATTGTTGGGCACACGCGGGTCAAAGAGCTGTTGGTGCGAGCAGCGCGAGGAACCCCTTCGCACTCCTACCTCTTTTTCGGCCCGGAGGGGGTCGGCAAGATGCTCATGGCTCGCGCTTTCGTCCGAGCTTTGGTTTGCCCAAAGGCGATCGATGGGTGTCAATGCCCCTCTTGCCGCCTGGTCGAGGCTGGAACGCACCCCGACTTGCGCTTGCTTTCCCTGGGCGATGAATCGATCAAGCTCGAGGAGACCCGCCACCTGCGGAAATCCAGCATGATGAGCCCCATCCTTTCTCCCTACCATATCAATGTGATCGACCAGGCCGATCGTCTCACCGCCGAAGCTTGCGCTTCCCTTTTAAAGCTGCTGGAAGAGCCGCCGCTGGCGGTGGTGAACATTCTCGTCAGCGCACGGCCTGACGCTCTGCCGGCGACCATTCGCTCCCGCTGCTTGGAGATACCCTTCGGCTACCTTTCGCGGGTGGACCTGACCGCTCACCTAGAAGCACGCGGGGTAGGCTCTTCGCTTCGCTCGAGGGGAGACGCCCTTCCTGAGCCGGAGCTGTTGGCACGCGTTGCCGGCGGGCGCATGGGGGAAGCTTTGCGTTGGAATGAGCCGGAGGCCTGGAAGAGACGCCGGCGCTACCTGGAGATCTCTTGGGAGGTCGCTGCCGGTACTCCTTCCTTTGACCAAAGCGACGCCATCTTGAAAGAGAAGGATAAACGCGCTGCGGTCGATTTTCTGCGTACCCTTTATTGCGCTTGGCGCGATTTAAGCCTATGGTGTATTGAGCCGCAAGCTGTCATCAATACCGACCAAACACAGCATCTGGCGCAGATCGCCACGCGCCGGTCTTATGTTGTTTGGGCTAGCGGTTGCCGTCTGATCGAGGATGTCTTGGGACTCACCACCAGCCCAGTGAATATGGGCATGCTTCTCCCCGTGCTGCTCTTTCAATTGAGCACTTCCGGGACATCCCGAGTTCTTCATGAGGATACTGGGCCAACCTTAAAACAAGGGAATTGAGAGTGGGGTCAGCCGAGGAAGGTCACGAGGGAATCAAATGCACTGGGACCCACGCAGTGCGGATTGAACAAACTGGAGGAAAGACGTGCCGAATCTGAAAATCGTCGGCGTGAAAATCCAGGAGATGAGCCACGTGCAATATTTCGACGCCGGCCTTCTGGAGCTAATGCTGAGGGACGAGGTGATTGTGGAGACGGGGAGAGGAATCGAGATGGGCACCGTAACCGGCAGCCCACACGAGCCGCTTCCCCCCGGTGATGCTGCCTCCTCCGGAGGAGCAAAACTGCCCCGGGTCACCCGTTTGGCCACCGAGAGAGACAAAGAGCGGCAAGCTGAGAATCGAGAGGACGAACAGCGAGCTTACCATGTCGCCAAAGAGAAGGTTCAAGAGCACAACCTGCCGATGAACCTGGTCTCCGCTGAGTACCTCTTCGACCGCTCTAAATACATCTTTTATTTCACCGCCGACAACCGCGTGGATTTCCGTGACCTGGTACGCGATCTGGCTTCTACCCTTCACTGCCGCGTGGAGCTGTGGCAGATCGGAGCCCGCGACGAGACCAAGTTCTACGGCGGATTGGGAATCTGCGGCAGGACCTTGTGCTGCAATACCTTCCTCAAGGAATTCGCCCCGGTGACCATCAAGATGGCCAAAGATCAATCCTTAGCCCTCAACCCGCTGAAGATCTCCGGAATCTGCGGCCGACTAATGTGCTGCTTGCGTTACGAGCACGATACCTACCGTGAAGCCCGTTCCCGTCTTCCGCGCGAGGGTACGACGGTGATGACGGTGAAGGGGAAGGGTCGCGTGATCGAGTTGAACGCGCTGAAGGAATCGGTGACGGTGGTGTTGGAGAGCGACGCACGGGTGGAATGCCTGGCCGACGAAGTGTGGCTGCCGGGGGAGCGCCCCGAGCTGGAGCGAAGCCTGGAGGAGGGGATGCGCCGGGTGCCTCCGATGACCCCGGAGAACACCGAGCGAAGCCGAGGTAAACCGGTTGAGAGATCAGGCAGCCGGGGGGACAACCAGGGGAGTGGGGAGCAACGGCTGCGCCCCGGAGGCGCCTATGACCGAGCCGCCGTCTCCCTCCAAGCACCAAAATCTAATGAACCCCGTCCAAAGCGCTCCGCCGAGCAGGAGGGAGCAGCCGGGGAACAACCCAAACCAGTTCGCGAACGCGTCAAGCCATTGAAGGAACGGGGCAAGCCCTCAGGACAGCGCCCCAGCCGCCAGGAACCACTCTCCTCCCCTGAAAAAGAAGCTCACCCGGTAATAGCAAGGGAGGTGGAAAAGAAGAAACGCCGGCGGGGAAAGCGGCGGCGCGGCGGCAGGAAGGAACAAGGAGATGGGATCGACCCACACGCTCAAACTTACTAAGGCGAAGCTACCGCTGGAGGGTCGTTGGCAGGAATCCGACCTGCTCATCGGGGAGGGGAGAATCCTGGCTTTGGGCGATCTGACAGCCGTCCCTGTGGATGAAACCTGGGACCTTTCCGGCCGGCTCCTCCTGCCGGGAGCCGTTGACCCCCACGTCCATCTCGACGATCCGGGTTTCACCTGGCGCGAGGATTTCGCCAGCGGCACCGCCTCGGCCGCCCTCGGTGGAGTCACCACGGTGATCGACATGCCTGAGACGTCGCTGCCCAACTGTCGCACGCCGCAAGGTCTGCTAGCCAAGTGGGAGGTAGTACGCGGCAAAGCCTGGGTGGACTATGCCTTTTGGGGCGGGGTCACCGGCGAGGAAGTGCAGGACGGCTCCTACGGTGAAACGATGACTGCCCTGGCCTTGCTGGGGGTGGTCGGGTTCAAGGTCTATGGCGTTTCTGGGATGGAGACCTACCCCCGCGTAAGCAGTAGTGAGATGCGCGCGGTGATGACCAAAGCGGCCCACCTTGGCTTGCCGGTGGCTTTCCACGCCGAGGATCGCGATATCGTCGAAGAATCCCTCCGTGGCGTACAACAGAGAGGAGGGGTCGGTTGGCGCGACTACCTGAACTCCCGGCCGGCGGTGGCAGAGTGGGTAGCGGTGGCTTCCGCCTTGCAGTTGGCGCGGGAAACCGGCGCCCACCTACACATCGTCCACCTCTCCAGCGGCGTCGGGATGGAGCTGATCGCCGAGGCGAAAGCGAAAGGGCTGCCGGTCTCTGCGGAGACTTGCCCGCAGTATCTTCTCCTTACCGAGCAAGACTTCATTCACTGGGGAGCGCGTATGAAGACAACTCCGCCAGTGCGTACCCAATGGGATCAAGAGATGCTCTGGCAGGGCTTGCGCGACGGGGTGCTGGACTTTGTGTCCACCGACCACGCCTCGTGCCGCTACCCCGAGGAGAAAGAGACTCCCGACTTCTTCGACGCCTACGCCGGGATCCCCGGGCTGCAAACCCTTCTCCCCTTGCTCTGGCAGGAGGGGTACGTAAAAGGGCGCCTCTCTCTGGAGCGCTTCCTGGAGGCAACGGGCGGGCGGGCGGCTGAGCTTTATGGGCTCTCCCCGCACAAGGGACGGCTAGCCGTCGGGGCTGATGCTGACCTGGTCGTGCTCGACCCCCGGGCTCGCTGGAATATCCGGGCTGAGGATCTGGTTTCCAAGGGAGAATACACGCCGTTTGCCGGGCGGGAGATCTGCGGCCGCATTGAAAGAGTGCTGGTTCGTGGTAGAATTGCCAACTTGGAGGGGGAGACGGCCAAAGAGCCGTTAGGCGACTGGATAAAGCGTAGGTGAAAGAGTATGCCGATTTACGAGTATCAGTGTAACCAGTGTCATCAGTGCTTTGAGTTCCTGGAGGGGTTGGGGCGAGGCGAGAAT
>JAPLHW010000172.1 GCA_026389425.1 Coprothermobacterota bacterium
GTCATCGCTGACCGCGGCGCCGCCGCTGTTTCCCCCGGCGAGGGTGGCATCGGTCTTGATCCAGGCGCGATAGCCCAAGTTTCGTTGATAGGTGAAGCCGCTCACCACGCCGGCGGTGAAGGTGATCGTGTCCCCGCCGATCCCCGGGAACCCGAAAAGGTAGAGGCTGTCGCCCGGTTCCAGCAAATCAGAATCGCCAAATCCCACGGCGGGCAAGTTCAGCTTGCTGCTGTCGATTCGCTCACCCTTCAGGTTGCGGTCCACCCGGACCACAGCCAGGTCGCGCTGGCTGGACTGGGCAACGACGGTAGCCAGGTAGGAGAGCACAGGGGGGCGATCGGAACGCTGGGTCAAATAGATGGCCATAGTGTCGGGCATGATCCGCGTTCCCGTGGGCAGATCCTGCTCCAGGTCGCTGCTGTCCACCACATGCTGATTGGTGAGAATCAGGCCGTCTTTGGAAAGGATCGTCCCCGAGCCCCAGGGGATCGGTATCAACTCCGCTTGGCTTCCCTCCCCGCGCTCCAGGACGGGGCCGATCTGCACAACACTTTTCAAGATGGCTAACCGCACTTTTCGATCCAGGGCGATCGCCGGGACAATGGCTGACAAAAGAAGAACCAAACTCAGGCCAAGGGAAATCATCCAGACGAGACCTTTTCGCAGCATCACCTAATCCCCTCCTTCCAGCCAAGCTGAATCGCACAGAGCCTGAAATTGTACTTGCGCGGCAGCGAAACGCGACTGTTCAGCCTGCACGGAGAAGATCAGAAGATGACCGGCTAGCAAAGAGAGGCGGTCTTCGCCCCGCATGACCACTGGCGGCTGTTGGCTGAGCGCATTGAGATCCTCCTCGACGAAGACGTAAGAGACGAGTAACCCTATTTCTCCCAGCAGAGACGTCTCGTCGACCACTAGTATGTGGTAGGCAGTAAAGGTGCGGGCGCGTTCCAGGGTCAAGGCGTCGGATGCGGCGAGCAACGCCTGGGGAATCGATGTGACCCCCTGCAAGGGCTGGTTTCGAACCTCGAAGCGAGTGGCGCCAAAGGAACCGGCTAGTTCGACCGATCGTACGCCATTTTCCATGCCGGCGATGCGCCCCCCGGAAGGCAGGTTGAGGTGCAATCCATCCAAGAGATAAGGCGCTGTCCGGTTCTCGGCGGAGGCTTTCAGCGCCCATCCTCCCGCCAGGGCGAGGATCACCAAAAGGATCACTAGACCATCGGCCAGCCTCTGTCCAGCCGCGCGTCTCATTGGTGGGAGATCTCCTTCAAGGTCACGGCGATGTCCCGGCGGATCAACCAGTTCAGCAGCAGAAAGACCACCAAGGTGACGGCCGTGGCCAAGAGCAAGCCAGGCCAGGGGCTGAAGCCGCCTCCGCCCTCCAGGCTGATTGCGCTGCGACCGACCTCCCCACGCAGGAAGGTGAAGAGGCCATTCCCAAAAGCAGCCAAGGTGAGGCCTAGGGGCAGCCACCACCAAGGGCGGTGCTCGAACTTGGCCCGACCCAGGAAATAACCGCTGATCCCGGCAAAGCAAGCTTGGGCGAGGGCGGTCACCACGACGGCGATCACGCCGACGTCCAGGTTTAACCCACCACTGCCCAGGATGAAATCAAGGTTCAGGATGGTGGCGAAGCCGAGCCCAGCCGCAGTGCCGTAGATGATGCCATCGGTCCGTTCGTCGAACTCGGCAAGGCCAAAGACGCTGTAACGGACGGCGGCGTATTTCAGGAACTCCTGGGAAAAGCCGATCACCAGGATCGAGCCAGCCAAGGTGGTGAGGGGACCCTGGCTGAACCAGTCGCCCACGCGGAAGACGTCTCGCACCAGCGGCAACCCCACTGCCGCGGCCAACAACGCTCCCAGGACGAAGACGCCCAGCACGTACCCTTTGGGTTCCGGCTCCAACCGGTCCTGTTGGTAGAAGAAGCCCAGCCAGAGCAGGGCCGGGACCAAGGCCAGAAGGATCCCGGCGACAATCAGCCAGGTTCCCTCCAGGCGTACCGGGATAAAAGCCAGGAACACTTCCAACAAGAGCACCAAGGCGAGGAGAGCACCCAACTGGGCCAATCCGGCCCACCACACCCCACTGCGGTGACGGGCCGGCTTGTCCAGGTGAGCCGGGCAGAACCACCGCCCCTTGAACCGGCGCCCCTCGGAGCCTACCGCTCGTCCGCAGATCGCACAGCTTCGGTCCTTCTCGTGCTCCAGCAATTCTTCCTCGGTCTCCAACATATCATCTATACAATAACACAGAAATCCCCGGCCGAATGTATCAATGCAACCTGCTATGATGATTGTCGATGCACTCACCGCGATTGGTTCTTCACCCCAGTTGGCTGTTGGCTGGTCCCTTGCTGGTGTGGTCCTTTGCCACGCTTTGGGTGCCGATCCTAGCCCCCGCTGTCCCTTCTTGGGAGGCGTGGGGGTGGGGCATCGCAGCCTTGGCCGGCATCCTTGGCTCTCTCTTCCTACACGCCTGGGTGCACCGCTGGGTATCCTCTGGCAGTCACTTCACCCAGCGAATCACGGTTCCTGTTTCTCTCTTCGGGGATGCCGCTCAATGCCTACCGGCCATCGACTCACCCTGGCGAGAGGCGCTGGTTGCGCTGGCCGGCCCTTTCACCAATCTGGCGCTGGCGGCGATCTGCTACCTGTTGTGGAATCTCCAGTTGGCCTTGGGTCTAAACGAGTGGCTGATCTTCCTGGCTCTCTTCAATCTGCTGGTTGCCGTAGGGAACCTGACCCCAGGCTATCCGCTGGACGGGGGGCGCCTGGCGCGTGTCTTGCTGGCTTCTTGGATGCCACCCCCTGCTGCGCTTCGCCTGGCCTCCTTGTTAGGCCGCGCGTACGCTCTTGCCCTGGCCGGCTGGGCTCTCATCCTGATCTTCCTGCACGCGCGCTTCAGCCTGGAACTGGGCCTAGCTCTCTTCTTGCTGGCAGGTCTGTTGATCTGGCTGAGCTTTGCCCCTGTGGCCCCCGATCCTCACGATGAAGAACCGACAAGAGCCAAGGCGAGGGGTCCGCGAAAGAAAGCGCTGGTGGGCGTGACCGTTTTCCTGCTTTTCCTTTTGGCTGCCTTATCCTCGGGGATCGTCCCCCTGGCCGAAGGATTGGAGATGCCGGGGCTGGTTTTGGCGGTAGAGCCGATGATCATCGTCGACCCCTCCCACTCCCAGGAGAAGGCCGGTCACTTCTTGCTGACCTCCGTAATCAACCAGACCCCCATCCTCCTTGGCCAGCGTCTTTTGGCCATCTGGGATCCGTCAGTACGCATCATCCCTCCCGAGCAGGTGGTCCCCCCCGACACCACCCCCCAGCAGATGATGGAGGTAAACTTCCAAGCCCTGGAGGAGAGCCAACTGAACGCTACCCTGGTGGCTTTCCACCTGGCCGGTTACGAGGCATCCTTGACGGGCGACGGCGCTGGGGTGCGGGCCGTGCTGCCGGAGAGTCCCGCAACGGGCCGCCTTCAAGCCGGGGACATCATCACCGGCCTCGATGGACAACCCATCGCCACTGTGGAAGACCTGCTTGCAGGGTTGCGCACCCATTCCCCCTCCAGCGCCGTGAGCCTCACCGTGCTACGTGGGCAGGGGAGCGTGAACATTCAGACCGGCCTTCTACCCGGCAGTGAGCCGGGCGACCCTCCCCGCATCGGGATTCTCGCGCAGACGGCGGGGTTGCGCGTGGAGACTCCCTTTCCCGTTTCCATCCGGCCGCAGAAGATCGTCGGTGGCCCCTCAGCAGGTCTGATCTTTACCCTGACCCTCTATAACCGTATCTCTGTGGAAGACCTCACTCGGGGCCGAACCATCGCTGGCACCGGGACGATCGATGCCGAGGGAAAGGTGGGGCCGATCGGCGGGGTGGAACAGAAGGTGGTCGCTGCCGAGAGAGCAGGCGCATCAGATTTCCTCTGCCCCAGCGAAAACTTTGCCGATGCCAGAATGGTGGCGCAAGGGATCCGCATCTGGGCTGTGCAAACAGCCCAGGAAGCCATCGACCTCCTGCGCCGGGAAGCGCTCACGCCATGACTGTCACCGGCGACTATTTTCGCCGCTGCCCACCTTCCTCTTCCTCGTCCCGCTCTTTGTCTTCCTCGGGTTCCTCCCCCTCCTCCTCTTCATCATCATAGCCTTGCTCTAAGGCTTCCAAGGTGTAGTTGGCTAGACGTTCGGCCAGATCTTCCGAGTCGGCGTTCAAAAACTCCTCAGCCGGAATCTCCAAAGGTTCGGCATCTTCCAACTGGATCACAACGACCCCTTCTTCCTCATCATAGTCCAAGGAATAGAGGGTGAAGACGGCATCCAGAAACTTCTCCTCGATTTGCTCGAACTTGCTGCTCATCGCCTTCTCTCCTTTCATTCGGTGAAATTACCCCTCAAGCATACTGCATGAATGAGCCATTCTACAGGGACGGGGGGAGGGAAGGAAAGTCGCCCGAGCTCATTCCGGCGGCGGGCAAAGCAGTGAGGATCGAGGAGCGAGAGCGAGGAGGGCTTCTGCGGTCCTGCGATGTCCGCTCAGAGTCTCGTGGCCTCAGCCACTGGATTGATTGGCCCTCTTGATGTCCCGTAGGTAGTCCTGACCAAGGCCTAGAAACATGGCCTTCAACTGCCCAATATCCAAAGGGATCAGCATTTCTACAGGCCAGCGGTCCAACTCATCAGGGAATTCCTGCACTTTAGCGCAGGCCATGGAAAACCAATAATGGTCGAACCCCGGGTCTTTCTGCTGAGCCATCGCAAAGAAAGCCTCCAGATTCGCATCCTTCATAAGGAAGAAGAGGTCGACCGCATCGCGCGACTCCATCCGTCCTGTGAAAGCCAGCAGTTTGTCCGTTGCCAAGTCAGCGAAGCTGGCGATCTGGATTCCGTACTCCGAGTTATCTGGCGGGTTCAAATGGAAAGGAGAATCCAAGGCAAACTGTACCTCAGTCGATTCGTCATGTTCGATGCATGATAATTCAACGAAAGTAGCGAACTGTCTTACAACTTGGACAACAATATTTGAACCCCTCAGCGCTCCGACCGCCTGCCTGGAAAACGGTTGAACCAAACCCTCTTCTCCTGTGAAGATATCAAGGTCGAATGATTTGCGATGCCCCAGGTAGAACTCGGCTAATGCCGTTCCCCCCGTTAAATAGAACTGAATCAAGTCTGGAATCTGGCTTAGACAAGCCAAGATCCGTCTCTGCAGAGGAGAGAGGAGTCCCTTACCGGTCACTGGCAAAGTAGGTTTCCCAAAGGAGGCGAATGTGGGTCGGCAGCGTCAGTTCGGGAAGGCAACGGCGAATCTCCTGCCAATCCAATTGCGCGACATCCTCCTCCTTTCCATGAATGAGCACCTGCTGGATGTACCATTTCCGCTGCCAGGGATCGGACAGGTCGATTTCCCGCTTGGACCAGACGAGATAGGGCTTGGGTTTCATCGTTCGTCACATCCTCACGGCGAAGGATCGGGGTAAACTTGCGATTCAGTGGGGATAGATAGGGGCTTGGGGCGAAAGGCGACCGAACCACGGCGACCGTAGGTCTCCACCAGTTGGCGCATCCTGGCAGCCAAAAGCGGGGTCAGACTTCCCGCGCGGTAGCGCCAAGCCCAGTTCCCCTGGCCGGTTCCGGGCATGTTCATGCGCGCCTCGGAACCGAGGTCGAGGAGATCCTGGAGAGGGATCACAGCCAAGCGAGCCACTGACTGGTAAGCCAGCCGGATCAAGTCCCAGTGGATCTCGCTGCCGAGGGAAGGAATGTAACGCCGGGCGAAGGCCACTTCCGCCGGAGGGGCTTTTTGGAAATAGCCGACGGTGGTGTCGTTGTCGTGGGTGCCGGTGTAGACCACCGCGTTCCCCTCGTAATGGTGGGGGAGAAAGCCATTGCTGGCATCGCTGGCGAAGGCGAACTGCAGGATCTTCATCCCCGGTAAGCCGAAACGGTCACGTAGCTCATTGACCTCGGGGGTGATGAAGCCGAGATCTTCGGCCACCAGAGGCAGTTCACCTAACGCTTCCTGCAGCGCTTGGAAGAAGGCGGCGCCAGGACCCTTGCGCCACTCCCCCACTTCCGCGGTGGGGTTGCCAGCCGGCACCGCCCAGTAGGCACTGAAGCCGCGGAAATGGTCCAAGCGGATCAGATCGACAGTACGCAGGGTAGCCCGGATGCGCGCCACCCACCAGGGGAAGCCGTCCTCGGCCATCTTCTCCCAACAAAAAAGGGGGTTCCCCCAAAGTTGCCCGGTAGGGCAGAAGTAATCGGGGGGGACGCCGGCCATGCTCTTCGCCCGGTATCGCCCATCCAGGTCGAAGAGGTGGGGGTGTACCCAGACGTCGGCCGAGTCCTCGGCCACGAAGATGGGTAAGTCCCCCAGCAGGGTGATCCCCCTGACCCGCGCATGTTCGCGCAAGGCTCCCCATTGGCGGAAGAACTGGAACTGCTGGTACTCTTGGGCGTAGACGGCTTCGGCCAGTTTCGCGCGCCAGGCATCCAGCGCATCAGGGCGCCGTTCCACCAACTCCGGTTCCCACTCGAACCAGGGCGCCCCGCCGTGAGCTTCTTTTAAGGCACGAAACAGCGCGTAATCGGTCAGCCAGGAGCATTCCTCCCGTCGGAAGCGCTGCAAGGCTTCTTGCAGCTGGGATCCGGCGTTCACCTCGAAGTGGCGAGCGGCGCGAGCCAGGAGCTCGGTCTTCCAGGGGATCAGGCGCTCGAACTGTACCCGGTCGGGGGAGAAATCGGGGATCGGCTCTTTCGTCAATGGGAACCCCTGTTCGCGGGATAAGATCTCCAAGTCGATCAACAGTGGGTTACCGGCAAAAGCTGAATAAGCGGCGTAGGGGGAATCGCCGTAGCCGGTGGGATAGAGCGGTAAGATCTCCCACACCGACTGGCCCGCCTCCTGGAGGAAATCGAGAACGCTCAGCGCCTCGGCGCCGAGTGTGCCGATCCCGTAGGGACCGGGAAGAGACGTGGGGTGCAGCAGCACCCCTGCTTGGCGATGGGTCAGCATGGCGCCTCCTGGGCGAGGGTTCGGCTACTCCTTCTCCTGTTCGCGCTCGGCGTTGGCTCCCTCGATGATGCCCTCGGCGATCTGGTTGGGCACTTCCTCGTAGCTGGAGAACTCCATCTTGTAGTAACCGCGCCCTTGGGTGATCGAAGTCAAGTCGTTGGCGTAGGTCAGCATCTCAGCCATCGGCACCAGGGCTTTGATGACCTGGGTGTGGCCGGTGGAGTCCATCCCCAAGATACGGCCGCGTTTGGAGTTCAGGTCGGAGATAATTTCACCCATATAGGCTTCACCGACAAGCACTTCCACCTGCATGATCGGTTCCAAGAGAACCGGTTTGGCCTCGATGATACCCTTCTTGTAAGCCAGGGAAGCGGCGATCTTGAAGGCCATCTCTGAAGAGTCCACCGGGTGAAAGGAGCCGTCATAGACGGCTGCTTTGAAGTCCACCATTGGGAAGCCGGCTAGAAGGCCGCGGACCAACGCTTCGCGCAAGCCCTTCTCTACTGCCGGAATGTACTGCTTGGGGATCGACCCACCCACCGAGCGGTTCTCGAACTCGAAACCCTTTCCCCGCTCCAGGGGCGAGAACTCGATGTAGCAGTGGCCGAACTGGCCGTGCCCACCGGTCTGTTTCTTGTGTTTACCCTCGGCGTTGACTTTGACGCGGATGGTTTCGCGGTAAGGGACGCGCGGTACCTGCATCTCCACATCCACGGCGAACTTTCGCTTCATCCGCTCTAACGTCGCCTCCAAGTGCGCTTGACCTAGCCCCGAGAGGATGGTCTGGCCGACTTCGGCGTCACGCCGGACGGCCAGGGTGGGGTCTTCCTCCATCATCCGGGCTAGTGCGGTGGAGATCTTGTCCTCGTCACCTTTCGACTTGGGCAGGAGGGCTACCGAGATGACCGGCTTGGGGAATACCGTGGGAACCAAGAGAATCGGCTGTTCCTTGTCGGTAAGGGTATCGCCAGTCTTGGTCTCGGAGAGCTTGGAGACCGCCCCGAGGTCACCGGTGATGATCTCAGTCGTGTTTTCCTGCCCCTTTCCCCGCTGGAAGAAAGGTGTGGCCACCTTCTCTTCCATCTCCTTGTTAGCATTCCAAACGCGGGAGTCGGGGCGCAAGGCGCCGGAGTAGACGCGTAGTAAGCTGATCTTGCCGACATAGGGGTCGGTCATCGTTTTCCAGATGAAGGCGGAGAAGGGCTGATTCATCAATGGCAGGCGGCTGGCCGGTTCCCCGTTCTTGGGGTTGCTTCCCAGGACAGGACCCACCTCCGCTGGGTTGGGGAAGAAGTCCACTAGGAAATCGAGCAGGGGAATGCAGCCCAAGTTGTGTACGGCTGCGGTGATCAGCACCGGGAAGATTTTGCCGGCCTTGATCGCCGCGCCCAGCCCGCGTTGCACTTCTTCACGGGTTAGCTCACCTTCTTCCAGGTATTTCTCCAACAGTGCGTCTTCGCCTTCGGTGGCCGCCTCCATCAGGCGTTCGCGGTAGACGGCCGCTTCTTTGGCCATCTCGGCCGGGATCTCACCTTCCTCTACTTTGCCGGAGCCATCTTGAAAGAGCAGGGCTTTCATACGGAGCAAGTCGACGACACCCTTGAAGCCGGCTTCTTTGCCGATGGGCAGTTGCAATGGCGTCACCGCCTTACCGAAGTTCTCTTCCAACTGTTGAAGAGTCCCGGCGAAGACGGCATTCTCCTTGTCCAACTTGGTCACTAGGAAGGCACGGGGGATTCCCCTTTCCTCCAGCGCGCGCCAGTAGAGCTCGGTGCCCACTTCCACCCCGGCGATGCTGGAAACCAAAAGCAAGGCTGCGTCGGCAACACGGATGGCGCTCTTGACCTCACCCATGAAATCGAGGAAGCCGGGAGTGTCCAACAGGTTCAGTTTGTGCTCGCGCCAATAAAAGTACAAGGGGGTGGCAGCGATCGAGGAATGCCGGCGCACCTCTTCCGGGTCGGAGTCGGAGAGGGTATTGCCATCCTCCACGCGACCGAGTCGCGAGGTCACACCTGTCAGAAAAAGCAGGCTTTCCACCAAACTGGTCTTGCCGGCGCCCATGTGGGAGAGAACGGCCACATTGCGAATGTCCTGGGTTGTCAGCGCTTTCATTCTGGATCCTCCATCCGGTTGTGCTGCTTATATGGTCTGAGGCATTGCCCTACTGCCCCACCCTTGGCTGTATTTTTCCTGAATCTGCAGGTCACGCTCGCAGGATCTGCTTTTTGCAGTTGGGGGAGGCCCGAAGGCACCACCCCCGAGACGCGTAAATGAGCGCTAAATTTTAACATGACCCTTCCCACTGCGCTATTTCTCCACCCAGATGGGGGAGGACCAGGCTCTTTCCGGCGCCATTACCGTCTTGGCCGGGTCATTCTCGTCAACGCGGGGGGTATTCTCCTGCCAGACCTTGACCCGGTAGGCGGCTGGCCCGGTGGGAGTGTCGGTCCATTCGAAGCCGGTGATATCCTCGTGCAGCACCTGTCCATTCTTCAGCAGTTGGATCTTGGCTACTGGGGCGGTGTCACCAGTCGCTTGCACCTTGAAGTAGACGGGGATCTGGCCTGCACCCACTGTCAGGGTGCCGCCCATGGGTACGCTCTGCCCCAGGGCGGAGGCAGTGAAGCGCAGCTCGATGCGAGGCCCCGAGGTGGCGTAGGTACGCTTGGCCTGAATTGCTTCCCAGATCGCCTGGCGGGTCTTCTCGCTTGCCAGCACAGCCAAAATGCCACCAGTGTAGGGGCCCTGGATAGAAACCACGTTGTCGGCAATCTCGGCCACTGCGCCGGGATGGGAGAGGTGGTTGTCGGTGGAGGCGACGATGCCCAGCTTGTAACCGGGGTTACCGGTAGCTAGCCAAAGCTGCAGGGCGGCTTCCACCGTGCTGTCGACTTGGAAATCGAAGACGGGCTCCTCGCAGTTCACGACCTCGGAGTTGCCATGCACCGAGTAGATCTCGACCAACGGCTGCCGAGCGGCATTGACGTAGGGCAGACCCCAATCAACGGCATGGAACCACCACACGTTGGGGGTGGTCTCGTGCCAGCCCTTGGCCGGGTGGTGGGGGATATCCAGATAGGGGAGAGATCCCAACTGCGACCAAAGGAAAGTCGGGTCCGGGCAGTTGACCGGGTCGTACCCGATTGGGGCGATCGGCAGTTGGGTCTCCTCCAGTGTGGGGAAGAGGACACAGCGGTGGCCGTGGCCCGGCAGGGTGGTGGAGTTGGTGTATTCGAACCCCTGGAAGGGGATCGGCCCGTCTGGGTTGGCCGCCTGGAAGTCACGCAGAATCTGCTTACTGTCGGCCCACTCATCGCTGGTGAGGTCTTCGGCGTGGTCAGTGATGCCGACGAAATCCAGAACGCTCGTGTCGCGGGCATATTCCAGCGCTTTTCCCGGCGGGTAGGACGTGTGGTAGCGAAGCAACTGCAGGATCCGCGCGTCATCCGAGTAGGAAGTGTGGGCGTGCAGATCACCCCAAAGAGTACTGTAGTTAAAATTCTGGGGGAAGGAGACGGTGACCCCGAGGACCTTGGCTTTGCACCAATAACCTGCTAGAGGTTGGAAGGAGCTGCCCTGACCGACGGATTTGTATTCCTGGCCGGTCCAGGCATAGGCAACGTTCAGCAACCAACCGTTCGTTACCGCCTGGTTCAGGTTTACCCATTCCCCACCATCCCGGCTGGCTTGTACTTGATCCCAGGGGATCGCTTTCGTGTACGGATTGCCGATCAGGTTCCATCCTACAGCGAGGGGTATCAAGACGGACTCTTGCGTGTTAGGCTGACCGCTGACCGGGCACACTCCCGCGCCAGCGGGCTTCAGCCAGTAACCTCGACCCAGGGTGATAGTGGCGGTGTTTTTATCCAAGTAGCACCCCGCCTGCGCATCCCAGGAGAAAAGGGACCAATTGCCCGGCAGGGAGGCGAAGACGATCACGGGGCTGGGGTCGGTGTACAGGGGAACCGAGATCATATTCCAACCTGACTGCAATGGGTAGTCGAGAGAAACTGCGCCTGCGCCGGAGAAAGGATCCGGGGAACTGACGGCAGGAGCCAGGGGGGCCAGGATAAAAAACAACAAGAGGAGTATCACCAGTGTAGGGGCGGGTTTCAAACCCGCCCCTACGGCTACGGGGACACTCGCCATGGGGACAGATTTGAAATCTGTCCCCCCTGCTAATGAATTCCTGATCCTGCTTTTCATCGCTGGCAGCCTCTCCTTTTCGCATTTTCTCCATTGTAGCAGACCACCTTCCGTGGCATAGTCGTGGGATGAAACGACGACAGTGGTTTGTCCGCATCGTGATCGTCCCCTTCGCCGGACTTCCCGAAGCATGAGGATAGAGAAGTCAGTGATGCGTATCGTCCTGGAGGGGTTTCCTCTCCAGGCATTCTTGGGCTGCCTGGAGGAGGAACAGCAACGCCGACAATCCATCGTCGTCGATCTTTCCTTGTTCCTTCCTCCCCCCGCGTCTGACTGGTTGGAGCAAACAGTGGACTACCGGGCCGTCCTGGGCCAACTTCAGGCTCTCGTTGCTTCCCGCCACTGGAACTTGATTGAGACGCTCTGTCAAGCTGTCGCCTTAGATCTACTACATTGTTTTCCTCGCCTCTTGGCAGTGCGGGTCCGCTTGCACAAGCCGGAGGCGCCGCTGGGGGTGCCCTTCGCCGATCTTTACGCTGAAATCACCTTGGGTCGCCCAGGGGAGGATGGCTGCCGGGGGGAAAACGAGCGGGAGAGACGTACCACGGCATGGATCGGACTGGGGAGCAACTTGGGGGACCGTCGCGAGATGCTCCGCCGCGCCGTGCATGCCTGCCGATCATTGGGCGCGGTAGAGGCATGCTCTTCCCTCTACCAGACCGAGCCGGTAGGGTTCCAAGAGCAACCCCCCTTCCTCAACGCTGCCCTTCGCTTGCGCACCGATCTGACTGCCCGCGCCTTGCTGAAGGGGATGAAGGCGATCGAAGCAGACTTGGGGCGTAGGGGCGACGCATGCGTCGCCCCTACGCGCTGGGGTCCCCGCACGATCGACCTTGACCTGCTCTTCTACGGGCATCAGGTCATCAACGAGGAGGGGTTGGTCGTTCCGCACCCACAATTGCACCGGCGAGGCTTCGTCCTTTTCCCCTTGCTGGAGCTAGCCAGTGCTTTTTTCCACCCGGTTTTGCACCGGACAGTGCTGGACTTATGGTTGGAATGGCCGGAAACGGAGGGGGTGCAATGGGTAGAGGGACCAGGATGGGCGGAGAAGAAGCCCACCCTGCCGGTTTACTACCTTCCAGCCGATGCGGACCGGGAGACCATCCGAGCCAAGCTGGCCAGGCACGGAGTTCCCGCTAACTTAATGGGGACAGACTTAAGTCTGTCCCCATTAAGTTCCGTCTGTCCCCATTAAGTTCTTAGGCGAATGAGGCGCGGTTTTCCGGCTAGATCGGGGATTACGGTGACAGTTCCTCCTAGGTGTTCCTGTGCCCATCCGGCCAGGAAAGATTGTTCCTCGCCGATCTCCAGCAGGGCTGAACCCGAGCTGCGTAGGTATGAGGGCAAGAGGAGCAGCAGGCGGCGCAGCAGATCCGCCCCGTCCTCTCCCCCGTCCAAAGCCTGGCGCGGCTCGAAGGCGATCGAGGGTTCACCCGCAAGCCAGGCCGATGAGACGTAGGGGAGGTTGGCCACCAGCAAGTCGACGGGGCCGGGCAATGGATCCAGAAGATCTCCTTCCAGGAAAGTGATGCGACTCTCCACAGCATAGTCAAAGGCGTTCCTGCGCGCGACCTCCAGGGCGCTTGCGGAGAGGTCGGTTGCCCACAGGCGCACATGCGGAAGCTCCAAGGCTAAAGTGATAGCGATGCAACCTGAGCCGGTGCCGATGTCGGCAATGGTGAAATCCCCCCGCCACCTCGGCTGTGCCAACAAGATGGCTTCCTCCACCAGCAGCTCGGTCTCCGGCCGAGGGATCAGCACGCGCTCGTCGATGAAGAAGGTGCGGCCGAAGAAATCCTGGCGATGGGAGAGGTAGGCCAGGGGCGCACCATGAGCCCGCTCCTCCAACCAGCGCTGCAATTTTACCTCATCGGTGATAGGCCGCTCGGGGTGGGCTAGCAGGTCAGCCAACCCTATGTCCAAGCCCGCCGCCACCAGGAAGTGCCCCTCGCGTCGGACACCGAGCGCTATCCCAGCCAAGGTTAAGGCTTCCTACACCAGCATTCATCTATTATCGCGCACCACCGTGAGAATCAGTCATTTAAGGGGACAGATTTGCTAAGTGCCGGGGACAGATTTGAAATCTGTCCCCGGCATGCTCAACTGTTTGCCCTTGCAGCTCCCCTTCATTTCCATTACATTGTTCGGAACATGTTGAGCAGAGCCATTGGAGCAGTAACGGTCAGCCGTTTCATAAAGGAAGAACCCCGCACCTGATGGCCAACGATATCCTGTCCTGGTTCCTCGCCAACTTCAAGTGGGGTATTCTTTTTATGGGTTTTTACACCCTTTTAACGGAAGCCGGGAACTTGCTTCCCCGCATTCGTGTGGCCGTGCAACCTCCCCGTACCCGTTTCGGCGTATTGATCCCGGCCCACAACGAGGAGCGCGTGGTGGGCGACCTGATCGCCAACCTGCGTGCCTTGGACTACCCGCAGGAGCTGGTGGAGATCTTCGTCATCTGCGACCACTGCACCGACCAGACCGCCCGCATCGTGGAGGAAGCAGGGGCGATAGCTTTGGTTTCGGAAGGAGCAGGAGCCCGCGGCAAGGGAATTGCCCTTGATTGGGGATTGAATCAAGTATTTGCGCTGCGCGGGAGAGAGCACTTCGACGCCTTCTGCGTTTTCGACGCCGACAACCGAGTGGCAACCAACTTCTTGCGAGTGATGAACAACCACCTGCTGGCCGGCCATTTTGCCCTTCAAGCCTACCTGGACAACAAGAACCCCAACACCAACTGGGTCACCCGTGTCTTGAGGGTGGAGCAACGGGCCACCAACTTCCTCTGGCACGGCGGGAAGGTTCGCTGGGGCTTGGGCAACTATATGATCGGCACGGGGATGTGCATCAAAGCATCTCTCATGGCCGAGGCCGGTTGGAAAGTGCGCTCCTTGACCGAGGATCTGGAGATGACCATCAAGCTGGCATTGCGTGGCGTGCGCATCTGGTGGGTGGAGGAAACGAGGGTCTTCGATGAATCGCCCTCTAACTTGAAGGTGATCTGGTACCAGCGGCAGCGCTGGGCGATCGGTGGTTGGCGCTGCTTCGGTTACTATTTCCTGCCCTGCCTGTGGGGTGGGATCCGCCGCTTGAACATACGCTTGCTGGACATCGCCATCTATCTGATCACCCCTCTGTGGGCGGTGTTCACCCTGCTCTATGCGATCCTCAACCTCCTCAACGGCTTTCTCCATTTCTATTCCGGCCCAGCAGACCCCTTCCTCTTCTGGTTCGGGATCGCCTTCGGCATCCTCTACACCCCGATGGGCGTTCTCTTCTCCGGCCTTCCACTCTTTGCCAATATCCCCTACATCGTGATTTATTACGCGGTGATGCCCCTCCTGGCTTCCGCCGAGCAAGTCACCTCACTCTTCCGCCTGAACCGCCGCTTTTGGTTTCACACCCCCCACAAGGACAAACTGGATGCCGAGATCAAGCTTTAGCGCTCTTCTGGTCTTCCTGATGGTGCTAGCTTCTCTATCCGGACCGGTTCCCGTCCTGGGTGAGCTGACTCCGGTGACCATCAGCGAGGACGGCGTCTATCTTCGCTCCACCCCCACCACCACAGCCGAGGCGCTGGCCACCCTGAAGCAAGGGACCGGAATCACCCTCTTGCGGGAAGGGGTGGACGAGGCCGGCTCGATCTGGTTCCTCGTGCGCACGCCGCAGGGGCAGGAAGGGTGGGTGGCTTCTTGGCTGCTGGCCTTCGGCGAGACGCGCTGGGTGGTGGTCAGCGAGGACCAACTAAACCTTCGTGAGGGGCCGGGGCGGTCCTCACTGGTCATAACTCAGTTGAACGCGGACACCTTGCTGCTCCTCTTGGGGGAAGAGACGGACGAGGCCGATCAGCTCTGGTACCAGGTGCGCACACCGGATGGAGAAGAAGGGTGGGTGGCTTCCTGGTTGGTGCGCCCAGGCCGCGTCTCCACCCCGCCGCCGCCCCCTCCCATGCCGGTGGTCGTGTCGACTCCGGAAGGTCAGATCACCCTCATCGACATCTACTACCACTGGGCCAAGGAGAACATCGTCGCCCAAGTGCAAAGCGGATTGGTGAAAGGGTACCCGGATGGCACTTTCCGCCCGGACACCCCCCTCTCCCAAGCCGAGTTTTACACCCTGCTGGTGCGCTTGCGTGGCCTTTCGCTACAAGCGCCGCCCACCCCCACTTTCCCTGATCTGCCCCCCACCCATTGGGCCTACGCCGCTGTGGAGACGGCCGTTCGCCAAGGTTATTTGGGGAAAAGCCTGCCTGCCAATTTCCAACCGGATGCTCCTGCGACCAGACAGGAGATCGTGCTGGCTGCGGTGCGTGCATTGGGGCTGGAGAGTGTCGCCCTACAGCGGCCGGACGCCTTCGCCCCCTTCCAGGATGAGATTCCCCCTTCATTGGCTCCGTATGTGCAAGTCGCCTTCGACTGCAAGTTAGTGAACGGTTACCCGGATAGCACCTTTCGCCTCGAGGGGCAGGCCACCCGGGCTGAGGCGATGAGCATCCTGGAGCGGATGAAGAAGCCGGCCAAGCCTGGCACCATCTACCTCTCCCGGCGTGCTGTGACGCTGGCCCCCTCCCGTACCACTACCGTCGAGTTCGCCAAGGTGGACCTGAAACAACCCAACGTTCGTTCCCGTGTCTTCCTAGCCCACAACCAAGTCGGGCGTCTGGATTCGATGCAGAACCTGGGCGACGCCAATGGTTTAAGCGTGGCTATACCAGCCGCCTACTTTGACAAGAAGTCCTCCGACCCGCTCTACCCGGATGGCCCCTTCCGCTACATTTGGGGAAACCTGGAGAACGATGGAACCTTCCTCACCATCAGCAACGAGGGAACCTCTGTCGGCTTCACCGCTAGCAACACCGTCACCTTTGCCCCCCTGGAGGTAGGGATCACCGGCCGCATCATCCCCGCCAAGGCCGACAGCCGCACCCCCAGCGACCTGAACTTCTACCTCTCGGGAATGAACCAACCCCTTTTGTCCCCTGACTCGGTGCGCCTCTACTCACCGGCCTACGGTGAGAAGGTGAACGTGGGCGAGGCCAAAGCGGTCGTACTGCGCCAGTACCTGGTGAAGGAGATCGCCACTGGGACCATCACCATCCCCCGCGATGGTTTCGTCATCGCTGCACCAGCCGGGACCTGGTTGTATACCCACTTCCAGGTAGGAGACCGGGTCGAGTTGAAGTACAAATACAGCCACAACGTAACCGGGCAGTTGTTGCCCTGGCTGGATGTGCGCACCACCATCTCAGCCGGGCCACGCCTGCTGAAGGACGGAAGGGTAGCCTTGAACCGCGACGAGGAGAAATTCGACGACTCCTTGCTGGCCAGCAGCGCCCGGCGCACGGCGATCGGCATCACAGGGGATCGGGTAATGATCCTCTTGAATGCGATGGAGCCTCTCACCCTGGCCGAGTTGGCCCAGGTGATGCTTTCCTTGGGTTGTACCGATGCCGTCAACCTCGACGGCGGCGCATCCACCAGCCTCTACTACAAAGGGATTGTCGTCAACGAGCCCCGCGGCAGCCTGACCAATGTCCTGGGGTTCATCGAAGACTAGCTTCCCCGAAGGGGGTCACATCTTCATATGTCACCAAATTATTAATTTGGTGACATATGAAGATGTGACCCCAAATCTCACACTTTACGCCGCCAGCTCAAAGACCCCCCCCAAGAAAATCGCTGCGCCTCCGCCTACCAATAGGTACCCCCCGTAGTCCAATCCGCTCCAGAAGGCCTGAAAGATGGAGACGCTGCCGAAGAGCGACTTCAACTCCGGCATCCCCAGGATCGTGTACATCAGATAGACCACCCCGGCTCCGACAGCGATATGAAGCAGGCCGGCCAAGGCTTTGGCCGGGATCAGCATAATGAAGACGGCCAGGACGGCCCCGCCCAGGATCGCCCAGAACTGCCAGGCGCTTTGCCAACCGCCGGCGGTGGCTGCGCTCCAGAAGGTGTTCTCCGGGACGCGGGGGATGCCGGTGTTTCCCCCCAAGAAGGGCAGAAAGAACCCCGCCACCACGCCCACTGCGCCCAGGATGATCAAGATACGTGCCAGGAATCGCATTGTTTTATCCCTCCTTTTCAGTATCACGCTGCTGCGAGCTATTTAGTTGCCGCGAGCTATCTAGATTCTGGATTAGAAATTGAGGATTTTGGATTGATTATAATGCAATCTACAATCTAAAACCCAAAATCACAAATTATGGGGAGAAAAAGGGGTCACATCTTCATATGTCATTAATTTTGGTGACATATGAAGATGTGACCCCATGAAGGGGTTAGCTGAACAGTTCAAAGACGCCACCCAAGAGCGTTGCCGAGGAGCCTCCCAGCATGAAGAGGCCGCCTAGATCCAGTGAGAAGAAAAAGGTGGTGAGGCTGGACCAGCTAGAGAAGAGCGCATAGTACTCGGGCATCTGGAACTTGCCGAAGATCGATCCCAGCTCGGGGGTGCGCAGGATGAAGTAGATCAGCAAGATACTGCCGATACCCAGGAGAAGGTGGATCAAGCCGGACAGTTTGGAGGGGGAGATCAGCAGGATCGCCGACAGTCCTCCCAGCAGCAGCAGGGTCCAGACCATCCAAGCCTGCGGCCCGCGCGTGGCATCCCAGAAGGCCGCCGAGTAGAAATCGAAGAATGGCAGGAAGAAACCAACAACGATAGCCACGGAACCCAAGGCTACCAAGGCCCGCCCGATCACACGCATTTTGATACCTCGCTTTGCTTCGCAATCATGGGGACAGATCTCATGGCTACAATAGCTAAGTAGCTGAGTAGCTGAGTAAGATCAAGACAGACCTTGACTATATAGCCTGTGGCAGCATGTCAACTAGATCACTTAACTACTTAACTACTATTTTAATAGCATGGGCCGCCCTTCGAAAAGGGGGAGGCATTTACGGGGTGCTGTCTTGAGGCGGAGGCGGCGCCCGGTGCAGGTAGTCGGCGGTGATCACGACGGGTGTTCCAACCGGGGTCCATTTGTAGACCTGTTCGGCCTGGTCGGGGATCAGTCCGACGCAACCATGGCTGCCAGTGTAGGTGGGGTCGTCGCCGAAGTACTCCTCCGGTTTCCAATAATTACCGTGAATGGCATAGGTGCGGCCGATGAAAAAGAGGCACCAGGGCACATTCGGCACGTAGTATTCTTCCGGGCTTCCTCTGCCTCCGCTCATATCGGTCGCCTCAGTCTTAGAGAGCACTTCGTAGGACCCGGGCGGAGTGGGCCAATTCCATTTGCCGGTAAGGACAGGATAGTCGTAGACGATGCGCGCTCCCTCCAGAGCGTAGAGGTGTTGCTCGGCCAGGGAGATGAAGATCTGTTTTCGCGCCGGCTGGTCGATGGCCCGGTAAAGATAGACCGCCGCCTGCCAGCGATAGAGCGGTTCCTCCGGGAAGACCTGGTCATGGAAGATCAATCCATGGCTGCGCGCGGTTAACAGCTCTGGGTAAGCCCAGTGAGTAGGCGTCACGTCGAGGAAGGGGGAGGAGGGGCTGTCGGTGGCCTCCTCCAATTTCCACCCTTTAGCCCGCACCAGCAAAGTCAAGCCTTCCGCTACGGTGATGGCGCTGCGAGGGCGGAAAGTACCATCCGAGAAGCCCTGGAAGAGGAAGAAGGGTTGAAGGTTGAGGTTGCGGGCTCCCTCGATGTAGGGGAAAGACCAGTCGTCAGGCGGTACATCGGCGAAGCTGGGGATCACATTGTAGACCGGGGGAACACCTAGACTTAGCGTCAAGAGCTTGGCGAACTCGGCCCGGGTCAGGGAGCGGTCCGGGTAGAAGTTGCCATCAGGGAAGCCGTCTACCAGACCGCGCACCTGGAGCAGGCGGACTTCCTGCTCACCGAGGTGACCGCACAGGTCGGGAAAGGGAAGGTCAACGGGAGGGAACGGTGGGGGCGTGGTTGGGGTACTGGGGGTGGCGGTAGTGGTCGGAGTCTGGGGAGACGATGGCGTCGCGCTCGGGGTGGGTGTGGCAGTGGCGCTGGGAGTCCCGGTAGGGGAAGGGGTGGCGGTGTTGGAAGGGGTTGCCGTGGCAGTCGGGGTTACGGTGGTGGTCGGGGTTGCGATCGGCGGGATCGGATCCGCCTTGGCCTCTGTGGTGAGGACGAAGGGGCTCAAGACGAGGAGGAGGAAAAGGAATACGAGCAGGCCGAACACCCGCTGCCTGCCGCAGGTTGGTGAGGATTTACTGGGCAGTAGAGACGACCTCCATCGTGTGGAAGACCAACTCTTCATTCTCAAGGTCAACGATCACCAGATCACCGAAGGTGAACTGTCCCTCCAGGATCTTCTCCGAGAGAGGGTTCTCTACCAGTTTCTGGATGGTCCGGCGCAGGGGCCGCGCTCCGTTGGCCGGGTCGTAACCGCGCTTGGCCAACAATTGCCGGGCTCTTTCCGTCAACTGCAGGCTGATTCCCTGGCTGCGCAGCTCGCGCCCCACCTGGCGGATCAGCAGATCGACAATTTGCTGGATATCCTCCGGCTCCAAGGGGCGAAAGACGATAGTCTCGTCCACCCGATTGAGGAACTCGGGGCGGAAAAGGTGCTTCACCTCGCCCTGCAGGTGCGTCCTGACCTCCTCGAAGTCAGGTCGTTCGGAGGCATCCGCGCGGAAACCAAAGGGTTTGGCCGTCGCTTGCGAGGTGCCCACGTTGGAGGTCATGATCAGGATGGTGTTGCGGAAGTCCACGGCTCGCCCCTGGCCATCGGTCAAGCGGCCGTCGTCGAGGATCTGCAGGAGGATGTTGAAAACATCCGGGTGGGCTTTCTCGATCTCGTCGAAGAGGATCACTGCGTAGGGACGGCGGCGAACCTGCTCGGTCAACTGCCCCCCCTCATCATAGCCGACATAGCCGGGGGGTGAACCGATCAAGCGGGAGACGGAGAACTTCTCCATAAACTCGGACATGTCGATCTTGATCAGAGCGGTCTCATTGCCGAAGAGGTATTCGGCCAAGGCACGGGCCAGCTCGGTCTTGCCTACGCCGGTGGGACCGAGGAAGATGAAGGAACCGATCGGTTTGCGTCGGTCCTTCAAGCCTGCCCGCGAGCGGCGTAGCGCCTCGGCCACGACGCGCACCGCCTCATCCTGGGCGATGATCCGCTGGTGGATGGCTTCCTCGATATGCATCAGCTTCTCGGCCTCGCTGGAGGCCAGCTGTGTGACCGGAATCCCGGTCCAAGCAGCGACCACCGAAGCGACATCGTCGCGTGTCACCTCCCGCTCGGCGCGACCTTCCTCCAACCGCACCTTGGCTCCTGCTTCATCGATCAGGTCGATTGCTTTATCGGGCAGGAAGCGACCGGTGATGAACTTTTCGGCCAGCTCGGCGGAAGCATCGATGGCTTCCTCGCTGATCTGCACGTGATGGTGTTCCTCGTACCGCCCGCAGAGGCCGCGCAGGATCAGCTTGGTCTCCTCCAGGGTAGGCTCTTTCACGTAGACTGTCTGGAAGCGGCGCTCCAGGGCAGCATCGCGTTCCACGTATTTGCGGTATTCGTCCAGGGTGGTGGCGCCGATGCACTGCAGCTCGCCCCTGGCCAGGGCGGGCTTGAAGATGGAGGCGGCGTCGATAGCCCCTTCGGCTGCACCGGCATGGACCAGATTGTGAAGCTCATCGAGGAAGAGAATGATCCCCCCCTCGCCCTTGCGCAACTCGGTCAGGATGCGGCGCATGCGCTCCTCGAAGTCACCGCGGTACTTGGTGCCGGCCACCACAGCGGCCATGTCCAGGGCCATCAGACGTTTGTTGCGCAGAGGTTCCGGCACTTGGCCACAGACGATACGTTGGGCCAGGCCTTCGACGATGGCCGTCTTGCCCACCCCCGGCTCGCCGATTAAAGCCGGGTTATTCTTGGTGCGACGGCAGAGGATGTGGATAACTCGCTGGATCTCGATGTCCCGGCCGATCACCGGGTCCAGCTTGTTGTCCCGGGCCATTGCCGTCAGATCGCGGCTGAACTGGTCCAACTGGGGCGTCGCGCTCTTGGTTTTTGTCTTCTGCTCGGGGGCCAAGAGG
>JAPLHW010000040.1 GCA_026389425.1 Coprothermobacterota bacterium
TTTTCCACTCTCGGTCGACCTGGCTGGACCTTTGATCATCTTGGTCGCTCTTTTCATTGCCACACGTTCTTTGATCAGCGCTTATAGCGGCAAAGGAAGCTGGAAAGGGCGATTCTTGAAGATCGACCGAAGCCGATAGTCGACTCCATTTGCACATGTCGGGGTTGCCGATGAGAGTAGAAAAGCTCGATAATCGACACATGTTGTGCAAAGACTGCCCATTGAGGAGAATACTTGCCTCCAGCTAATTCAATTCCCTCCATCCAAATCAGACAACCCAGTGGAATGCCAGCTTTCCTCACCGTTTGGTCCGGCCAACTGGTCTCTCTGGTGGGCAGTGCCATGGCCAACTTCGCCCTAGCCATCTACATCTGGCAGCTCACCGGTCAGGCCACTTCGTTCGCTCTGCTCGGCTTCTTCGGCGCCTTGCCCAATATCCTCTTCGCCCCTTTCGCCGGAGCTCTGGTTGACCGCTGGAATCGTAAGCTGACCATGATGATCTCAGACATCGCGGGTTTGGTCGTCAATTCCGCGATGCTTGCCTTGTTGGTCTGGGGGCATTTGGAGATGTGGCACCTCTACGCCCTGGCCGTCTTCAATGGTATCTTCATGGCCTTTCAATGGCCGGCTTATTCCGCAGCCATTTCCACGATGCTGGAAAAGAGACATTTCGCCCGCGCCTCCGCCCTCCTCTCAGTAGCAGACAGCGCTTCCGGAATCCTGGCACCGATGATTGCCGCCATCCTGGTCGTGACCATCGGCATCCCGGGAATCATCCTGCTGGATGCGGTAAGTTTCGTCCTTGCAATCATCACCCTACTCGCAGTAAAAATCCCCCAGCCACCCAAGACAGAACTTACCAAGGAGGCTTCAGGCAATCTCCTCAAGGAAGCTTTGTTCGGTTTTCGCTATATCTTCCGCTCTCCCTCCTTGCTGGGGTTGCAGTTGACCTTCTTCTTCGGCAACCTGCTGGCCACCTTCGGTTTCATTGTTTCTACACCGATGATCTTGGCTCGTACCGCCAACAACGCTACAATTTTGGGTTTGGTGCAGTCGGTCGGTGGGATAGGCGGCGTCTTGGGCGGGTTGCTGATCAGCATCTGGGGCGGACCCAAACGCCGAATCCGAGGGGTCATCGGGGGTTGGTTCCTGACCTTCGCTGGGATGGCCCTGCTAGGTTTCTCCCAAGGGGTAGTGCTGTGGGCTGCCGCCATGTTCTGCATCGGCTTCTTCCTTCCCTTGGTGAATAGTTCCAACCAAGCCATCTGGCAGTCTAAGATCCCACCTGAGATCCAAGGCAAGGTCTTTTCCGTAAGACGACTCATCGCTCAGCTCTCCAGCCCTCTCTCGATGCTCTTGGCCGGCCCTCTGGCTGACTACTTCTTCGAGCCGGGGATGCTCCCGGGAGGCGTTCTGGCTGTTATCGCGGGTCCTTTCCTGGGTACCGGCGCCGGTGCCGGGATGTCGCTGATGATCTTTTTGATGGGCATATTAGGAACTTTGGTTGCCTTCATCACTTATTCTATTCCCTCCATCCGCAACGTAGAGACGATCGTGCCCGACTTCGTTCTTCCTCTTTCAGACGAACCAGATCTCTCCCCTTTTACAGGAGCAGGCCCCCCAGAGAAGAGGACGTCACTCAGTCAAGAGTCCTTGCCTTTTTTGATCCCTCCTCCCCTCACGCCTGGGATTGAGGTTTCTCCCTTGCGTTCATCCAAGCAACTGCTCAGTGAGGCAGCTACCCTGGCCGGCCGCGGTCAGACTAAAGCCGCCATCAGCCTCCTGCGCCAATGCATCGCCAGCCGGGAGACCGACCAGGCCACACGGCAGGTCGCTTCCTGGAAGCTGGCCTCTTTACTCTACTTGATTGGAAAAGACCGACTGGCTGACCAGATCCTGCTACACTATCGCGAAGAAGGAAGCAACCATGGCCCACGCTGAAGAATTGTTGAGAGCACTACAGTCAATCCGGTTCCACCGCACTTTCCGCGGCTACGCGCCTTCGGAAGTGGACGAGCTGTTGGCCCACGCCGGCAGTCAGATCGAACAGCAAGACAAGCAGATTCAAGAGCTAGAACGCAAAGCCGCTCATTTAGAGGAGCAGGAGGAGCTACTGAAAGCCACTCTCCTTCGGGCCGAGAAGAACGCCGTACTTACGCGCACCGAGGCCGAGAGCGAAGCCCGGTTGGTGAAATCCAACGCTGCGGAACAAGCCTCTATTTTGATCGAGCAGGCCTCCCGCCGTCTGGAGGCTACTGAAAATGAGCTGGCCAACTATCGCCGCCTCTACGAGGCCCGCCTGCTCGGGTATGAACATGAGAGCCATGCTTTAATCGACCGTTTCTCCATCGTGGTAAAGCGCCATGTGGAAGCAATGGCTCAGGAGGTCTCCGCTGATGTTCGTGAGCTGGTCCGCCGCTTGGGCGCCGACCTGGAGATACTCCCACGCCCTGGCCTAGCTGCACCGCAACCTCCTGCCGAAGCCGAACCAGGCCAAGTGGCCGGGGGGGCGGTTCCTGTTTCGCTAGACCCATCCGCTTCCTGGATACAAGACGAGCTGGCCATCCTCTCCGGCCTCACTTTGGAGCGGGACATCTTCGACCACCAAGGACAACTAGTCTTGCGGCGCGGAACAGTCATCTCTGCGGAGATGATTCAAGATGTGATCGAACGGGGCCTTTACGGCGAGCTGGTGACGGCTGTCGCCGGTGACTTCTCGCCACACGCTGGTTGAGACTTCCTCACGATCATGGAATTAGCCGGCTCCTCACCGGCCTTTGTGCGTTGATCTGGTAAGAATGCGCCTTACAGGCAGAAGTGTCCGTTCTCGTAGATCAGCTTGCCATCAGCCAAAACTCGGCTGCCATTCTTCATCTCGCTGATCAGGTCCCAGTGCAAAGCGGATTTGTTTATCCCCCCTGACTCAGGGTAAGCCTCGCCAAGCGCCAAATGGATGGTCCCACCGATCTTCTCGTCGAAGAGGGTGTTGCGTGTGCTTACTTGAATACCGAAGTTGGTGCCAAAGGAGAGCTCTCCCAATCGGCTGGCGCCCTCGTCAGTCTCGAGACCAGCTTTTAAGCTCTCCTCACCCCTTCCGGCGGAGAAGCTTGTCACCACTCCTTGGTGGAATTCCAAACGTACCCCTTCTACCGGCTTGCCGTAATAGTCAGATGGGTAGTCGAAGAAGATCCAGCCCTCGCTTGAATCCTCGTGGGGGGCAGTGAAGATCTCCCCGTCCGGCATGTTTAAAAGACCGTCGCAGTTGATCCAAATTCGGTCTTTGACGCAAACGGTAAGGTCGACCTGCGGTCCCTCATATTGCAACACATTTACAGTATCGAGCAGGCGTTTCAGCTCTTCCTGCTCGTCGTGGACTTTCTGCCAGTGCCCCACAGGATCCTCCAGGTCGGGCAGACAAGCTCCGAAGAGAAAATCCTCATAGGCGCTTAGAGACATGCCGGCTTCTTGAGCAAGGGCGTTGGTGGGGTACTCTACCCCCACCCATTTCACGCCACCCTTCTCGCGAGGCCTGAAAAAGGGCTCCCAGAGAGGCTGCATGCTTTTTTGCCGGCGGGCGATCCGCTTCGGGTCGATCCCGGACAGCTCGCGCAGATTGGTTTGAGCTCCGATTGTGATCGCCCCTTGAATATGATGCGCCTCAAAATCCAATATGTCTGGGATCAAATCCAGTTGCTGGTCCGAAGCTTCCTGGTAGAAGGCCTCGTCGCATCCGTCCAAAGACAAACGGAGCCAAGGCAACCCTCCTGCCCGCAACACTTCCCGGTAGACGGCCAAGACCAGCGGGGCGGCCTGTGGCCAGCTGCGGATCCGGACTACTTCATTCGGTTGCACGTCCGCACAGTAGTGAACTAGCAATTCTGCCAGTTTTTCTAAGTGTGCGTCTCTCATCGTCTCTCCTTCTTGTTCTCATGTCCTGAAGCCGTCATTATAAGGCTACACCTAGGCCCAAACAAATCATCAACCGCTCCCCGTGTAGAAACGCAACAAGCTAGCTCCGTATGGGAGAATAGACGAAGTAAAACGGTCGAAAGACCCTCGAAGAGGAGAACGATGAACGAACAAACTTCAAACATGCACTACGTCTGCACCCCGCCGGAAGCGCGCGTCTTGATCGGCAGGCAGGAA
>JAPLHW010000148.1 GCA_026389425.1 Coprothermobacterota bacterium
AAAGCTTCTCTGGATGACGCCTTGAAGTACCTCAAATGGCTTATCTTCAGTGTTTTCCTGCGCGATCGTAATCGGGATCTTGGCAAGCCCGGAGAGCGCCTCTTGGAGGGCATGAATGAAGCCTTGGTCCAAATCGTCAGCCAGAGTCCGCTCCTTGATGAAGCCGTCCACCAGCTTGCGCAGCTTGGACTTGATCAGGCTCAGGTTGCTCTTAGTGGCGGGGGGCCTTCCAAATTGGCGAGCAGCGTCTAAGCCCAGTTCTCCGTCAGTTTATCGAGCTCGTCGTCCAGGGCATCGCACATCTTCATTGCGGGAGCCGCATGCGGTTCTGCGCCAGGTTTGAAGTTGCAGTGCTGGCAGGCTGGCGATGCTTCCAGTTTATGCTCGGCGAGAGCCAGGTTTGCGTGCGAACTCATTTCTCCGCTCATAAAGATTCCCTTAACCCGTGCCCTTGGTAGCGATTCTACCGGTTTCAGCCAGCCATTTCAGCAAACGGGTCGCCTGAAGCGGGCTAATCCTGCATCGATCAACAACAATCCAGCCTGCCATTTACAGGCAGCATTTAGGCTGCTATGGCGGTACACCTTTGTGGCGATGAGGATGTATGTGCAGCCACAACCAGTTTTATGGGGTTCCACCAGCCCAGCTTCCACCATTTTTAGCAAAGCGGCTCGAGTTGCCTGTTCAGACTTCTGAGTATCGGCAACCAGATCTGCCGTCGTTAGTCGAAACTCATTTCGATGTTCGTTACCGCATCCTTTGCACTTCACATGGGAAAGCTGTTGTGCAAATCTACACACCGCAATTTCTATGAGAGCTTCTTTTTTGGCTGCTTATCAAGCTGGTCTTTTGATTTTTGATTCTTTTTTTCGGCATTCTGTTTCTGAACCTTTTCCTTATTTTTCTTACCGCCCTTTTCGCCCATCACGTCTCTCCTTTCCTTGGTCTCTAACACATCTTCTCATGTATGGTTTCCTGTTCCAACCACAGGCTGTCCTGCACAGAGCAATGGAATCAGTTTCCTGCTCGGCGAACCGCTACAAAGAGGCCGTGATCAGTGAAGTATAATTCTGTTGGAGCCAATCGTATATCTATCAATTGGGGACAGCCACCGATTTATTTAATCAGTGGCTGTCCCCAATTGATGACGCAGCTCGAAGAGCAAGATCCCGGCAGCCACGCTGACATTCAGGGAGTTGACCTTGCCAAAAAGGGGGATGCGCAGTAGGAAGTCGCAGCGACGCAACAACAAGGGCCTCACGCCCCACCCTTCGCTACCCAAAAGGAGAGCGAGGGGGAAGGCAAGCTTAGCTTGTTGATAGTCTTCCCCCTTTCTCGCGTCGGCGCCAGCCAGCCAGTACCCTTTCTCCTTCAACTTCTCCAGCAACCAGTTCAAGCTGGGGGCTTGGGTCAAGCGAAGATGGGAAATCGCACCGGCGGAAGCTTTGTAGACTACTGGAGTGAAAGGCGCGCTGCCGTGCAAAGACACGGCCACTCCTTCTACCCCGGCCGCTTCAGCCGTGCGCAGAAGAGCCCCCAGGTTCTGGGGATCCTGTATTTGATCCAGCACCAAAAGCAGCGAGTCGGGAAGGGCGGAGAGACCGGTCAACCATTCCTCTACCTTCAAGGTTTGCACCTCGGCGGTGTAGGCCACCACGCCCTGGGACTTCGGGCCGAAACGCTGCCGGAATTCTTCCCGCGGCAGAATCTCCACCGGGATACCTCGTTTTCGAGCTTCTTGCGCCAGCTTGTCTTGTTTTTCATTGGCTTCTTCCACCATGAAGAGGCGATCCACCGCATTTTGGGAACGCAGCAGCTCGATCACGGGATTCAGGCCATAGATCTTGCTCACCGGTCCTCCTCCAAGAGGACGGTAGCCAGGGCGGCCACCCCCTCCTCCCTTCCCAGGAAACCAAGGCGCTCAGTAGTGCCGGCTTTCACGTTGAATGCAGCATTGGGGATGGCATTCCGCAGTGAGCGGCACATCGCTTCGCGGTGCGGGGCGATTCTCGGTTCTTCCAACAACAAGGCCAGGTCAGCGTTGACTAAATGGAAACCGGCTGCTTGCACTTTCCTCCAGACGATAGCCAGCAGATCCAGGCTACAGGCGTCTTTCCACTGGGGTGTAGGCGGGAACAGCACACCGATGTCTTCCAAGCCGGCTGCCCCCAAGAGTGCGTCCATCAGAGCATGAAGGGCGGCGTCCCCGTCGGAGTGCCCGCCCAAGCCGCGCGGGCTGGGGATCTCCACCCCGCACAGAACCAAGCGACGCCCCTCAACGAAGGGGTGGACGTCGACACCCAGGCCGACCCTCATTTCATCCGTTCCTTGAGGATGACCTCGGCCAACAACAGATCGATCGGCTCGGTGATCTTAAGGTTGGTTCGCTCCCCCTCGATGACCTTCACTTTCCCTTTGGTTTGCTCCACCAAGGTTGCGTCATCTTGGGCGCACAGTTCGGCTCTACCGGCCGATTGAGAGTCATAGATAATCGCCTTGTGAAAGCCCTGCGGTGTTTGGGCCAGCCGCAGGCCTTGGCGCTCCAGCGTTTCCAGGACATAGCCGAGGGTGTTGCAATGCTTTAGGGTCTCTTGAACCGGCAAAGCAGGGATGACCGCCGACTCTTCCTTCAGGGCATCGAGGATCCGCTCCACGAGAGAGAGGCTGAGACAGGGGCGAGCCCCATCGTGGACCAGAACCAGCGGCTCTTCGATGGGAACCGCCAGTCCGGCCCTGACCGATTCTTGTCGTTCTTTCCCGCCCGCCACTGCAGCGATGACCTTGTGTGGGGAACCCACGTAGCAGTTCGCGCGCTGTAAATGCTCCGCCCGCACCACCAGGATGACTGAACGGACGCGGGGACAGCTCTCCAGAATTTCCAAAGACCACTCCAGCAGGGGACGGCCCAGCAAGGGCTGCCAGATCTTCTCCGTCCCAAAACGGCTGGACTGGCCAGCCGCCATCAGCAGAACGCAGGCTCCCTGCTCCACCCTATTTCACCAATGGCCGAACGAAGATCATCCGGCCGGCGGAGGTGGCCAGGATGGAGGTGACCACAGCTACCGTAGTCTGGCCGATCAAAACCCTCCCCTCCTCCACCACCACCATCGTCCCATCGTCTAGGTAGCCGACCCCTTGGTCGTACTCTTTCCCTTCCTTGATCACAGCGATCTCAATCTCTTCCCCCGGCAACACCACCGGCTTCAGGGCGTTAGCCAGCTCATTCAGGTTCAACAGCCGGATCCCTTGCAGACGGGCAATCTGGGCTAGGTTGAAATCGTTGGTCACCAGGGTGGCATCCTGAGCCTTGGCCAGTTTAACCAAGCGCTGATCGACCGCTTCCCCGCTTCCTTTTACTTCGATGATCTCGATCTTGGTAGGGAAATCCTTCTGGATCCGGTTCAACACTTCCAGCCCGCGACGCCCTCGGGCGCGTTTGATCGAGTCAGCCGAGTCAGCCACGTACTGCAACTCGGTCAGGACGAAGGAGGGAATCAACACCGCCCCCTCTAACATGCCGGACTTCAGCACTTCAACCACCCGTCCGTCGATGATTACATTGGTGTCCAACAGGAAACGCCGGTCCGGGCGCCGCGCTTTTCCTCGTTCCCCCTTTCCCCAACCACCGGAGAAGAGAAGTGCGCTCAACTCCTCCCTCTTGGAGAGAAAAAGGGTCAGGGCGATGTACCCGAGGATTACCGAGAGAATGGCTGGCAGATAGGGACCGACAATGGGGATGGCGTAAATGTTGGAGGCCAGACTGGTGAGATAGGCCACCAGGAGGCCGATCACCAACCCAGCAAAGCCAAGGAAAAGATCCACCAGATTCAACTGTTTGTAAGCCAACCGGACGGTGTTGCCCAACTTGATCAACCATTGCGCTACAAGAAGGGAAAAAAGAAAACCGACGATCCCGATGATCAAGGTGCAGAAGCCATACACCAAGAACGCGTTCAGCTGTATTGAGAATGCTTCATAGATAAAAATGCCTAACTGCCATCCGCCGATCAACCCCATGATAGTGATCACTGCATAAACCAAGATAATAGCGACTTTGTTCATAGTGACTCCTTATTGATCTCACGAAGCACGCGCATCAAAGCTTTCAGGTCATCCAGCGGCCAACGTTGCACCCCCTTTCCTTCTTTACCAGCGCCTTTCGAGGGAGGAGTGAGAAAATGGCGCAATCCCAGGCGAACGGCGACTTCTAGCCTTTTCTCCAAATTGGGCACGGAGCGCACCTCACCCCCCAGGCCCAGCTCTCCCACAGCTAGCAAAGGCGGCAGGGTCAGCTCACGATGGCTGGCTACCAAGGCTACCGCTACGGCTAGGTCAGCCCCAGGGTCGGCCAGGGAGACGCCACCCAGTACATTCACATAGACATCTTGGGCACCCAGGTGAACTCCGTGTTTGTCCAGGATAGCCAGGACCATCAGCAAGCGGTTGAAGTCGAAACCGTTTACAACCCGCCGCGGCACCGGCAGGAAACTCTGGGAAACCAAAGCCTGTACCTCAACCAGCAGCACCCGCGCCCCGTCCAGGGTGGCGGTCAGCACTCCTCCGCAACGCTCCCCTCCCTCACTTAAATCGAGATGCTCGACACCGCTCATCTCGCGCAGGCCGGCGCCCGTCATCTGGAAGAGGCCGATCTCACTGGTGTCGCCGAAGCGGTTCTTGTGGGCGCGCAGGACCCGCACCCCTAGCGAGCGATCGCCCTCGAAGTAAATCACTACGTCCACCAAATGCTCCAGTAACTTGGGTCCAGCGATGTTCCCATCCTTGGTGACGTGCCCCGCCAGCACCAGGGGAATGTTGGCTTCCTTCACCAGCGTGAACAAGCGGGCAGCGCACTCTCGCACTTGCAGGACGCTGCCGGGGGCAGCTTGGACCTCGGCTGAGGCCATCGTCTGAATGGAATCGACGATCAACAGGGATGGATTTGCTTCCCGCAGCAAGCCCTCGATGGCTCCCACTTCGGCTTGGAAGCTTACCAACAAGTGAGGGGAAAGAGCCTCCAGGCGCTCGGCGCGGATCTTGATCTGGCCTGGGGACTCCTCACCGGAGACGTAGAGGACGCGGTGGTTGCGGGCAGCGATGGACTGGGCCATCTGCAAGAGGAGAGTCGACTTGCCGATGCCCGGCTCCCCAGCCAGCAACACGCAGGATCCCTGCACCAGCCCTCCGCCCAGAACTCGGTCCAATTCGCCGATGCCGCAGGGCAGGCGGGTAGCGGAGGCAGAGGGTACTTCCAGGATAGAGAGGGGTAACTGCAGCGGTGCGCTAGAGCGCAGGCTTTCCGCTGTCGCCGAGGTGAAGGTGTTCCACTGGTTACAGACCGGACAGCGGCCCAACGCTTTCACCGAATGGTAGCCACAGTTCCCGCAGATGAATGTAGTGGTACTTTTATTCGCCGTTTGCCGCGCTCCTTCTTTCTCATTGGCAGAACATGCTGCCGCAGTTTTTTTATTGCCCACTCCCTGTTTTCCCGCTTTTCATCGGTGACGGGGCAGGCATAACGGCTGCCGACAGGCTTACTCTACCTGAAGCGGCGGTAGTTTGGTACAGCCCCAGTGGCCTATTTCGGGCGCAGCGTGGGAAAAGCGATGATTTCGCGCAGCGACTCTTCCTGGGCGAAGAGCATGATCAGCCGATCCAACCCGATCCCCAAGCCCCCGGTGGGCGGCATTCCGAACTCCAAGGCAGTGACGAAATCTTCGTCCATCGGGTGGGCTTCCTCGTCCCCTCCCTCGCGCTGCTCGGCCTGCCGTTGGAAGCGCAGCCGCTGCTCGGCGGGGTCAGCCAGCTCGGAGAAAGCGTTGCCCATCTCGATCCCCACCAGGATGGGCTGGAATCGCTCCACCCAATCGGATTGACCGGGCTTGTTGCGGGCCAGGGGGGAGAGTACGGTGGGGTAGTCGAAGAGGAAAACCGGTCCGATCAACTGCGGCTCAATCTGCTTTTTTAACACCTCGTCGATGATACTAGCCCAGCTCAGCTTTTTCTCCACTTGAATGCCGTGCGTTTTCAGGTATTCCTTGGCTAAGGTCAGGTCACGCAGCGCCTCCATCTCCACTCCGGCCAGGGCGCGGAAGGCGTCCTGCAAGGAGAGCCGTTGCCAAGGGGGCGCTAGTTCCACTTCCTGCCCGGCCAACGTGACCAGGGTGGTGCCGAAAATACCTTGCGCCAAAGCGGCGAACATCTCCTCGGTGAGGACCATCATGCTGTGATAGTCGCCGAAGGCCTGATACACCTCCAGGGCGGTGAACTCGGGGTTGTGAGTAGCGGAAATGCCTTCATTGCGAAAGTTGCGGCCGATCTCGAAGACCTTGGGAAACCCTCCCACAATCAAGCGTTTCAGGTACAGCTCTGGGGCGATGCGTAGATAGAGGTTGGTCGCCAGGGCGTTGTGGTAGGTGACAAAGGGCTTGGCCAAAGCTCCTCCGTAGACTGGCTGCAGGATCGGCGTATCTACTTCCAGGTAGCCACGTTCGTTCATGAAATCTCGCAATAGGGTGAGCAAGCGGGCACGCAAGCGGATGTTGGCGCGAGCCTTGGGATTAGCGATGAAATCCAGGTAGCGCTGGCGATAGCGTATCTCGGTATCGCGCAGACCGTGCCACTTCTCGGGCAGAGGGCGGAGGGCTTTGGAGAGAAGGGTGTACGATTGCACTGCCACCGTCACTTCACCAGTGTGGGTACGAAAGACCGAACCCCTCACGCCGAGGATATCGCCGATGTCCACCAACTTGGTCAGGCGGCTGTAGTCTTCCTCCCCCAGGGTATCCTGGCGGAAGTAGAGCTGAATGCGCCCTTCCCCATCATCGAGGTGAGCGAAGCTGGCCTTGCCGTGAAGGCGAAAGGCCATCAAACGGCCGGCCAAGCTGACTTCTTGCCCCTCCAACCTAACAAATTCCTCCACCACTTGGGGAGCATTGTGGCTGGCTGAATAGGTGCCGTCGTACGGTTCAATGCCGTGCCGGCGAAGCGCTGCCAGCTTGGCGGCGCGTTCTTCCAACCCGACCTCGTCCGCCATTAGCGGCTGATATTCAGGATTTGGTAGCGGAATTCACCGGCAGGGGCTTTGACGCGGATGAACTCTTTGTTCTTCTTCCCTAGAAGGGAGCGGCCCATCGGGGAATCGTCGGAGATGCGGCTGTTCTTGGGGTCTGCTTCGTAGGAACCGACGATGGTGAACTCGATCTCCTTCTGGTTGTCCAGGTTCAACAAGCGCACCTTGCTGCCTACCGAAACAATGCGATTCTCGCCCTCCACTGACTGCTCAATGATCTTGGCGTGAGACAGCATCTTCTCCAGTGTCAGGATGCGCCCTTCCACGAAGGCTTGTTCTTTTTTGGCCTCATCATACTCGGCATTCTCGGAAAGATCGCCGAACTCTTTGGCCCGAGCGATGCGCTCGGCTACTTCGTGCCGTCGCACGCTGCGCAAGGCCTCCAGCTCCTCTTCAAGCTTAACTAAGCCCTCACGTGTTATATAGAGTTTCTTCTCGGTTGGGATCATTGCTCACACCCTCTTTTTTCTTTCGCTTACTTTCTTCTCGGGAATGCCATATTAAGCCATAACGGAGGCCGCTTTGCAAGTCAATGAGGCCAATTAGACCAACTGTTTTGCCAGGCCGGTATGCCAGTGCATAAATCATGGTCTCACTTTCCGCAGCTGCAGTGCGTTCGCCCCTCCCAATTGATCTATCGTTCAGCGGACTTCCATTTCGACGACATGCTCAAGTAGGTCGTTGACGAGGTGAATCGTGATGCCGGTTTGCTCTTTGCCATCAACAATCATGCGTACCGGCTGGGCGCTTTCCGTTCCGGCTCGTTTCACGGCGATGTGATAAAAGGTGTCGCGGTAGCGGTAGTGAAGCTTGAGCGACTCCCAGACACGTGGCATCCTCGGGTTCACCAGTAATTGGTCCACTTCGAGCTGCAAACCGAGCAGCGTCTCGACGATCAGCCGGTACATCAAACCCGCCGAACCCGTGTACCAGGTCCAACCGCCATGACCGGTGTGAGGTTCGATGGCGTAGATGTCTGCGACGACTACATACGGCTCGACTTTATAGTGTTCGACCTCCGTCAAGTCCATCGCGTGACGGATCGGGTTGAGCAGCGAGAACAGTTCCCATGCCCGCTCAGTCTCGCCCAGTTCCGCGAAGGCCATGACAGCCCAGATCGCGCCGTGGGTATACTGGCCGCCGTTCTCGCGCACGCCGGGAGCGTAGCCTTTGATGTAGCCCGGCTCGAGCGCGGATTTGTCGAACGGTGGATCGAAGAGCTGGATCAAACGCTGGTCTCCCCGGACCAGGCGTTGATCGACGCGGTTCATGGCCAGTTGAGCCCGCGCCGGTTTCGCCGCGCCCGACAGTACCGCCCAACTCTGGGCGATGGAGTCGATCTGGCATTCCTCGTTCTTGGCCGAGCCGAGCGGTGTGCCGTCGTCGAAGTATGCGCGCCTGTACCAGTTTCCATCCCACCCATGCAGTTCGATGTTCTGCTGCAACTGCTCCGCATGGCTGATGCATTGGTCGGCAAAGTCGGAATCGCCCCGGTTTCGGGCTAACTCTGCGAAGCGCTGCAGTACGTAGTAGAGGAAAAACGCCAGCCACACGCTCTCGCCCTTGCCTTTCTCGCCGACGAGGTTCATCCCGTCGTTCCAGTCACCGCTGCCGATCAACGGCAGCCCGTGCTCGCCGAATCGGAGTCCGTGTTTGATCGCCCGCACGCAGTGCTCGTAGAGCGTGCCCTCTTCCCCTGAGCGCTGGGGCAGATCGTAGTACGATTCCTCGTCGGCATTGACCAGGCGGCCTTCGATGAACGGCACGCGCTCATCGAGCACACTGGTGTCACCGGTCGTCTTCACATACTGGCAAGTCGTGTACGGCAGCCAGAGGTAATCGTCGGAGCAATGCGTGCGCACGCCACGACCACTGGGCGGATGCCACCAATGCTGCACGTCGCCTTCGCAGAACTGGCGTCCGGCACACCGCAACAAGTGCTCGCGGGCTGTCCACGGCGCTGCTTGGAGCAACGCTGCCGTGTCCTGGAGTTGGTCGCGGAACCCGTATGCTCCGCCAGACTGGTAATACCCGCTCCGTCCCCAATAGCGACCGGCTAGCGTCTGGTACTCCAGCCAGCCGTTGACCAGCAGATTCAAGGCGGGGTCCGGCGTCTCGGCGAACACCACGCCCAGCGTTTGTTTCCAGAATCCCCAGACGTTCTCCAGAGCCAGCCGTGCATTGGCCGGGTCACTGAACCGCCGGATCATCTGTTGGGCCTCGTCGACATTGTTACCGGCGCCCAGTATGAAGATCAGCTCTCGCTCCTGGCCGTCGGCCAGGTCAAATGGCACCTGCAACGCCGCGCAGGGATCGAGGCTCGCGCCTGTCTGGCCGGATAGTTGCGTTCGCCGCATCGCAGTGGGGCTGGCCAGCGTGTCGTTGCGTCCAAGAAACTCTGTGCGGCTGCCAGTGATGGTCCGCGCCGCGTCGTTAACGCTGAAGAAGACGGTCTTGCCAGCAAACTCACGGTTATACACGTTGTGGGCGAACAGCGCGCCCGTAGTCGGGTCGATCTCGGTCACTACGTGCATCAGGTTAGCATGCCGCCATTTGCCAAGGACCAACTCCCAGTAACCCGTGACTGACAGACGCCGGGTCCTTCCCGAAAAGTTGCGGACCTTCATCACCACTAGTTTTACGGGCTCATCCAGCGCAACGTAGGTCCACAGTTCCGAGCTGATCCCCAATTGCGTGTATTCAAACACGCTGTAACCGAACCCGTGTCGGCAGACATAAGTGCCGTTTCCGCGCGCGGGCAATGGCGTCGGCGACCAGAATTGACCTGTATCTTCGTCACGAATGTAAAACGCCTCACCGCTCGTGTCACATATAGGATCGTTGTGCCAATTGGTGAGCCGGAATTCGTGAGCGTTGTCCACCCACGTATACGCCCCGCCGCTTTCCGAGATCACCGTACCGATTTGTGAGTTGGCCAGCACGTTTGCCCACGGGGCGGGGGTGGTCCGCCCTGGAGCGAGCGAGATCACGTACTCGCGCCCATCAGGTGTGAACCCACCCAAGCCATTAAAGAAGACTCGTTCTCGCTGGGGCGGGGTGTCGGTTGTGGCCGGTAGCGCCGAGGACTTTGGCAAGAAGCGCGGAATCTTCCGTTCAACCGGCGCCTGCCGCTCAACCTGCTCAGCCAGGGTTTCGGCGCTGTCGGTGAGGATCACACGCGCGACAGTTTGTAGCAGGACCCGGTCTTCCTCCGACAACTGTTCGCTACGCCGCAAGAATATCCCACCGGGTTTATCTACGCGGTGCGCTTCCGTGCCGACGGCGATCAAACCCAAGATACGATCCTGCAAGACTTGACGATACCCGGAAAAATCTTCGTTGAGGATGACCAGTTCGACTTGCAATCCCTTCTCGCGCCAGTAAGCGTGAACTTGGAGAACCTGTTTCACCAAATCGATTCGGTGCACGTCTGCGATGCGCATCAGCAGAATCGGCAAGTCGCCCGAAATCCCGAACCCCCACAAACCGGATTGGCCGAGCTGGTTGCGGTTTAGAATGCCGACGCCGGCGCGGTGCAGCGGGTTGGCGTAAATGACCGAGCTGGCCAACTGCGCATACACCTGGGCTTCGGCCTCGGTGGCCTGCAACTGGCGCAGCACCAGCTGGCTGTGGGACCAGGCCATCTCGAAGGCGCGCGCTGCGAAGCTGGGGTCATCGTATTTGTCGATCAAGGCCAAGGCCGCCTCCCGTGTTTCGGCCATACCAGAGATGATGTACCAGTTGGCGGAGTCGTCGGATTGGATGACGACTCCGCGGCGAATCGCAACAATCGGATCGAGCACCGAGCCATCCGTGTTAGAAAGCGGGCCGACTTCGTCAAACGCGGCTGGGTTGGCTATGGAGCGGCAGCGACCGATGAATTTGGCCCGGTCCGTTTCGTAGGACGTCTCGCCCGCTGGTGTGCCTTGCGTGATCATTAAATGGAACATCCAGGGTGGTTCTTCGCCGGGCGAGCGCGGCCGGCGAGTGCATAGAATAGCCTGCGAGTCATAGAGAATCTCGGTTTGCACAAACAGATTACTGAAGGCTGGGTGCGCGAGATCAGCGTTCAGTGGCGCTATGACAACTTCCGCATAGCTGGTCAGCTCGATGGTGCGGGTCTGGGGCGATAGATTTGTCAGCGTGACGCGGCGGACTTCGACGTCGTCTTCCGGCGACACGGAGATCTCGGTGTGCGCATCGATGTCTTCGTCGCGGCGACGATATTCGGCGCGGCCCTGCATGAAGATCGCCTCGTAGTTCTTCGAGGAACGCCGCATCGGCTGATAGGCTGACGACCAGAGAGCTCCCGTGGCGGTGTCGCGCAGATAGCAGAACGTGCCCCACCCGTCGCACGTCGCGTCCTCACGCCAGCGCGTGACCGCCAAATCCTTCCACCGGCTGTACCCGCCGCCCGCGTTGGTCGCCATTACATGATAGCGGCCGTTGGACAACAGGTGCACCTCTGGAATCGGGGTGTGCGGCGTCGAGAATACGCGCATGCTGGAAACCACTGTTGCCGGCGGTATGCGCGCTGCTCTGACCTCTGCCGCGTGTGGCTGTAACGGGGAAGCGACCTTGGGAATACGCTCGCATAGCAGCAACTCCGACGCCTTGAAGTACGGGTCAGACAGGAAGCGGCGCTGCATAGGCTGGTTCAACAGCAAGTACGAGAGCGCCAGCAGGCTCATCCCCTGGTGATGCGCCATGAAAATGCGGAGCAAGGTGCATGTCTTACCTCGGGGCATGCGCGTGGGTGTGAAATCAATCGCTTCATAAAGCCCGTACGCTCCGCGGTATCCTTTTTCCGCTAGCGTTTCCAGATTCTGGCAAGCCTCCCGGGGCGCGACCATCAAGGCCAGTGCCGACGCGTACGGCGCGACGACCAGATCATCGGAGAGACCGCGTTTGAACCCTAACCCCGGCACGCCGAACGCGCCATACTGATAAACGCCGCGTTCATCGGTGGTGTTGTAGCAAGACTCGGAAATACCCCACGGCACGCCGTGCTGGCGGCCGTATTCGATCTGGCGAGCCACGACCGCGCGATAGGTCTGATCGAGCAGCGTGTGCTCATAGGTCGGCATCACCAGCAACGGCATCAGGTATTCGAACATCGATCCGTTCCACGACAACAACGCCATCGAGCCATCGTGGGTGGTCAACTGCCGGCCCAGGGCAAACCAATGGTCCTGCGGCAACTGATCCTGGGCGATAAGTATGAAACTAGCCAGGCGCGCCTCCGAGGCGAGCAGGTCGTAAAACGAAGGATCGCGGCGGCGTTCGCTGACGTTGTAGCCAATCGACAACAAATCCCGGGATGGATCGTATAGGAAAGCGAAGTCCATCAACGCCTGTGCGGTACAACGCTGGGTGAGTTGGTCGATCATCCGGATGCGCGCAGCGGCGCGGTCTCCCCCTGTAGGCGCTCCGGCCAACTCCTGCAATGTCGGCACTTGATCGAACTGCTGGGCATCGGGAATGAGGAACTGTAAATCGTCCCGTGCATCGCAGCACTGCCGGACGAGAGCGTTCGTCCACCATTGCTGTTCCGCGTCGCCGTTGGTGGGCAACGCAGCGACATCACGGCTAAGTTCCTGGAGCAACGCCAACGTGGCCGGGAGATTGGGCGGCGACAATTGCAGCTTTTCTCGGATCCGGTCGATTGCCGAAGACGGTAGCATTTCCAATGTATCACGCAGCCCTTCTAAAACGCGTGGCGAAAAGATTGGTTGGCTTTTCAATTCCAGCAGCCCAGCACGCAAGGTTGATAACGCCCCGGCTAGATTTCCGCTATCGACACTCGACACGTAGAACGGGCGCAGCGGTTTTATTGTGCGCGTGTCGTACCAGTTGTAGAGATGACCTCGGAAGCGTTCAAGTTGTTCCATGGTGGTGATCGTTTTGTCCGTGCGGTCAAGCAGTTGGCCAGTAGAGATGTAGCCGAAATCACCTGCCGCCAGATTGGCCAGCAAGGCCATGCCGATGTTGGTTGGCGAGGTTCGGGAGGCGACCACGGGTGTCGGGACTTCCTGAATATTATCGGGTGGCAGCCAGTTTTCTTCTGCGTTGACCAGTACTTCGAAGTAGCGCCAGGTTTGCCGGGACAAACCGCGCAGAAACGTCTGTTGTGCATCGGACAAGGCTGGCTTGTCGACCGTCAGTGGCCGGCTGATCCACCAGGCGATGACGGGAGACACCAACCACATCAGCAACACCAACCCGCTGATGACCAGTTCGCCGGGATGTGTCAGCGCGAGCCACGTGATACCAGCCAGGGCAAACAACGGTACGACCCACATCTCCCGAAGGAATTCCGCCAGCGTAGTGCAGTTGTTGCGCTTCTCGTAACGCTGCGAGTGCCAGAGCAGCAGTCCGCGCCGCGTGAACACCATGCGCCCACCGGAAACGAGAATCGCATCCAGATTGATGACGGCTTGATAAGGCAACGTGCTCAGCCTTAGACCGGCTTCTACCAACTGCCGACCCAGCGATTTCAGGGTCGTGTCCAAATGAATTGCCCACATCTGTTCCCGGGGTTTGTGAACCACTTCCACCAGCGTTGCCAACAGCACGGGCAGTAAAAGCAACAGGAGCACGAACCATGTCCAGAAACCCGTCGGCTCCGGCTCTATCAGCCAGCCACCGAGCAAGAGCAGCAATAGGGCGGGCGGTACGAGGCTGCGGCGTAGGTTGTCGAAGATTTTCCACCGGCTGATCGCAGTGAGCGTGTTAGGGAGACGCTTGTTGGCTGGTCCGGGCACGCGTGGCATGAGCCAACCGGCAATCTGCCAATCGCCCCGGATCCAGCGGTGGCGGCGACTCATTTCAGCAGTGAAACTGGCGGGGTGGTCCTCATACAATTCCATATCAGAGACTAGCGCCGAACGGGCATAACCGCTTTCTACCAGATCATGACTTAGAAGGAGATTCTCTGGAAAACGCCCGGCGGTGGCCTGCTGGAACGCGTTCACGTCGTAAAGACCTTTGCCGACGTAGGACCCCTCGGCAAACAGATCTTGATACACGTCAGATACTGCGCGCGTATAGGGATCGATCCCCGCTTCACCGGCACTGAGCTGGGCGAAGCGGGAGCGATTGGCCGAAAGCAGGCTGATGGGCGTACGCGGCTGCAAAATGGCGTAGCCCTCGACCACGCGACCCTTCCGCGGATCAAACCGTGGCTGGTTCAGCGGATGCGCCATTGTGCCGATGAGTTTGAAGGCGGTATCACGAGCCAAACCGGTATCAGTGTCCAACGTGAGAACGTATTGGATCGTGGAGAGGAGTGCCAAATCGCCGATGATCTCGGCGAACGGATCACTCGGACCGCTGCGCAGCAGCGCGTTAAATTGCTCCAGCTTGCCACGTTTGCGTTCGTAGCCCATCCAGAGGCGTTCGTGCGGATTCCAAACGCGCGGCCGATGGAACAGATAGAAGACGGTCACGCCCTCGGGGCTATGCCGCGCATTCAACGACTGGATGCCGTCACGCGCTAAATGGAGCAGATCCACGTCTTCTGGTTGCGACGGTTCGTGCGCATCGCTGAAGTCAGTGAGCAGCGCGAAAAACAGATTCGGGTCGCGGTTCCCCAAGTAGCGGATCTCCAGGCCTTCCAGCAAATCGGTGACAACCTGCGGACTGGTCAAGAGCGTGGGAACGACCACCATTGTACGGCTGGCTACCGGGATCCCTTTCGAGAAATCCAAGCGCGGTAGCAAGCGTGGGCCGACCATGACATTCGTCAGCAAGTTCACTAGCGCGACCGCCATCTGCGACGCGCCGATGATTCCCAACGACATCAACAACCAGACCCGCCAGTCATACCAACCAAACGGGCTGACCGGCTCCAGCACCAGACAGGCTGTGGCCGCTGTGATCACCAATATGGAGCTGAGATAAAGGAAAAACGGGAACCGGCGGGCCGTCCGCGTGAGAAACCGACGGAGTGACCAATGGATGCGCACGACGCTCTCCAGCAGCGGTCGACCTTTATCGATGAGATAGAATCCCACGTGGGCGGTGCGCGCCGTCGTGTCTTCGCAGTGGGCCGCTTCATCCGCGAGTTGGATCGCAGCGCGAGCCACCGCGTCTTCAGTGACCCCCGACTGCCGTGCCATGGATTCAACGCTGTGGCGATACCGGTCCCGCGTGACGAAATCCATGCCAGCATACACGTCTGCTGGATCGGTGCGCAGCACTTGTTCGACGATACTCATCGTCTCGACAAATTCCCGCCAGTCCATCACACTTAGGAAGCGCAGGCTGCCGATGCTGTTGCCGATGGATACCTGATCGGCCGCCTGGTTCTGGTTCTCCGCCCGCTGTAATTGCTCGCGGGTCAGTCCTTGTTCAGCAAGCCGGTGTTCGACCCAGCTCTGGACGGTCGCCAGCGCCGGGCTCTGCCCTTGCAACCCTCCGCAGAATTCCTCCACGAACTGGTTGCTGAAGGGCGGATCAGACTGGGCCATCTCTGCCAATATATGGAGGACCGCTTCCGGCTCTTTCTCCACCGCCACTAACAGACGGCCGGCCCACAGGTTGGCTAAATTTCGATCTTGTCGCCGCCGGATGATGTTCACCGACACGCGCCGCAGGTTCTCGATCAGCCCCAAACGTAGCATGATCGGAACAGCCCACAGTTCGCCGAGCGTTAGAGGGGTAACTGACTGGTAGGCGGTGACGAAGTGGCTGAGATTCTCCGCGTCTACGCGGCCGTCCACATGGGCGATCAACTCCAAGGCGATGTCATAAAACCGGGGAAATCCCGCCGCCGTTCCATTCAACAGACTTGGCAATTCGCGGCTGTAGGTCCGCGGCAAATGCAAACGCGTCACACGGATTTGCTGTTCGATCAGATAGAAGTTATCCAGCAGCCACTCGCAAGCCGGACCGACACGCCGGCCCCCGGCCTCCGCGCCGGCCACCAGATCGTAGGCCTGAATTAGAACCTGTTCGTTGTCTGCCAACCGCAGCAGCAACCGATTCGACCCATGTTTCGGGTCGATCAGATGCTGTCCCGCCAGCGCGATAGCATGCTGGCGCAACTGCTCGACGCTGAACAACTCGTCCCGCAAGGGCGGTTCGCTCGCGCCAGGACGTCGAGGCGTTTGCCTGGCCATCCATGTTTTCCAGCGTAAAGAAAGACTCGGCATATTGTTCTTACTTTCCGACCATGATTCCTGCCATTGACCTATCCTGAGAATTCATCCTATTGGGCAAGCACCGCCTTCCGTTGATCTCGAAGCTAGCTGGTCCGGGTTCAGCCGTTACAAGTCACCCCAGCGCCACTCGATGCCCGAGTCCGACAAAAGCATCGGAATACTGGTATCAATTTAGCATAATTGTGCACTTTAGCTTAAAGCGAAAATACGAAGTGTGGGTCCCAAACGTTGTTGCGTGACATCAAGGGAGCAGTTCCAGTAAAAGCTTCTTTGTCTTTTTCAGTTGAGATTCCCCAGATGATTGAGAGTTCACTACCATCGCGAACTTTCTTTCCAGTATCATACCTTCCACAGACACAATAGCAAGCGAAAGTCTCATCCTAACCGGCTTCCCCTGCCTTTTGGCGCCAACCATCTCGGTGTTTTCAAGGAGCAGAGGCGAATTTCGCCGCTACGGTGCAGAACTTACCCTTCGGTTTTGAGTTCCAATCCATAATTTGTATCTTCTGGCGTAAACCCGGCGTCCATGGAGCCGGTCTTCAGCCAGATCAAGAGTTGCCTCGGCTACGGTCGTCTGTAACTGCGAGGGATCGAGGGGGCCAATAGCGAATGGCAGCTGATCTGTGCGGCCTTCAACCTGGGCAAGCGGTGGCGCTGGGGAGGAGGAAAGTGCTTGCAAGACGCTGAATTCAGGCGATCAAGAGAACGGGATAAAGAGACGGGCTCCAAACCCCTATTTCATGGGGAATGAGCCATCCACCCAGGCTGAGTCCCTCTGGCTGCTTTGCACGGCGTCAGTGATGAATTTCACCCCGCGTGCGCCATCCTCCACCGTCGGGAAGGTGTCCAAGAGGTCGGACGGGCGCCCTTCCTTACGAGCGATTAAAACGTTGCAAAAACTCCGGAAAAGGTTGGCGAACGCTTCGAAATAGCCTTCCGGGTGGCCGGCGGGGACACGGACGAAGCGGGCAGCCTCGGGTGAAAGATAGCCGGAGCCGCGGGTCAGGATTTGCACTGGCTCTCCCTTCTTCTGGAAGCGCAGGATGTTCGGGTTCTCATGCGACCACGACAAAGCGCCCTTCTCACCGTAGACGCGGATGCGCAGGCCATTCTCCTCGCCGATGGCGACCTGCGAGGACCAATAGCTTCCGCTGGCGCCGCCTTTGTAGCGAAGCATCATATAGGCATTGTCGTCCAGCAAACGGCCGGGGACCATGATCTCCAGCCTGGCTGCCAGCTTGTCAATCTCCAGGCCGGTGATGAAGTGGACCAGATTCTCGACATGGGTGCCGATGTCACCGACGCAACCGGAGATGCCGGAATAGCGGGGGTCGGTACGCCAAAAAGCTTGCGGATTGGCTCCACCGCCGACCCCGTTGCGCTCGATGGGATCTGTCAGCCAACCTTGGGGATACTCAGCGGCGACGACCCGGATCGACCCGAGGGCGCCCGAGGTCACCAAGCTTCGCGCCTCCCGCACCATCGGGTAGCCGGTGTAGGTGTAGGCCACCATGAACTGCAGGTGAGACTCGCGGGTCAAGCGAACCAACTCGTTGGCTTCCTCCATAGAGAACGTCAATGGCTTCTCGCAGATCACATCGATGCCTTGCTGGAGGAACGCTTTGGCCACCGGAAAGTGCAAATGGTTGGGAACAGCGATGACGACGAAATCGATGCGGTCAATGCGTGATCCTTCCCGTTCCGCCATGGTGAGGAAATCCGGATAGGTTCTCTCGGGGTCCAGGCCAAGCTCTCTCCCTGTTTCGAGCGTCCTTTCAAATGCCTGCGAGAAGCTGCCGGCTACTAGTCTAGCCTGGTTGTTCATCGCCATGGCGGTTCGATGAATAGGCCCAATGAAGGAGCCTGAACTACCGCCCACCATGCCGTACGACAGGCACTCGCGCTGGTCATTCTTCTTATCTTCGGTCATCTCTCATCCCTTCCTTGTCAATACTTGGGAAAGATCCTTGAACCGATCACGCAAGGACCGGTAGAGATCTTGGTACAGGTGGTACCAGTCTTTGTAAAGATCAGCGGTTCGCCCATCAGGCTCGGTGCGGTTCACCAACTTCACCCAGCCTTCCGTGCTCAAGCCAATCGCCTCAGCAGCCAGGCGGGCCGAGCCATAAGCCGCTCCCTCGTCCACGCGCAGAGTCCAGATCTCCCTGTTCAGGTTGTCGGCTAGCATCCTGCGCCAGAGAAGGCTGCGCGAACCTCCCCCGACCACGCGGAGGCGATCCAGAGGGGTTCCCAGGGAGGCGATCCGCTCGGCGCCTTCACGCAGAGCGAAGACCACGCCCTCATGGATGGACCGCATCATATCCCCCTGGCTGTGGAAAGAACTGAGCCCGAAGATAACGCCGCGGGCATCCGGGTCGCGGTGCGGGGTGCGCTCGCCGTTCAGGTAGGGAAGGAAGAGCAAGCCATGGCTTCCTGGAGGGCTGGACTCCGCCAGGGTCTCAATCTGGCTCAGGGAAAGCCCGGGAGTAAAACGCCGGCGAAACCAGTCTAGGGAATTGGTGGCCGAGAGGATCACGGCCATGTGGTAGAAACCTTCTGCTGTGACATGACGGAAGAGGTGCACTGCTCCGCTGAGATCTACTACCGGCTTGGGGGTGATGGCGACGACCGTACCGCTGGTGCCCAGGCTGACCATGGCGTCGCCTGTCTTCTCCACTCCACAGCCGTAGGCCGCTGCGGCATTATCGGCTCCACCTGCGACTACTGGGATCCCGCGCAGAGAGGGAATGTCGGGGCAAATCAGAGGACCGATGACACTGCCGGAGGGAACCAGGTCAGGCAGAACCGACTTGTTAAGCTCGAGAAGGCCAAGGATGCGATCATCCCAGATCCCATCGCGGACCCGATAGAGGAGGGTCCCGGAGGCATCCGAGGGTTCGATCGCCAGACGCCCGGTAAGGCGCAGGGCAAGAAAGTCCTTGGGCAAGGCCAGCCGTGCCATGCGAGCGAACCGTTCCCCTTCATGCCGCTTCATCCAGAGCAGTTTGGGGGAAGTAAAGCCCGTCAGAATGGGGTTGCCGAAACTGGCCAGGACAGCATCCTCTCCGCCATAGTCGCGGGTCAGGTCAAGGCACTCCAAACCGGTGCGCTGATCGCACCAGAGGATGGAGGAACCAATGGAGCGATCTTTTGAGTTTAGCATCACCAGGCTGTGCATCTGACCGCTGATGGAGAGAGCGGCAATGGGCATCGGTGGGTCGGCGGACAGCTCTCGCAGGGTCTGACGAAGGCCGTCCCACCAGGCGCCTGGATCCTGTTCAGCCCATCCCGGTTGTGGCGTGGACAATTGCAGGGGCGCGCTGGCCTGGCGGAGAATCTGTCCTTGGTCCGAGACGAGCAATCCCTTGATGGAGGTTGTTCCAGCGTCGATCCCGATCACTGCTGATTTCATAGCATTCTCCTCAGCTTCCATCTCAACGCACTAACAAATCCGGCCGCTGGATGCGAGTACCGTCGCCGGCCAATACTTCCAGGGTGGGCCAATGACCGCTAGCGGTAAGGAATTCGCGAGAGTCCCCCTGCACAAGGATGGTATCTTCCGATTTGACGCCACGGATAGAGGGGTTCCAAGCGAAAGCCTGTCCGTCTAGTACCGTCTCCTGTGAGTTTGGAAGCGCCAGGATCTCGCGTCCATTGTAACCGGCGACGCCACCTTGATGGTGTTGCTTCCATTCCTCTGGGTACCCCACCGCGGCATAGGCCGCCATTCCAGCATGGAAAATGTCAGCCAAAACGGCGCCGACTACTGTGCAGGCGATCATCTCGGCGTCGACGGTGGTCACTTTCTCTAGTTTCTCCCGCAGCTCGCCGGGAGGGGAGCCGAAGTGCACCAGGCGAGTGAGGTTGGCCACCAGGCCGTATTTTCGTCCACACAACACTAGCATGGCATAGCGCTGCAACCTTTTTCCGGTATCGATGGGGTGGCGGTAACGGTAGACTCGCTCATCGGTCGCCACCAAGGTCACCACCGCATCTACCCCTTCAGACATGGCTCGCTCGCTGATCCGGGCAGCGATGCGATGTTCACTCCAGCCCGGTTGAATCTCTCGGGCCGTCTCCTCCAGCGCATCGGTCGTGATTCGCCCCACTTCGCGGAAGCGCACTACCTCATCGGGGAGGAGGGCAAAGCGCAGACGGCGCAGCGCTTCGTTAACCTCAAGGGCGCGGGGGAAGGGTCCATCGGCTCCCAGGCGCCCTTTCCCGACGATACGCCGGACAGTCTCCTCGCGCCCTTTCCACCAATCATAGTCAGCCAGCTCGAACCCTTGCCCGGCCAACTCTTCCTCCATGGCCCGCAGCGCTTCAATCCGGCTGGCCAGGCAGTACTTCCTGTGGGGCAGGAAGAGCAGATCAAAGAATCCCCATTCGCTGGATTTATTGACATGGTTGTTCCTTCCTCCCGTTATCCAGGCGAAGGTGTCGCGGCGGGAAAGGAGCAAAGCATCGAGCGAGAGCTGACCCATGAGGTCCCGCAGGTGGGCTTCTTTGACCTCCAGCTCGTGGCGGGTGGGTTCAAACAGAGTTCTCTCACTCGTGCTCATCACGGGTTTCCCATCTGGCCTGTAGCAGGTCGATCGTGTTTGCGGTCCGATCTCAGGGTATCCTGCAATGAAGGTAAGTTGGGGTAGGTCATGGTGGGTAGAGCAAGGTCACTAAGGGGAAGAGCACCAGGGTCAGGAGAGTCGAGAGCGAGAGCGTGTTCACGACGTAGGCTTGCGTCTCGGCATCGCCCTCTGGAAGGTAAAGCAAAGTGATAAAAGAAGGGGGAAGGATCAACAGTGTCATCAAAGCTGCTTGGAAGCCACGGTCCAGGTGCAGCAGGCCGTCCAGAAGGAAAGTGTTGAGGAGCAGTGCTACCCCTACCCAGAGGAACACGCGCAGCAGGCTGGTCAAGGCGGGCAGGGGAAGCTGTTTCCAGTTCAACTGGATCTCGTAACCGATGACGATCCCGATCAGGGGCAAGGTCAGATTGCCGATGATCTCCACTGCTTTGAGCACGCCCGCCGATAAGGGCCACCCATCCAGGGCCGGCATCACGCCGCTGAGGTTGATGGCAATCCCCGCCAACATGGCCAACAGCGGAGGAGATGAGATGAAAGCCCGCATGGACTCGGCCAGGCTCCGCGAACGGTTGCGCAGGCGTTCCAGGAAAGCCAGCATAAAGCCAAAGAAGAAAATAGCTTGCCCGAGATCCATCACTCCGAGCTTGTAAAGGTTGCTACTGCCATAGGCTGAGCTGTAAATACCATAGCCGATCATCCCCCCCTCGAAGCCAGGCAGCAGAGCTTGAAAGTAGGGGGAGCGGATGCGTAGCAGGCGGCGCAAGTAGCCACCTAACCACAAGACGAGAATGCCCAGCACAGTGATGGTGAGGGTCAAGATGAAAAAACGGCCCTCCAGGGCTACCCGGGAAAAAGCCAGGAAGAGCAAGGCAGGAAGGGCAAAATTGACCACGATCATTTTCAGGTCTGCCACTGTCCCCGGCTGAATGGCCTTGCGCCGGCGCAGCAAGATACCCAGCAAGAAAAGCAGGATGATCGGGAGAACCTTGGAAAGAGCTTCCAACAAGATCAAGGAGAACCTGCCTTACACTTCGCTATTTTGGGAAGGAGAGGCTTCGAAACCAGGAGAAGTGCCAGAGGAACCCCAAAGGACCCGGGAAGCCTCGCGGGGAAGGCCTCCCGGTTCAATTGATCGGGGTATTGCTCCAAACTAGGCTCGTTTCCTCGAAGAAACGTCGATGGCAACGGCGAGCAGCAGCACGAGCCCTTTGACGACGTATTGCCAGGTGACATCCAAGTTCATCAAACTCATGCCGTTGTCCAGGCTAGCCATGACCAGAGCGCCGATGATGGCTCCGAAGACCGTGCCCTCGCCACCCAAGGTGCTTGTTCCTCCGATCACGGCGGCGGCGATGACGTCCAACTCCATTGAGGTCCCTGCTCCCAGAGTGGCGGCGTTGAGGCGCGCGGTGAAAACGATGCCGGCAATAGCGGAGAGGAAACCCATGACGATAAAAATATACATGTTGGTCTTGGCCACGTTGATACCAGAGAGACGGGCAGCTTCACGGTTTCCGCCAATCGCATAGATATACCGGCCGAAAGAGGTGTTGGTGGAAACGAAGGAAAAGACCAAAACCAGGATCATGATGATCAGGATTGCATAGGGAATGCCCATGTAGAAAACC
>JAPLHW010000122.1 GCA_026389425.1 Coprothermobacterota bacterium
TTAGCGGCACCCCTCTTTACCAGCGATTGAAAAATGAGAATCGCTTGCTTTTCGAGGGATCAGGCTCGGGCGATAACGTGGACGGCACTACCAACATCATTCCCAGCATGGACCGAAGCATATTGATGGAAGGGTATTATCACATCTTGGAACATATCTACGCACCCAAAGCCTATTACCAACGAGTTCGCACTTTCCTCAAAGAGTATAAGGCGCCAGCCTTAGGGACTCACTTTGATTGGTTGAACATCCGCGCTTTTTTCCGCTCGGTCTTCCAACTGGGAATTGTCGGTCGTGAACGCGGGCAGTACTGGCGTCTTTTCTTTTGGACGCTTGCTCACCGTCCGAAGTCTTTCGCTCAAGCGATCACCTTCGCAATCTATGGTTTCCATTTCCGCCGCGTCTTTCAATTGCACGTCCAGAAAGGTCCTCTTCCGCCGGCCAATATGGCTGGATCTCGCCTTCAAGCCTGACAATATCACGCTGCCGTGAAAAAGGGGACAGATTTATTTTCCCACTTTTCTCGGCCTTCCCGGTCCTCGAGATTCTAGCCGTTTTTCCATGATCTTCTCGATTTCGTCCACAAGATCCGATCTTTCGCTACTCTTAGGACGGGCCGCCAGTCAACTGTCCCCGTTGGAGCGACCTGCGGATAAATAAATCTGCCCACTTTTCCCCGGATAAATAAATCTGTCCCCTTTTTTTCCTTTTTTCCCCCTTTTTTCCTGGCGATCCGGAAAAAAGGAAGGGAACTGGTAGAATAACCCAATGGTGCAATCGGTGAAGATCAGAGTGGTCATGCATGATGCGGTTGAAAAAGGAACCTGGGCGGAAGTGCCGGCGATTCCCGGCTGCTCGAAACAGGGGAAACTGCGAATGGGAGGTTTCTAAGTCATGAGGACGTTTACGGCCTATGTAGAATGGGATCCTGAAACTAAGCTGTACGCTGGCGTCATTCCCGGAATTCCTGGGGCGCACAGTCAGGGAATTACCTTGGACGAATTGCAGCAGAATTTGAAAGAAGTCCTTAGTTTGTGCCTGGAGGAGTATCACGGCTCTCTTGAAGACCTCCCTCAATTCATCGGCACCCAGCAGGTAGAAGTAGCGGCGTGACGCGCTTGCCCGCCATCGATTGCCGAGCGATGGAGAGGGTCCTGGTGCGTTTGGGATTTGGGGCGATCCGCCAAAAGGGAAGTCATGTGTTTTATCGGCACCCCGATGGTCGAACGACTACACTTCCTCATCATCCTGGTCGCGACCTGGCAAAACCACTGCTGCGAGAAATTCTGCGTGAGATTGACCTGACCCCCGAACAGTTGGCGGCTGAACTGCGGAAATAGCCGAGGTGCATGACGGGACAAGAGCCTGTTGCCCAACTCTCCTCTTCCTTCTGTCTCACGCCGCATTTTACCCTCCTTCTCCTCACCGTTCCCTCTCTTGCCTGGTCCGGGTAAGTCACACGGACCGCATACGTAAAAAGGGGCCAGATTTGTTTTCCCACTTTTCTCGGCCTTCCCGGCCTTCGAGATTCTACTCGTCTTTCAATGATTTTCTCGATTTCGTCCACAAGATCCGAGCCTTCGCTACTCTTAGGACGAGCCGCCAGTCAACTGTCCCCGTTGGAGCGATCTACGGATCAATAAATAAATCTGTCCCCTTTTCATTCCCATATGAAGGAAGAGGATAAGGTAGAATGTATTGGCGCATGAAGATTATCTCCTGGCGCCGGACTGAAACTCGTCGGGAATGCTATCCGCAGCCAAGGCTGGGATAAAGCGACGGGTCCGAAGCCGGGATCCAATGGCGATGCTGGATAGAGGAAAGGAGAGAATTTGACCTTGGAAGATGAAAGAGTTGGACGCTCAGGGCGTTATTACGGTAACGATGAAAGCCAAGCCCTTAGGTGGGAGATGGAAATCTGCCCGAAATGCGGCGGACAGGGCATGATGTGCAAGTGCTGGGTGGATGCCCTGATTGATCATTGTGAGAAGCCGGATGCTGAGAAAGAGGATATTCGAGCGGAACTAATGGCGCAGTATTGGTCAGGCCCCTTCATTCGCAAGTTTGGATCAAGATCGTTTCAATATCCATACGAAGGATGCGATGCTGCCGGCACTTACCTGCAAATCTACCTGAATGAACCGCCAGCTTCTCTCTTCAAGTTGAAAGAGGCTTTTATAGAACTGATGGAGGCGGTACGGATAGAGATGGAAGCAGGAAATCTGAAAGCAATTGAACCCATCGAGAGAGGAACTGGATCCTCGTGAATTCCGGGCCGTCGTAACGCCAAGAATCCCAAATGGATGACTTGTGGCGCAGGCGGTAAAAGATCAGACGAAGGTTGTCCAGGGTAACCTAAAAGAAAAGGAGAGAAGATGGCTAAAGGCTATTTTGCACAAGGTTTCGTTCGGGGTAGGGGATGGGACGGATTGGTCTCGATCATGGTGATGGGAGAATCCGCCGAGGAAGCGTCCAATCGCCTGGAGGAAGAGATCCAAGCCAGAGGGGACATATTGGACGGGGATATTAGTATCAACGAAGAAGAGGAGGAAGACGAGGATTCCGAAGAAGACGAAGAGTCTACTGAAGGCGAAGCAGGTACAAGCTGAAGAAGGGAGAAACCGCAAGGAGCGATGATAAATGAGCGAACTACCTGTTTCGCCAGACCCGGATCTTTTATACAGCCTTTACACTGGGATCTACAAACCCCAGTTGGTGCGGATCGCTTTAAGGCTGGATGTATTCACCCCACTGGCAAATGGTCCG
>JAPLHW010000080.1 GCA_026389425.1 Coprothermobacterota bacterium
TCGCACACGCCATTTGAGTTCGTCATCGATTTTGGCCGAACCCTACCCGACCAACCCGAGTTGATCAGGATCGTCGAGCGGATCGTCATGAGCCCCCAACACACCAAAGCTTTCTTACAAGCGTTAGAGGAGAATATGCGTCGGTACGAGGCTCAGTTCGGAGCAATCCCCTCTCCCGGCAGGGTACCGAGTGGGAAGGGGCCCGAGTTCGTGCAGTAAAAGCGGAGGGGAGGTTGCTTGGGTGCGGTGCGGGATCCCCGGTGAATCGCCGTTCTGTGAGGCCAAACTGAGATTCATTGGGGTGAATAGACCTCCGGTCAATCCGGACCTCCGGTCAATCCGGGAAATCCTTGCGGAGAGATATGGCCGGGCAGAACAGCGAGCTGCAGACAGTACGTTGACCGCTTAGTGAAACTGGAATCCCTTCTCCTGGAAGAGGCAAAGGCAAGCATCTACCACCATCGTGTCAAAGAGGTTCCCGCGGCCGCCCGCGACCTCCTCCAAGGCTTTGGGCACACCGTGGGCTGGACGGTAGGGGCGGTGGAAGGACATCGCCTCGACGACATCCGCCACAGCCAAAATCCGCGCCTCCAATAGGATCTCCTCCCCCTTCAGTTTTCTTGGGTAGCCCGAACCGTTCATCCGTTCGTGGTGCTGTAGCGCCATCTCTGCGACCGGCCAAGGGAACTGGATCGACTTCAATACCTCGTAGCCGGCCTGGGCGTGGGTTTGGATCATGGAGAACTCCACCTGGCTGAGCTTGCCGGGCTTGCTGAGGATCTCCGCCGGGACATAAAGCTTGCCCAAATCGTGGACCAGACCGCCCACACGGATTCCCTCCACGCGCTCCTCGTCGAATCCCAGCTCCCGGGCGATGGAAGTGGCCAGTTGGGAGACGTGTAGTTGGTGCCCTGCCGTGTAGGGGTCTTTCATCTCCCCCACCGAAGCCAGCGCTTGCACGGTCTCGTCCAGGGTCTGCCGCAACCGCTTCAAGCTCTGCTCTAGTTTCTGCTGCGCCTCGACGCGCTCGGTAACGTCGATTACCGTCCCCTGTATGATCACCGATGCGTCCGCATCCCCCACGATCAGGGTGGCATTCTCGAGCAGCCAGCTGATTTTACCGTCCTTGCGGCGGATGGCGAACTCGATGTTGCTGACGGAACCCTCCTCCAGCAGTCGGGCGACGAGTGATTTGCGTTCTTCCGGGTCTTGGTAGAACACAGCTGCCGGTTGCGCTAACACCTTTTCTGGCGAATCATAGCCGAGGATCCGGGCGAAGGAGTCGTTGCAGTCCAACAGCCGCCCCTCGGGCGTACTGCGGAAGACCCCGGCCAAGCTGCGCTCCACCAATAGGCGGTAGCGCTGCTCAGAGATGCGGAATCCCTCTTCGGCCAGTTTCTGCTCGGTTAAATCGAGAGCGTAAATACGCACCAAATTCCCCCCCTGCACCTCGTTGATAGCCTGCTGGAAGAGTGACTTCCCGACGTGCAATTCTCGTACGAGGAAGGATAGGTTGTGGTCCTTCATCAGGGAGCGGACCGAGAACAGGCCGGTCAGGAAGGGGTGCTTCAGTCCACTCATCTCAAGGTCCGGGAAGCGCTGGCGGGCTACGCGATTCATATAAGTGACTTTTCCTTCCCCGTTGACCTCGAGAATCGGGGTTGGGTTCATCTCCGCGAAGGAGGCCAGGCGATTGCGCTCCTCCTCAGCGTTGTGACGCTCGGTGATATCCTCGAAGACGCTAAAACTGCCGGCGTAACTGCCTTCATCGTCTAGGCGGGGGAGGGAGGTCACGCGCATCAAGCAGTGTTGACCGTCCAATCGGCGGATCCACAGCTCGTAGTGGCCCGTTTCACCCTGGCTCCTGGCCTTGGTCTGCTCTATTACATAGTTGAAGGTTTCAGGGTCGGTAAACTGGCGCATGTTACGCCCACACAAACTGCCGGGGGGGACGCCCAGGATGCGTTCGGCGGAAGGATTGGCGTAGATGAAGGTCTCCTCCGGGTCCACTTCGACGACGCCCTCCTCCTGGCTAGTCACTAGTTCCCGGTAGCGTTCCTCGCTATCCGAGAGTGCCCGCTCGGTTTTCACCCTTTCAGCAAGCTGCACATGCAACTCAGCCACCAAACGCTCATTCTCCAAGGCGATGGCAGCTTGATCGGCGAACATGCTGACCAAGCGGACTTCCTCTGGCGTGAAAGGACCAGTATGGGTATCGTCCGTGGCATTGATCACACCGATCACCCGCTCACCGACTAGGAGTGGTACGCCAAGCACCCGGCGGAAGGGACGGCCGGCATAGACCGGGGCTGCTCCCTCCCAGTTCAAATAGTCTTCCACGATCATCGGCCGGCCGGTTTGGGCGATGCGCCCGGAAAGGCCTTCCCCCAGCTTGAGTCGGGTTCCGATGAGATCTCCCGGGAGGTGGTAGCTGACCGCTAACTCCAGCTCCTGGCTGTTCTCCCGAAGCAGGTACAGCCCTCCCATCTGGGTTCCCACCAACTCCGCTGCCCGCCGCACGATCGCTTCCAACAGAGCCCCCCGGTCCTGCTGGGCGTTGATCTCTAGCGAGGTCTCGTAGAGGGCTTGCAACGCCTCAGCCCATTTTCGCTGGCGCTCCTCGCTGGTATGAGCTTCCTCGTAGAGGCGAGCCTTGCTGATGGCCAAGCCGATATCCTCGCTCAGAAGGGTAAGGATGCGCAGATCTTCCTCCCCCAACCGCGTCAAGCCGCTGCTCTCCACGTTGAGGGTGCCGACTACCCTTCCCTGGTCGAAGAGTGGTACACAGACCTCCGAGGTGATCCCAAGTTCGAGCGATGGCCTCTACAACTGTGCGGAAGATAGTAGAGAGGTCCATCTCGCGGGCTATAGCCGTCTTCACCGTGTCTAGCAGAGAGAGCTCCAGTGCTTGCCGCTCGGCAGCGGCGAAAAGCTGCCGGTAGCGTTGTTCATTGTCGATCAGCGCTTCCTCAGAGGCCTTGCGCCCGGTGACATCTTCAATGATGCTGAGGATATCAACCGGTTGACCCTCAGCATCCCGGGAAAAAACCAACTCTCGGCTGTGCAGCCAACGCCACTGCCCAACGTTATGCTTCATGCGGTACTCTACTTCCCGCACCTCCCCCTCTTCCGCTTCAGTCCAATGCTCGAGGTGTACGGCCAAACGCGGGGCATCCTCTGGGTGCAACAGGCTCTCAAAGAGGTTGGAGGGGACCTCCGGTCGCCCCAGGGCTTGCTCCCCTGCAGCATCATAACCGAGGACGGTGGCTATTTCCCGGTTGGAATAGACCGTGCGCTTTTCGGCGAGCGAGTAAATGGTGAGGATATTGGGAGTCGCATCGAGGATATGTTGGACGAAATGTTGGCTGGCCCGCAATTCGGCCTCAGTTCGTCGGCGTTCAGCCAGCTCTTTTTGGGCGGTGGCGAAGAGTTGAGCGTTATCCAGAGCCACAGACGCCAGGCGACTGAAGCGAGCGAGGATCTCCACTTCTTCCTGGCTGATGCTTTTCTCCGGCTCGAGGTGTGCAATGCCGATGATCCCGATGACCTCCTCGCTGGAAAAAAGGGGAACAGCGGCGGCGGCATGAAATAGGCTGCGCGGATAGCCTGGAGACGCGCCGGTCCAGGTGTCATAATCCTCCACCACCAATGGCTTCGCCGTTTCCCAGACCTTGCCGGCCAGCCCCTCCTCGCGGATCATGTGGGTACCGAGATACTGGGAATAGACGCCTGATCCCACACGGATTTCGATCGTTTCCCTATCAGGGGAAACCAGGTAAATGTAGCCATGCTCAGTCCCGGCCAGGCGGCAGGCACGGGATAGGATGACTTCCAATAACTCGTCCAATTCCAATCGCTTGATCACCCCGAGGGTCATATCGTTGAGTGCTTCCAAGTAGCTGTTCTGTCTCTGCAACCAGCCTTCGGCGCGCTTTCGGGCGGTGATGTCCTGGATCACTCCCTGGATCCGAACCACTTCCCCCTGTTCCACGATGGGGATGGCCGTGTCCTCCAGCCAGAGGAGATCACCCTCGCGGGTTCGTAAACGGTAAATAGAGTGACACTTCTCCCCTCGCGAGAGACGGGCCAGCACCTCTTCGGCTTGTGCTTGGTCTTCCGGCAGAATCAGGGTATGCCAGAAATACGGATCCTGGAAAGATTCCAATGGGTAACCGGTCAGCAACAACAGAGAGGAGCTGCGGTAGGTGAGCATTGGTATATCTGCCCGGGGATCCCAGGAGTAGAAGAACAGATCCAAACTGTCTAGAACTTCCGGACTGATGTTATCCATCTTCGCAGCTTCCTTACACGCTCTCCCGATGATAGCACAGTAGCATGCTGCCGCAGGCTATCAAGTTGCCGCAAGCTATCAAACTGCCACAGGCTATCAAACTGCCGCAGGCTGACTGCTCATATTAGGAGATATAATGGAGAT
>JAPLHW010000178.1 GCA_026389425.1 Coprothermobacterota bacterium
CCACGAGGAAAAGTGGCTCCAGGATCAGCGCAGCGGCAATGGCGACCCGCTGCCGCTGTCCGCCGGAGAGCTCGTGCGGGTAGCGGTCAAGATAATCCTCAGTGGGCTTTAAGCCGGCATTTTCTAAAGAGGCAGCGACCCGCTCCCGGCGGTCAGCCTCGCTCTTGGCCAGGCGATGGATCGCCAACGGCTCGGAAACGATGTCGTAGACGGTCTCGCGGGGGTTCAATGACTGGTAGGGATCCTGAAAAATCATCTGTGCGCGTCGGCGAAACTGCTTCACTTCTGTGGCCTTCATCCGCAGTAGGTCCTGGCCGAAGAATTCGATCTTCCCCGAGACGCAGTCCGGCTCAAGCAGATCCAGAACCGCCTTCCCAGTCGTGGTCTTGCCACAGCCGGATTCCCCGACTAAAGCGAATACTTCTCCCTCGCCGATGGAAAAGGAGATGTCATCCACTGCTCGAACGACCTTCTTGACCGCTCCGCTCTTCCCTTGCAGGAAACCACTGCGCAGTGGGTAGTGCACTTTCAGTTCTTCCACCCGCAAGATCTCAGGCGCCAATGATTCCCCTCCCATAGAGATGGCAAGCTACACTGTGGCGCAGCCCTTGCTCCAGGAGAAGCGGTTGTTCCCGGGAGCAGATGGCCATGACCTCTGGGCAGCGGGGGTGAAAACGGCAGCCGGGAGGAACCTCGATCAAGTTGGGCGGCGTGCCCGGAATCGAGTCGGCCATCGAACGAGGTCCTTGCAGGCGCGGGAAAGATCGCAGCAGACAACGCGCGTAGGGGTGGCAGGGGGTTTGGAAGAGGGTCTCGATGGGCCCGATCTCCACAATCTGGCCAGCGTACATCACCGCTGCCCGATCGCAGGTGTCACCCAGCACGGAGAGGTCATGGGTGATCAGGATCATGGCCATTCCCAGCTCTTTGCGCAAGCTCTCTACCAGCTCGAAGATCTGCGCCTGGACCATCACATCGAGGGCAGTGGTGGGCTCGTCTCCAATGACGATGCGGGGGTGGCAGGCCAGGGCCATGGCGATCATTACCCGTTGGCGCTGCCCGCCGCTGAACTCATGGGGATAGTCGTTTACCCTCCGCCCTTCCAGCTCCACCCGTTCCAACAGCGCCTGGGCTTGCTTGCCGGCCTCTTTCTCGCTTGCCGGCTGGTGCAGGCGAATGGCCTCAGCGATCTGGTCCCCTACCCGCTGCACCGGATTGAGGGCATTCATGGCTCCTTGAAAGATGATCGAAATTTCCTTCCAGCGGAAACGGCGCAACTTTTCCGCGGTGAAAGTCAGCACGTCTCGTCCCTGGTAGAGGATTTTGCCGGAATCGATTCGCCCGTTGGGCGGCAGGAGGCGCAGGAGAGAGAGCGCGGCGGTGGTCTTGCCGCAACCGGATTCGCCGACCAAGCCCAACGATTCCCCTTCCTCCAGGGTGAAGCTGACCCCATCCACAGCCCTCACCGTTCCTTGGCGCATGGAGAAAGAGGCGTGCAGATCCTGCACCTCCAGGAGAGGCACCTCAGCGCCTCCTCAGCTTGGGGTTGAGGACCTCATCCAAAGCGTAACCCATGAAAGTGAAGGCCAACACCACCAGCAGGACGCACAGCCCGGGAGGCACCAAGAACCAATAAGCGCCGTTGGAGATGGCGCCCGAGGCGAAGGCAAAGTGCAACATCATCCCCCAGCTTGGTCGGGTGCTGTCGCCCATGCCCAGGAAACTGAGAGTGGTCTCGGAAAGGATCGATACGGCCACGATGAGGATCGTGTTGGCGAAGATCAGAGGGAAGACATTGGGCAGCACGTGGCGACCCATGATTCCCCAACGGGAGGAGCCCAGGGCGCGAGCCCGCTCCACGAAAGGCCGCTCCTTCACCGCCAAGGCTTGGGCGCGAACCAGGCGGGCCGTGCCGGCCCATCCGGTCAGCCCGATCACCAGGATGATGTTCCACAGGCTGGCCCCCAGCAGAGCGGCCAGGATCAACATCAAGGGAAGCCAGGGGAGCACCAGGAAGACGTCGGTGAAGCGCATCAGGACGGCGTCCACTCCCTTTCCCAGGTAGCCTGCCGTCAAACCGACAAAGGCGCCCACCGACATCGAGACGACGGTGGCCAGGATCCCCACCATCAACGAGACGCGGCTCCCGGCGATCAACCCCCGCAGGACGTCCCGGCCCATGTCGTCGGTTCCCAGCCAGTGCGCTGCGCTGGGCGGTTGCAGGACATCGGCCGGGGAGCCGAACTCCAATGGATCGTAGGGCCAGAGGATCGGTCCGAAGATCGCCACCAAGACGAAGAAGAGGAAGAGGATCAACCCAGCCATCCCCATCCGGTTGGCTCGGAAGAGGGACCAGTTTTCTCGCCACCCTTTCCGTTGCCTTGCCCTCGTAGACGGGAGACAGATTTCGGGGACAGATTTCAATCTGTCCCCGCGCTGCTTTAATCGAAAGGAAGGGAAGCGAAGGTTCAACATTCCTTACTCTTTCACCCGCGGGTCGAGGAAACG
>JAPLHW010000139.1 GCA_026389425.1 Coprothermobacterota bacterium
ATTAGGCACGCCGCCAGCGTTCGTCCTGAGCCAGGATCAAACTCTCCATGAAGAAATTTTCACTCCTTACGGAGATGAACTCTGGAATATGACAGGTTCAAGTTACCTTTTACCTGCTTGCCTACACTGTTTAGTTTTCAAGGTACAACCCAGGGTATTTCCCCCTAGATCCCTCGAAGCTCTCTGAAGCGCCTTTTCAGTATCTACCGCGCTTCCACTCCATACCCTTCCGAAGGGACGAATGTAACTATATCGAAAAAGATCAGTCCTTGTCAACACCCCCTCCCTCCTCCTCAATGGTCCTCCGAGCGACTCCCTGGAAACGCCGTAAGGCAATCTCCATCAGGAATAGAAGCATACAGGCAACAAGAAGCCAGGGTGTCATGCTTTTTTTCCTGGGGGAAAGGGGGAGATTTTTTATTAGATTTTCTCCGATACCTTCTTGCCATTGGCCGCCCGTCTCTTGGGCAATTCGTCCTAGAGTTTCCCAGTCGATCCCCACCCCGATCAGTTCGCGTTCCGGCAGCCAGACGGCAAAGAGAGACTGGCGCTCCCCTTGGGAAACGTTCAGGGTATAAGCCCCTCTTCCCCAGAGTATAGCGCGGGCTTGATAGCGAGAGGGGCTTGTCCTCTCGGCTTGGGCCCGCAAGGATTGCCCATCCGGTCCTTCCAAGAGGATGATTGGAGGTGTAGAAGAGGAAGAAGCAACCTCGATTTGCAACGACTCGCCGACGACCTGCAAGGAAGTAGCCAACTCGCTGGAAGCAGGGGCTGCCCACCGCCAAAGGGCAGTCCAGAAGGCGGCTTGCTGTGACCAGTTTTCCCAGGGCGCCGCCCAGGCTCCAGAGAAGTCGGACAGCCAAACCGCGACCCGCCCGGTGCCCTGCATCCAAGAAGCAAGGACTGGCTCCTCGCGGGGAGTGGCCTGGTAGATCACTTCTGCCTTGGGTTTCAACTGGGCTTTCAGGTAGCCATCCAGATCCGGCGGGGTGAATTCCTTAAGATTGCTGGTCGGCGCCAGGAGACGGAGAACGGCCGGCCCTTCGGCCAGTGGTTCTTCCGGCCGCTCCTCGTTGGGTGGATAAAGGACGGTGGGGATCTGGTCCGGGGCGCTGACGGCAGCATACTTGCCTTCCCCGAGTTGAGCCAGCGTCTCCATGAAAGGCAAGTCGGCATCTGTTCCCACAGCCAAGGCAGTGGTGAAGACGCCTTGGTGCCGGCCCTCCTCGACGAGAGCGGGGAAATCGCCTTCCCTGGTCTTGCCGTCCGAGACGAAGATGACATGCTTGAGAGGTGCGCTGGAAGCGGCCAGTTGGCGGTAGGCCTCTCGCAAAGCCAGGTAGGCATTGGTCCCCCCGCCCGGCCCTTCGGTGAGGATCTTCTCCTTGATCGCAGAGAAATCACGGCCGGTGCCGAGAGGGAGAAGCCATTGGGCGGCATCGGAGAAGATCAGAACTCCTACCTGGTCCTTAGCCCGCAGAGGGGCGGCAGCGCGGATGGCGACCTCTTGGGCCAGGTCCAGCTTCTTCACTTCGCTGGTGAGGTTCCACATCGAGGAGGAGTTGTCTACCACGAAGACCACCGCCATCTCCGGAAGGTCTTCCTCCAGGCGAGGCTTGGAGACGACTGGGAGGAGCTCCTCCAAGTCGCTGCGGAAATAGTCGCCAAGGGTGAAAGAATGACCGCCGCCGACCACCAAGAGACCACCGCCCAAGACTTGCACGAAAGAGGAGAGAGCAGCCACTTGGGGAGCTTGCAACTCGGTTCGTGAGACATCGATCAGGGCGATCCCCTCGTAGGCGGAAAGAGAGAGAAAGTCGGCTGGCAGGTCCCGAGGCCTGGAAAGAACAGCGGGCAATCCCTGATCCTTGATGAGACGGGCGAAAGACTCCCCGTTCGGCTGGGAGGAGACCACCAGCATCCCCCGGGGGGCGAGCACGGAAGGGTAGGCGCTTGCTTCGTTGTTCTCTTTGAGGGTGTCTTCGGGAGCTGTGATGCGCCCTTCCAGGGTGTGAATACCGGGTTCCGAGAGAGCGAAAGAGAAGCGGAAGAGGTTCTCCCCCTCTATTAACACCAATCGTTCCTGGTGCACTTCCAATCCGTCTGCAAGGAGGCTTAACTGGACGGAGGGAACTCCCTGGGACTGAATCCGGGCGACGAGCGAGAACCGCTCGCCCACCGCCACGTAGGTGGGAACCGACAAGAGCAAGGAGGCATCCCTGAGCAGGGGTGACGTGCCCACCACATCGACCGGGATCCGCTTGTCGGCCAGGGCGGTAATCCCCTCATCCAGGCGGCCTGCTGTGTCCTGCCCGTCGCTGACCAGGACGACCTTCCCCTCACCTTCCGAAAGCAAGGCCGCTGCTCCACTGAGAACCTTTCCCAGGTCGGTCTCGTGGGGGCCACCGAAGGGGACCAGTTGATTGCTCACTCCACTTCCTTGCGGAAGCTCCTCCAAGGACAAGGAGGCTTGAGCGGAGCGTGAGATGTCCACCAAGTAGAGGATCGTCCCGCCCGGCATCAATTGGACCCACTGCGGCTGGGTGAGTGCCAAGACAAGCAGCAAAAAGGAGACGATGCGCAAGGCCTGGAGACTTCTGCGACGGTGTCGCCAGCCAAGTAGGAAGAGTGGCAAAGCCGACAAGGTCAACAACCAGAGGGGGGAGTTCAGTTCAATCATAACGGCGGCGCAGCAGTTCTTCCACGAGGAAGGAGAATAAAGCCAGCACAAGGAACAAAATCGTCAAGTCGCGGGGCACCGTACGCTGTTCGTTGACACCGCCCAAGCCCTCCAGCTCGGTGCGGCGAATCAGGTTCGCCTCCCGTTCCTCCAGGGGGGCTACCCCGAAGAGACGCAGGCCGTCCGCGGCTTGACGGCCATAAAGGCCGGGGGGGTCGCCTCCCCCGGCGTAGTCAGCCACCAGCGGAGAAAGAAGGAGGGCTTCCCCTTCCAAGGGTTGGTTGGGAAGGGGGTCGCCGGAAAGCCAGCGCATGGCTTGGGCGAGGAGGACTGGGAATGCGGGCAGCAAGGGCAGGTTAGAGAGGGCCAGGCTCGGTCCGAGGAGGATGGTGCGCATCCCTTGCTGCCGCCCGGCCGCCAAGACCATTGTTTGAGCGCTTCGCAGGAGCGGGCGCATGGTAGGCGAGAACTTGATGATTGGGGCTTCCCAGAAAGCAACCCGTGAGAGATCCACATAATCCAGCAGTGGGGCCGTTTCTGCCCACAGAAGGGGCCTCGTTACGGTCCCCGTCCAGGGAAAAAGGGTGTTCCCGGGAGGCGGGTGGATGACGAAGAATGGCTTTGTCGGAAGCTCCGCGGGAAGGATGCCTTCGAAGACTAGAAGGTCGGCGGGAATCTCCGGGCGGTAGTCCTCCGGCCCTACCTGAACTACGTGAAAACCGGCCGATTCCAAAGCGCCGGCCAGGTAGCGGGAAGTTCCCACCAGGAGAACCCGCGGGGGCGCGGTGAGGGGCAGGAAGAGGAGGTTGTCCCAGGGCTGAAGATCCTCTTCCTGGATGGAAATACGCAATAGAGATGGGGTTCCGACGACCAGGATGGAGAGATCGACTGTCTCCATGGCCCGTAGGGGCACGGCATGCCGTGCCCCTACGGGCGCCAGCCCATCGTCCACCACCAGGTGCAAGGTACGCGCGGCTGGGCTGAAATTGGCCACCTTCACCCACAATGATTCACCTTCGCGGGCGCAACCGACCAGGGCGTAATTGGGCAAAGGTTCTCCCACGGCCAGCGAGTGCAGTTCCAGATTAGGGTACTGCCGCGGGGTAAGTTCCAAGGCTAAGTCCGAGAACACGTAGACCGCCATGTACTCTCCTCCGGCGCGAGCGGCCAAGAGAGCGAGCAAGTCATCGGCAGCCGTCGGAGAGGAGAAGCTGGGCGTCAAGCCTTCGATGGCTTGCAGCAGCGCAGCCGGCTCATCGGTGAAGTCGAGCACCAAGCCGGGCCTGGAATTGAGTGTCCATAGCGAGACCTGATTGTTGCCCCTCAAAAGCTCCTCGGCTAGTTGCCGGGCTTTCTCTCGCGCCACCTGGAAACGGTCCGGGGTGAGATCTTGCGCCATCATCGAGAGCGAGTTATCCAGTACCAGGGCGCAGCGACGGCCAGCCAGAGGGTAGAGGTTGGTCTGCGGGCCGGCGGCGGCAAGGCCGAGGAAGACCAGCGTCAACACCTGGAAAAGCAAGATCAGACTGCGCAAGAAGCGCCAGCGGGTAAACCGGGTCAGCAGCTCGCGACGCGCTCGCAGGTAAAGGAAGACTTGAGACGCGCTCTTTCTCATCCGTCGGGGGTGGCGGAGATAGATGAAGATCAGTGCCAAGATGGAGACCAGGGAGAGCAGGAAGAGCGGTTGAAACCAGGTCATGCCTGGAGAAGGCCTCGCTGGAGGAGCCGGTGAAGGACCGCTTCTTCGACTGACAAGGTGGTCGGTAGAAGAAAGTAGAGTACTCCTCGCGACTGGCAGTAGTCCTGCAAGCTTCGCCGCCAGCGCTCAAAGAAGATGGCGAATGTACGCAGAGAAAAGCGATCCAGGGACACTTCCAGCCGGTCTCCCCACTCGCTGTCGACCAGCTCGAACTCGCCTGCCCGGGTGGGGGTGATCTCATCCGGCGCCAGCAAATGAAGGAATACCAGTTGATGGCCAAGCGCAAGAAGACGGTTGATTCCCCCCTCGATGCCCCGCGGGGAAAGAGCATCGCTGAGGATCACCAATAAGCCTGGTTGGCGATGCTGTCGGGCATACTCGGCCAGAACAGTGCCCAACTCACAAGCTCCACCGGTTGGCAAGTCTCGAAGGAAGCGGAACAGCTCGGGGATCATCCGGCGACCGCGGTGTTCGGGGAAGCTCCACTCGTCCGGGAGGGTTTGGATGGTGGCCCAGTTGTAGGCGGAAAGAGCGATGTAGCCCAAAGCGGCAGCCAGACGGCGGGCGAAGAGCAGTTTGTTTGGCTGGCCCCAATCCATAGAACGGGAGCGGTCCAAGAGCAAGTGCAAGACGAATCCTTCCTCGTCGCGGAAGACCTTGACGAAGAGGCGATCGAGCCGGGCGTAGGAGTTCCAATCCACCAGGCGGAAGTCATCGCCGTAGGAGTAGGTTCGAAAATCAGAGAACTCCACCGAGGCTCCACCCTTGCGCACCAGGTGCTCCCCAGCCCCCTTCCCCGGGATTCCAGGCCGCGGACGGAAACGCAGCAGGCTAAGCCGGCGCAGGAAGAGGTCGCTAAAACCCGGGAAAAGGGCTGCCTCTGGAGGCACCTTAGTCTCCCAGGCGGCTGATAACCTGGCCCAGTATTTGGTCCGCGGAGATCCCTTCCACCTGAGCCTCATAGTTCAGCAAGAGGCGGTGGCGCAAGGTTGGAGAAGCCACTTGGCGAAGATCCTCGCGGGAGACGTGGAAACGCCCCTCGCTAAGCGCCCGTACTTTGCCAGCCATGATCAGGGCTTGGGCTCCGCGTGGGCTGGCGCCGAAGCGTACGAAGCGGCGCACCATCTCCCCAGCTTTTCCATCCTGAGGTCGGGTCGACTCGACCAGTTCAACGGCGTACTGATAGACCGCTTGAGCCACCGGTACCTCGCGGGCTAGATGGTGCATGGCCAACAAATCACCGGCCTCGGCGGCAGCTTCCACGGCAGGCTCCTCCAGGCCAGTGGTGCGGTTCAAGATCTCGATCATCTGCCGGTCGGTGGGGTACTCGATGAGAATCTTCAGAAAGAAGCGATCCAACTGTGCTTCGGGCAACGGGTAGGTGCCCTCCATCTCGATCGGGTTCTGGGTGGCGAAGACATAGAAAGGCCTTGGCAAGAGGTGGGTGGTGCGGGCAACGGTTACCGTGCTCTCCTGCATAGCCTCCAGCAGGGCCGATTGCGTCTTGGGAGTAGCCCGGTTAACCTCATCGGCCAGGACCAGGTTAGCGAAGACCGGCCCTTCCTGGAAACGGAATTGTCGCTTGCCGGCCTCCTCTTCGAGGACCAGTGTGCCGGTGATGTCGGCGGGCATCAAGTCCGGAGTGAACTGAATGCGGGAAAAGCGGAGGGAAAGAGCCTGGGCAAGGCTGCGCACCATCAAGGTTTTGCCAAGGCCGGGGACTCCTTCAATCAAAGCATGTCCCTGGGCAACCAAACAGAGCAGCAGTTGACGGACCACCTCCTCCTGGCCGACGATGGCCTTCTCCACTTCCCTTCGGATCGAGGCCAACCTCTCGCTGAACTGTTCTGGTGTCACGGTGTACCCTCCAAGAAGAGATAATAGGATCTTACCAAGGCCTCCAACTCCGGGGGGAGAGCTTGACGGGTTAGCTGCTCAACGGCCTGCCACTGGTAGCGGGGCAGAACATCGCGGTAGTCCTGGAATGGTTGGGTGTACTCCGCCTCCCCGCCCGGTTGACCGGCCTGATAGGATGGTTCGCCTTGCTGCGGCAGGACGAGCGGGGTCCCACCGGGAGGGAGCTGATTCTCCTGGGGAACATAGAGTAATCCCTGGTCACCGGCTGCTGCCATCTCTGGAGGTGCTTTCTGGTACTGCTGGGAAGATGGTGAACTCTCCTGTTCGCCCTGGGAGAGGCCGCCTTGAGTTCCCAAACCGGAAGCCGGTTGCACCTGGCTCTCCACTCCCGGCTCTTGACCTCCGGGAAACTGAGCGCTATTGTTCTCCTCCCCACCTTTCCCGCCCAACTGGGACAAGGTCTGACTGAGGAAGGAAAGCAAGGCTTGCTCTTGCGGCAACAATTCCTCCAACGCTTGCAGCTGCTTCGGCAGAGAGGTGTCGTTCTGGCGCAAAGCGGTGGCTAGATCCTGGAGCGCCGTGCGCAAGGCTCCTTCGGGGAGGTTAGCCAGCATCTGCTGGATCTCCTGTGCCATCCGTAGCTGTTCCTGGGTGGAAAGCTGCTCCAGTTGGCTGAGAGCAGATCGGTCGCCCTCCATCCCCTTGGCCAGGAAGGAGAGGTCGGGGCTGGCCGCCAGCGCCGATTGGCCTTCACGGTCTCGTTGCTGTTCCCCGGAAAGTCGGCCGGCAGCCTGCTCGAGGAGGCCTCGTGCCTCCCCCAGGTCCCCCCTTTCCAGCGCTCGTTTGGCCTGGATCAGCTCCATATAGGTGATCGGGTCATGACCAGGGATCCGCGCGTATCGTTGGGCCAATTCAACCAGCTGAGGGGTTAGTTGCTCAGCCCGTAGCAGGCGGTAGGGCGGTAACCAAATCAATAACACGGAAAACACTAAAACCGATAGCAGTAGCACGAACGGCCATCGCAGCCGGCGGTGCGGCCAGGGGAGCGCTTCGTATCCAGCCAAGCCTTCCTCCGTGCGATTAACCAAGCGGAGCGCCAGTTGGCCGGGTTGTGGCAGGGCCAACGATTCCTGGGCGGTGATCAATTGTTCCCCTAGACGGTAGTGGCGGTCAGCCTTCCAGGCTGTCTCCGCGGCCCCTGGCAGCCGGCCGCGAGCTCGCAGCAGCAAGTACAATAAGCCCGGCAGGAGGAAAGGGGGGAAAGCCCAGGGAGGTGGGGTGAACTCCAGGAAACGCGCCAGGAAGAGGAGAGGGAAAAAAGCCAAGGAAGTAAGAACAACCGCCCACAATAAATGATAGCGGAAGAAGTCGTGGCGCTCCCGCCGTACGGCCTGATCGATGTATGATAGAATCCTCTCTCCAGCCATTTGGGCTCCTTACCCCATTAGATGGCGGGGAGGAGTAAAAGTTGCCTAGGCTTTTCGCAAGCGCAGGAACTTCTTTTTTCCCACACGCAGTACAGCCCCATCCTGAAATTGATTGAGAGTAGGGTGCTCGCTGTAGGGGATGGGCTGCTCATCCAAGCGGATGCCGGCTTGTTTGAGCAGGCGGCGCACCTCCGATTTGGACTCCACCAAGCCCTCACTGACCAGAAAAGAGGCCAGGTCGAGCGGAAGGGAGACAACGCGCTCACAGATCTCGGAAGGAGCTTCTTTGCGGGTGAAGACCTTCTCAAACTCTTCCCGCCGGCGTTTCCCCTCCTCCGCTGAATGCAACCAAGTTACGATCCTTTGCGCAAGGTCTAATTTGACCGTGCGCGGGTGAAGAACTTCTCTGTCGATCCCCTCCTTCAATCGCGCCCACTCTGCCGGCGTGGCTAGGTTGAGATAGGTCCAATAATGGCCCATGACCTCGTCCGGGACCGACATCACCCGGCCGAAGATCTGCTCGGGCGAGTCGGTGACGCCGATATAGTTGTCCATGCTCTTGCTCATCTTGGCCTGCCCGTCCGTGCCCTCCAGAATCGGCATCGTCAAACAAACCTGCGGCTCTTGTCCGAAGCACCTCATCAGGTCTCGCCCCACCAGGAAGTTAAAGAGCTGGTCTCCCCCGCCCATCTCTACGTCGCAGTTCAAGGCCACCGAGTCGTAGGCCACCATCAAAGCGTAGATAAACTCATGGAGATAGATCGGCACTTTGCCTGCAAAGCGTTTCTGGAAATCGTCTCGCTCCAGCATCTGGGCTACGGTGAACTGTGCTCCTAACCTGACCACTTCTCGCAGGGTGAGTGGTTCCAGCCAATCAGCGTTGTACACAACTCGCGTCTGGGCCGGGTTAAGGATCTTATCCACCTGCTCTTTATAAGTGCGGGCGTTGACCTCTACTTCTTCTTTGGTGAGTGGCGAGCGGACGGCGGAACGGCCGGAGGGGTCGCCGATGCGGGCCGTAAAATCGCCGATGACGAAGACCACCTCGTGGCCGAGGTCTTGAAACTGGCGCATCTTCAGAAAACAGACGGCGTGGCCGAGATGGATATCCGGCCGGGAAGGATCAGCGCCATATTTGATTAGGAGAGGTTTGCCAGTTTGGTTTGACTTCTCCAGCTTAGCCAGTAGATCGTCCGGCGTGACCAAGTCCAGCACACCCTGGGATAGGATCTCGAATTGTTCACGGACAGAAAGGGTCTTCATAATGGGTTCATCTTACGATCGGTGCGTCCGTTTGTAAACTAAGTAATCGGGGACAGCCACTAATTAATTTAATTAGTGGCTGTCCCCGATTATTCGAATTACTTCAGGTAGACGATGGTGACGCCTTCGCCGCCCTCATTCCCTTCCCCCATGCGAAAGCGCAGCACCGAGAGGTGGGAACGGAGGTGTAAATGAATAGCCTGGCGAAGCGCTCCCGTCCCTCGCCCGTGGAGAATGTAGACAAAGGGGAAGTTGGAAAGAACGGCATCGTCCAGGTATTTGTCCAGCGTCACCAAGGCGTCTTCTACTCGTACCCCATGCAAGTCCAACTTCCAAGAGAGGTCGGGTCGGTCCACCAGGATAGGGCGATCCCCATCGGATAATACTGGAGAGACCCGCGTGGTGGAAAGCGGCTCTCCCCCTTCCAGCACCTCAATCTCTTTCTCGGCCACCGAAGCCCGCATCGTGCCCACTTGCACCCGTGCTCGGGCTGCGGTCAGGTCGATCTCGATGATCACCCCCTGCGACTTGAAGCGGGGGATCCACACCACTTCTCCTGGCCGTAGCTTGGCAAGAGACACCGGCAGGCCACGCCGGTCGGTGTCCATCACTTGCTCGCCGACCTCGTTCCGTGCCTGCTCAATCTCCTTCTTGATAGCTACAGTGCGTGCCGAGGGTCGTTTCTCCTGGCGCAACTGCTCCAGTAGTGTTTCCATCTGGCTGCGTGTGTCGTTAACCACTTTCTGTGCCTCGGCGTATGAAGAGCGAAGGATCTCTTTCTTCTTCTTCTTCAGTTCCTCCGTCTGCTGCTTATACTCCTCCCGCAGTTTGATCGCTTCCGATTTCGCTTCCTCAGCTTTTTTACGCTCAGTCTCGGCTTTCTTCCGTTCCTCCTCCAGGTGCGTGATCAGCTCGTCGAGGCGCTCGCGCTCGACCGTGAGGAAGGTCTGGGCTTGGGCCAACACCTCCGTGGAGAGGCCCAAGCGCTTGGCGATGAGGAAGGCGTGGCTTGAGCCAGGCACTCCCATCTTCATGCGGTAAGTCGGAGAAAGCGTCTCAGTATCGAACTCCAGTGAGGCGTTGCGTGCCTCCCGGTGGGTATAGGCGAAGGAGATCAACTCGGTGTGGTGAGTAGAGACGATGGTGCGTATCCCTCGGTTATGTAAGTACTCCAACACCGCTGTTCCCAGGGCGGCTCCTTCTCGCGGATCGGTGCCCGCCCCCAGCTCATCCAGCAGGACCAGCATGTTGGGCTCGGCTTCTTTGATGATCTTGACAATCTGGGAGAGGTGGGAGCTAAAGGTGGAGAGCGATTGCTCCAGCGATTGCTCGTCGCCGATGTCGGCGTAGACGTTCTGGAAGATGCCGATCTGCGACTGGGAGGAGGCCGGTATGTGCAGACCGGCTTGCGCCATCAGCATCAACAGGCCGGCCGTCTTTAAAGAGACGGTCTTTCCACCAGTGTTCGGGCCGGTGATCACGAGGGTACGGAATTTGCCGCCCACATCGATTTCGATCGGTACAGCGGGTACTCGCAACAAGGGGTGGCGAGCGTTGTACAGTTCAAGGAAAGCGCCGTTCGAAACAAGTGGGGGGCTGGCCTTGTATAGGTCGGAAAGGCGGGCTTTGGCGAAGATGAAGTCGAGGCGGGCCAAATTCTGCAAAGAGCGGTTAAAATCCGGAACAAGCTCCCCCACCTTGGCGGTCAATTCAGCGAGGATACGCTCCTCTTCCTGCTTAATCTTCAGTTGAACCTCACGCAGTTCGTTGTTGATATTGAGGGTAGCTAAGGGCTCGAGGAAGACGGTTTGGCCGGAGGAAGAGCGGTCGTGGACCACTCCGGGAAGCTGGGACTTGTACTCCTGCTTGACTGGGATCACAAAGCGTTGGTCTCGCACGGTGATGATAGGGTCCTGTAAGAGCTTGCGCACCGAGGGGGATTCGATCAGGTCCTGCAGCTTATCGCGCAGACGGCTCTCGATCAAGCGTGATTGCTTGCGAAAGCGCAACAACTCGAAGGAGGCGCCATCCAGAATCTCACCGTTCGGTCCGATGGCTTTCTCGATCTCCTTCTCCAAAGATGGGAGGGCGTGAAGCTCCTTGGCCAAACCGGTCAAGGTGGCGTACGCCCGCGCTTCCATCATTTTGCTCTTGATCTGGCGCAGGAGAACGAGGAAAGATTTGACGTGGAGCAACTCCTCGGGGGCCAGCATCCCGCTCACCCGACACTTCGCCAAGACGGGGCGCAGGTCGAAGAGCTCACCCCAGCCGAAATCGCCGAACTTATCCAGCCACTCGCGGGCTTCGGTTGTTTCCTGCAAGCCCTTCTGCACTTCCTCCAGCTTCATCGAGGGGGTCAGCTTCTCAGCAATCTCCCGCCCGTAAGGGGTCAGGGTCAACTCCAGGAGTCTCTCCACGATTTCGTGGAAGTCCAACACTCTTAGCGCGTGGGCATCCATGATCTCACCTCGAAAGATTTCGGTTACCAAGTTCGTAGAAGCGCCAGGGCTGATCAGTCCACGGCCCAGCGTAGTCGACGCCGATCCGTGGTCCAACTCCGATCTCCCCTGCCGCGCGGCCCGGGGTAAGACGCAGAGCACTTGTGCGCAGGTTCCATCCGTTCATCCCTTGTTCCACCCCCAGCGCTTGGCAGAGTTTACCGGGACCGTTGGCCAATTCTTCCTCCCGCCTTGCCCGTGGCCTTCGACGGCGCATCAGATCCTGGCCCATACTAGGTTCCAGAGCTCTAATCAGCACCGCTGCGGGATAGCCTTCCGGTTCAGTGACCACGTTAAGGCAATTGTACATCCCATAGATCAGATAGATATAGGCAAAGCCGGGCGGCCCGAACATGGTCTCGTTACGGCGGGTACGTCCGTGCGAGGCGTGGCTGGCTCGGTCGTCAGATCCAAGGTAGGCTTCTGTCTCGACGATGAACCCCCCGGCAAGCCCATCTGTGCTTTGATGAAAGAGTAGGGCGCCGATCAGCCCTTGCGCCACAGTCAGCGTGTCGCCTTTCAGGAAGCCCTCGGGAAACTCCGTCAACGGCTGCGCAGGACCGCTCCATGCTCCTCCAGGGATCGCTCGATGGAGGCCATCGCCTGGCTGACCTCCGCCTCGGTGAGGGTCCGTTCGCTGTGCAGGAATCGTAAAGAGAAGGCCAGACTGACCGTGCCGGGGCGGATGTTCTCACCCTGGTAGCGGTCGAAGAAAGTGACCTGTTTGAGGAGTGGTCCCCCTGCCTCCCGGATGACCCGTTCCCACCGGCTATAGGGAGCGTCGGTTGAGACCACCAGGGCCACGTCACGATCGGCAGCGGGAAAGCGTGAAAAAGACTGGAAACGAGGTACGGCTTGACCGAGGAAGGACTCGATGGCTATCTCCGCCAGCAAGATTCCCTCCTTCAGCGCGAAGCGCTTGCCCAGGGCGGGCCCAATCTCGCCGAAGACGCCCACCAGACGGTCCTCGTGGAAGAGGGCAGCACTGCGGCCGGGGTGTAAGTCGTGTTCATAGGGGATCGGTTGAAAACGTAGCTCCTTGTGAAAGAGGATTTCCAGCCACCCTTTTAATCGGAATAAGTTCATCTCCCGGGTTCCCCCCTGCCAATCCATCTCCTGCCGCACGGCCACAGCCAGGGCGAGCAAGCGCGGCTCATCGGGCAGTTCCTCCTCACCTCGCCATCGGTAGGCTTTCCCCAACTCTACGCAACCGAAGAGAGGGTGGCCACGATTTTGGTTGGCAGCTACCACCTGCAGGAGAGAGGGTAGGAGGCTCAGCCGCAAGGCGGACCGTTCGGGAGAGATGGGGTTGCGCAGAACCATTGGGCGCTTGCCCTCGAGCGAGGTGAAAGGCTGGTCAACCTCTAGGAAGGTGAAGGTGTTCCACTCCGGTGGAACCAAGGGAGCGGTGACCACTTCAGTCAGCCCCTGCCCCAGAAGAAAGGTACGCCATTCCGGCCATTTGCGCCGCCAGGACGGATCAGTGCCGCGTCGCAGCGGACCGGCCAGCATACGGTGAGGCACCCGGTCATAGCCGATGAGGCGGGCGATATCCTCGATCAAATCGACCTCCTCATGGAGGTCTTGCCGCCAAGGGGGCGACTCGACTTCAAAAATAGTCTCGCCTTGCGGGGATAAACCCAAGCGGTTCAGGCTGTTGAAGATCTCCTCGCGGGATAGATCGGTGGCCAAAATTTGGTTGGTCCGCTCGGGACGAATCCGCAGGCGCTTGGGTGGCGGCGGCCGGCCACAGTCCACGCGGCCGGCCAGAACTCGGCCGCCGGCTAGGGAGGCGAGCATGGCTGTGGCTCGGCGAGAACCTTCTTCCACACTATGATGGCTGACACCCCGCACAAAGCGCTCGGAGGCCTCCGTCTTAAGGCCCAACAAGCGACTGGTACGGCGAATGGAGGCGCTTTGAAAATAGGCGGATTCCAGAACCAGACTCCGCGTGGCCGGGGTCATCTCGCTGTTCAATCCGCCCATCACGCCTGCGATGCCCAATCCTTTCTGCGGATCGGTGATCAAAAGAACGCTGCCGGCCAGGGTCCGGTTGGTCCCGTCCAAAGTCACCAGTGTCTCCTCCGGCCGGGCTTGGCGAACCACAATACGCCGCTCGGCAACCTGGTCCAGGTCAAAGGGGTGAAGCGGTTGGCCGACCTCTAACATGACGTAATTGGTGACATCGACGACATTGGAAATGGGGCGCATTCCACTTTTCCACAGGCGGCTGGCCAACCACAGGGGAGAAGGCTTAATCTGTGTATCGCAGATCACGGTGGCCAAGTAGCGGAGGCAGAGAAGTGGATCCTCCACTTCGACTGCCACCAGGGTGGAAGCAAGTGTGGGGGAATCCGTCCCTTGGAACTCAAGCAGGGGTCGCAGAGGCTCTCCGGTGAAAACAGCGATCTCCCTGGCGAGGCCAAGGACTGAATTCCAGTCCGGGCGGTTGGCGGTCACTTTGATGGTGAAGAGGGTATCGGGAAGCCCGAGCAACCCACCTAGGTCAGCGCCCAGCGGGCTCTCCTCGGGCAGAGAGACGACCCCTTCCTCGCCCACGGGGAGAAGTTCCTTCTCGAGCCCCAACTCGGCTCGCGAGCAGAGCATCCCCTCGGATTCCGCACCGCTGAAGCTACGGCGCTCGATGGCCTTGCCCGGCAGAATCGCTCCCGGTAAAGCCAACGGTGTCACCAGGCCGACGGCCAAATTTGGCGCCCCGCTAACGACTTGATAGAAACCAAGGGGTCCTGCCTCGACACGCACCAGAAGATTGTGCGGATCATCGGGGATGGTCTCCATGGCAATGATGCGGGCTGTCACCACGTTGCTGAAGGGACAAACCAACGGTAACGTCTCTTCCACCTCCAGTCCGGCTCTCAGCAGGAGGTCAGCCAGCTCGCCGGGCGCCGGCAGGCGCCCGTTAATCTCTTCCAACCAAGAATAGGGGATCTTCATAGGAATTGCTCCAGGAACTGGCTATCGTTCTCCAGAAAAAGGCGGATCTCGGGGATGTTAAAGCGTAACATGGCAATCCGTTCCACCCCTATGCCGAAAGCAAAACCGGTGAATTCTTCCGGGTCGATGCCGCAGTTGCGCAGTACCTGGGGATGCACCTGGCCACAACCCATGATCTCCAACCAACCGGAATGACCACAACCGGAACAACCCTCTCCGCCGCAAAGTCCGCAGGAGACCATCATCTCGGCCGAGGGCTCGGTGAAAGGGAAATAACTGGGGACGAACTTGGTGATCCGCTCCGGCCCGAAGGCCTCCGCTACGAAAAGGCTGAGGACCCCCTTGAGGTTGGCGAAAGAGATACCCCTGTCTACTACCAACCCCTCGACTTGGTAGAAGATGTCCATGTGTGTAGCGTCGATGGCTTCGTGACGGTAGGTGATACCGGGAGCGATAATCCGAATCGGAGGTTTCGTCGTTTTCATCGTGCGGATCTGGACCGGGGAGGTGTGGGTGCGCAAGAGCATCCGCTCGGTGATGTAGTAGGTGTCCCACATATCGCGGGCAGGGTGTTCAGCGGGCATGTTCAATGCCTCAAAATTGTTACTGTCCCACTCCACCTCCGGGCCTTCGACGATGTCGAACCCGAGGGAGAGGAAAATCTCCTCGATCCCTTCTAGGGTGCGCTGCAGCGGATGGCGGTGGCCGACACGCGGCTGGATGCCGGGAAGGGTGATATCTACCCGCTCCGCCAGGAGGCGGCGAGTGGTGGCTTCTTTCTCAAGGACTTCAGCCCGCGCTGCTAAAATCGCCTCAAGCGATTGCTTGAGATGATTCAAGCGGGTGCCCGCCTCCCTACGCTGCTCGGCCGGTAAATCTCCCAAGCTGCGCAGGAGGGCGGTGAGCTGGCCTTTCTTGCCCAAGGTGCGCACACGAAGCTCCTCCAGTTGGCGAAGGTTTTCGGCCTTCCGGCATTCCTCCGCGAGCTGGCTCTGGGTAATTAGAACCCAATCAGAGGGGAGCTCTTCTTGGCCGGCAGCATGATAGCCCCCGGCAGCATGATAGCCCCCGGCA
>JAPLHW010000246.1 GCA_026389425.1 Coprothermobacterota bacterium
TCATATTCTCATTGATCCACCGCGCCGTATAGTTCTTCCACGACAATACGATCTTCCCCAAAGAGAACCCTTCAAGCGGTTCAATCATGACATGACAATGATTGGGCATCACAACCCATTCCAACAGGCGGTAACGCTCCCAGTCAAAGCGAAGCCACGTATCTACCACACAGGCAGCGACATCAGGTTCTCGTAAAACGCAGGAACCATAACCTGCATCCAAATAGACCTCGATCCTCCGGCGTAGTTGCGTCTCGCGTGCATCGCTGTCCCGGACTTTTTCCTTCAGCTCTGCCTGTATCTGTTCCAATGCCGATTGTGGCAGGGAATCTGCCAGACGGTAGGTGATGTGTTGGATGACATATGATGTGTCGAAGTGGGGCAGATAGCCACGGGAGTACCACCCCCGGAGTGGTTGCTCCATAGAACGGCTGGCTTCCGTCACTTCACTGCTGATGCCGCACTGGGGTGCGGCGGTCCCAGGGATAGTCATCCCCAGTTGTCCTCCGTCACTTCACTGCTGATGCCGCACTGGGGTGCGGCGGCCCCATGAGAGGATCCCCCGCTACTTTCTGGAGCCATGTCTTTGGAGAAAATGAATGGCGCTGATGGCTGCTACGGCGCCATCTGCGCAGGCAGTGATGTATTGACGGAGGGAGGTGCTTCGCACATCACCGGCAGCGAACAGACCAGGCACGGAGGTTGTCATCTGCTCGTCGGTGAGGATCGCCCCAATCGGGTCGAGGTTGACCAAGCCCGATAAGAGACTCGAATTGGGCCGAAGGCCCACGTAGAGGAAAACGCCATCTATTTCGAGGGAGCGTTCTTGGCCACTGTTCACATCCTTCAAGACGACGCTCTGTACGTGGTTGGTCCCCTCGATGCGCAGCAAAATACTATTCCAGGCAATGGAGATGTTATGCGTGAGGAAGGCCAAGTCTTGAAGACACTGGGTTGCCCGCAGTTTGTCGCGGCGATGGACCAAGGTGACTTGGGAGGCGAGCTTGGCCAGGAAGAGGGCTTCCTGCACCGCGGAATCGCCACCCCCGACCACAAGCAAACGTTTTCCACGGAAGAGAGGGCCATCGCAGGTCGCACAATAAGAAACCCCTTTTCCTCGGAACTCCACTTCTCCAGGGACTCCAAGGAGGGCGGGGAAAGCCCCGGTGGCCACGATTACAGCAGAAGCGGTGAAGGGGCCAGCGCCTGTTTCCAGGGAGAAGGCGTTACCAATGAGGGAAATTCGGCTGACTTCGGCCATCTCAACATGTAGTCCTGCCGCCTCCGCCTGTTGGCGCATTCGGTCTACCAGATCGAAGCCGGAGATCCCCTCCGGGAGAGCAGGATAATTTTCCACCCAGTCCGTCGCTATTCCGGTACCTCCGGGGAGGCCGATCAGCAGCGCTTCCAAGCCTCCTCGAGCAGCGTAGAGCCCAGCCGTATAGCCGGCAGGACCGGCGCCAACGATGATGAGAGGATGAAGGGGACTCATCTTACAAGCCTAGCTTGGCCAGGATCTCCTTTTCCGGTTGATAGCCGACCCATTGGTTGACCAGCTTGCCATCTTTGAAATAGAGCAAATTGGGGATGCTGAAGATACCGAATTTTTGGGCAAGGACAGGGTTCGAATCCACATTGACTTTGGTCACCTTCAATTTGGCTGCGTGGTCAGTTGCGATCTTTTCCAAGACGGGGCCGACCATGCGACAAGGGCCGCACCAGGGAGCCCAAAAATCAACCAAAACTGGGAGCTTGGACTGGATTACCTCTTGTTCGAAGGTACTTTCAGTGACGTCTAGCGGTTGGGTCATTTCTTCCTCCTTGAAAGGCTCTAGAATAGTCCTACAACGATCCGGTTTCTCGACTGCATTGTACCTTGTTATAATGCCAAAGTGATGACGAATATTTCCCCCTCGCTGCTATCGGTTGATTTTTTCCGGTTCGACCAAGCTTTGGCCTTGCTCCAACAGCACGGCGTGAGCCAAGTGCACATCGATGTCATGGATGGCCATTTTGTTCCCAACTTATCCTTCGGCGCCGAAATGGCTCGCGCTCTGCACCGTCATTATGTCATGCGCTCGGAGGCTCACCTGATGGTGGAGAGCCCAGAATCTTTTGTACCCCGTTTCTTGGATGCCGGGGCGACCGAGATTAGCGTACACCTGGAATCCACTCGTCACCCATCCCGTCTGCTGCAGACGATCCGTGGCGGTGGCGCACTGGCGGGGCTGGCGCTTAACCCGGCCACCCCCTTGGAGTCTCTGCGTTATCTCTGGGGCAGCTTCGATTTCTTACTGCTGATGTCGGTGGACCCAGGCTTTGGCGGACAAGTATTCCTACCCACTGTTTGGGAGAAAATCGAACAGGCTCGTCTAGAGATCGACGGCCGTCGGCTCCCGGTGCGCTTGGAGGTGGATGGCGGGGTGGGCCTGGACAATGCTGGGGAGCTGGTGAAGCGAGGGGTGGACACATTGGTAGTGGGTGCCGCCATTTTCGCCCAGAGAGACCCGGAAGCGTCTCTGCGCGATTTGATGGACCTGCTGACGAAAGTTTCGCACCAGAAGGAGGAAAACGAGCGATGATGAAGCATTTTCTGGTTGAGATCACCTACAATGTCCCAGTAGCGGAGCTTGGGGAGGCGGTGGCCGAGCACCGCGCTTTCCTGCAGATCGGTTACGATCGTGGCTGGTTGCTCTTTTCCGGGCCACAGAACCCGCGCTTGGGTGGGGTCGTGATCGCCCGAGCCCCTACGCTTGTGGACCTGCAGCGGTTTTTCGCAGAGGATGTCTATACCCGTAGGAACTTAGCTCAGTTTCGTTTTCTAGAGTTCGAGCCGGTAAAATGGCAACCGTTTCTACGGGAATGGGTGGAGGGAAAACAGTAGGATTCCTCTCTTTGTTCGGGCTTGCTAAGAAACCTCCAAACTATTACCTTAAATGGGGACAACAGGCACACTGTCAATGGAGGTGTGTCTTGGGAGGTTACCTAATGAGCAAACGAGAACCCGGCAACGTACTGCGGCAGCAAAGAACTGCGATCATCCGGTGGGGCTGATGGTAAACGGCTACGTCCTTTTGCATTTCGTCGCTGCAGCTGGCTACCTGGCGATCGGACTGTACGCCATTCGCTTGGATCGCAAGGCGAGATTGAACCGCATTTTCCTGGTGATCTGCTTGGCCAGTTTCATTTGGGCGCTGGCCATCGCTTTGATCCTGATGGAGGACAACGCAGCCGTCGCCTCCCTGCTGTACCTCTTGACCTCCCTAGGGTGGGGTTTCGGCCCTGGGCTGGTGCTGGCTTTTTCCCTGGAGCTGAGCGGGACGCCCTGCCGGGGGCTAAGAAGTTCGCGTCTCCCTTCCTGGCTGGCTTTCCTGATCTGCTTGCTGCCCGGTTGTCTGATCTTTGGCCGCTCCCTGGCCGACTTCTTGCAGACCACGAACCTGACCATGGGCACCCAGGTGGGCGGATCCAGCTTTGATCTCTCCCTCTGGTGGCACTACTTCTACCTCGCCTATTACCTCCTCTATTTGATCGGCGCAGTCGTGACGATCTCCCTCTGGGGGCATCGCTCCACGCTTCGGAGGGAGAAGCTGCAGGCTCGTTGGGTGGCCCTCACCCTGGCCCTGGGGGTTTTCCTGAGCTTCCTCAACGAGTCTCTCCTGCCGCAGATGGGGATCGACCTGATGATGAGGATTCCCTCGGTGATCATGCTGGTGTGGATCTTCGGCATGCTGGTGGCCATCGCCCGCTACCGCCTGATGGTTCTCACCCCTGCCTTGGCCACCGAGGAGATCGCTTGGCGGATGATGGATATGCTGGTGCTGTTAGACACCCAGGGACGGATTGCCAAGGTTAACCGAAGAACGGAAGAACTGCTGGGCTGCCGCGAGGCGGAACTGTTGGGCCAGCCGTTGGCCCTGATCCTCAAGGAATCCCATCTCGTCCCCCAAGAGTTGAGGCAGATGCGCCACTCAGCCGGCCAGAACCACATCCAACAACGGCTTACCTTCCTCAGCAGAGGGGGTGGAGAGATCCCGGTGGAGGTCGCCATCACCGGATTGCGGGATCGCGCCGGCGACTACATGGGGATCGTGATGGTAGCCCAAGACCTGCGCATGACCCTCCAATTGGAGCACGAAATCGCCGAGCGGCGTCAGGCCGAGGAAGCCTTGCGCCGCTCGGCGGACCAACTCGAACAGCGAGTGGAGGAGCGGACGAACGAGCTCAACTTGGCTAACAGCGCCCTTCAGGTTGAGATCAACCTTCGCAAGGAACTGGAGGAAGATCTGCGCCAGAATAGTCTTCGCTTGCAGAATTTATCACACCGTCTGGTGGAAGCCCAGGAAAGCGAACGTCGAAGCCTCGCTCGTGAATTGCATGATGATTTTGGGCAAACGCTGACCGCCCTCAAGTTAATGATTGACCAGTTGCCTTCAAGTTCTTCCTCGGCTGACCAAGGTGTCATGGACCAAATTCAAGGTTTGATGAAAGAATTACTGGCTCGAGTACGAAATATTTCCCTCGATCTGCGCCCGATGATGCTGGATGACCTGGGGTTACTACCTGCTCTGACTTGGCTCTGCAAGCGCTATACCGAGCGTACCCGGATTTCCGTCGATTTCAGCCAGCGCGGTTTGGAAGAGCGGCTCCCTTCTGACCTGGAAACTGCTCTCTTCCGTATTGTGCAGGAAGCGTTAACCAATGTGGCGCGTCACGCCGAGGTGAGGAACGCAAGAATAGGACTGGTCGTCAGTTCGAAGAGGGTGATCCTGGAAGTGATCGACCAAGGCGTGGGCTTCGATCTTCAGAGAGTAGCAGCGGAGGGAGATCGAACCGGCTTAAGTAGCATGCGCGAGCGGGCCGCCGCGTTGAGAGGATCCCTCGAAGTGCGCACCCAACTCGGTCAGGGTACTCATCTGAAAGTCAGCTTGCCGATTCCAGGAAGCGATCGAAATCGTCATGTTTCTCGGAGTCGCAATCATCCATCGACGAAATCACAGGAAGCTTTGACGAATCGCCAGCAACCATAGGGCTCGACGAAATGGTGTGCCCTCCACAGACCTTGAAAGGGTCGTCTTTCATTAAACCGAATAGAGGAGAGGATTTGGATGGACCAGGACCCAGAAGAATGATGAGAGAGGGCACGAAGGAAGCGGGCGCCTCCGGAGAGGAGTTTCTCGTCTCGTTGCTCGACCATTGCGATCAATGGTCCGAACAACCCGAAGGGCCGCCGTTGCCAAAGGGCCGCCTTCATCCCTATACCCGATTATTTTCCCCGATTCAGGTCAATAGTCTCACCTTGAAAAACCGCCTGGTGATGGGGCCGATGGGAAATATCAACATGGCCGAAGAGATGGGCCGTCCCTCAGCCCGGATGATCGCTTATTTCGAGGAACGCGCGCGAGGTGGAGTGGGGCTGATCACCTCCGGTTTGGTCCCCGTCAGCCAAGGGATCGACCCCACAACGACTGAGGCTGGGGATCGCAGCCTTTTCCCGCGACTGGATCGGTCACGCACTGTGCTCGATGGGTGGCGCACATTGGTTGAGAGACTTCACGCTTGGGGTACGCACTTTTTTATTCAGCTTACGCCTGGGCTCGGCCGGGTGGGTTCTCCGGAGGTCTTGCTAAAAAAATGGAGACTGCCCGTCTCTTCCTGGTGGAACCCGAACTTCTACTTGCCTGGAGTCCCTTGCCGCCCGCTTAGCGATGGCGAATGCCGGCGCATTATCGTCCGGACCGGCCAGGCTGCCGCTGACGCCAAGGCATTGGGAATCGACGGCGTCTACCTCCATGGTCACGAAGGATACCTCTTGGAGCAAATGACTAACACTGCCTTCAATCGTCGTCCCTGGGGACGATACCGCGACTGGCGGCGATTCGGACTGGAGTTGGTGACCGAAGTGCGCCGGCGGATAGGCCCTCTTTATCCGGTCATGTACCGGATCGACCTCTCCCTCGCCCTTCGCGCAAGTTACGGCGCGAAGATGGACGAGATCCCAAGCCTTCGCCGTTTCCGCCATGAGCGGACCATCGCCCAAAGTCTCTCTTACCTGGAGGAGTTGGTGGGCGTCGGTGTGGACATGGTGGATGCAGACTTAGGTGGGTACGACAATTGGTGGCTACCCCATCCCCCGGACTCGATGCCAGCGGGTTGTTACCTGCCTGTCGCCCGGCTGGTGAAAGAACATTTCTCCCTGGCCGGGGTGAGAAGCCGATCGGGGCAAGAGGTGCCGGTGGTGGCAGTCGGCAAGCTGGGGGATCCTGACCTGGCCGAGGAGGCAATGCGGAGGGGCGATTGCGATCTGGTGATGTTGGCACGTCCGCTCTTGGCCGACCCGCAATGGCCAAAAAAAGCCTACGCGGGGCGGGTTGCGGAGATCCGCCCTTGCATCGGCGACCAGGAAGCTTGTTTGAATGAGTTCTTGGAAGGGGGTCACCCTCAGTGTTCTGTCAACCCGCGCAGCGGCTTCGAGGATTTCTCCAGAGGCGAGGATCTCTCGCCAAGCTTCTACCCGAAGCGGATCGGGGTGGTCGGAGCAGGTCCGGCCGGCATCCTTTGCGCTCTCACTGCGGCGCGGCGCGGCCATGCCGTGACGTTGTGGGAACAAGCCGATGCTGCAGGTGGGATGATGATTCCGGCTTCCGCTCCTCGCATCAAAACAGACCTGCGCGCCTCCTTGGAATTCCTCGAGCGAGAGTTGAGCGGTTGCGCCCAGGCGCACAACTTGGTGATTCACTTGGGCCGGAAAGTTACGCCGGCTCTCCTGGGAGAGGCAGGGATCGACGTATTGGTCTTGGCTACCGGTGGTGTACAACCGGCACCAAGTTTCCCGGGTTGTGATTCCCCAGTGACCCTACAAGCGGTCGATCTTCTTCGCCGACCCGACCGTATTGAGGAAGGATGTCATGTTATGGTCGTCGGCGGGGGTATGTTGGGTTGCGAATGTGCCCATTTCCTAGCTGCCGAACGGTCCTGCCGAGTAACCTTGATCGAGGGAGCTCCCCACTTCATGATTGGCGCTTGTACGGCCAATCGCGGCCATCTTCTGCACCTTCTCGAAAAAACGGGAGTACAACTTTGGAACTGCACCCAACTGATACGTTTGGAGGGGGAGAGGGCAGTCCTCTTGAAAAACACATCGAATAGCGTACCGGACCCAACCCACACCTGGGTGCCCCTCTTACCGGAGAATATCCCCAATCCCCTGGCCAAACCCTTGCGCGTACGGTTGGAAGAGAAAACCATCGCTGTTGATTGGGTCGTCCTCGCCCAGGGGTTGACTTCGAACCGCTCCCTCTATCAAACCTGTCTGGAGCAACGGTCAGCGCCCGAGATCCACCTCATCGGGGATGCCTTCCAGGTCGGTCGCATCTTCCATGCGGTGAAGGCCGGCTTCATCGTAGGGGCGACAATCTAAGCACCCCGTAAAGCAATGGGGACAGATTTCAAATCTGTCCCCATTGCTGATGTTGCTGCACAAGTGGAGCTGGATATCCTGCCGTTTCTATACGAGATTTCCAGTCCCGTCAGGATCTACGGGCAATGGCTGAAAGAAGGGCGCCGATCCCGATGATGATCAAGAAGAAGGGCCAGACTTTACTCCAGTCCCAGTTGAAGAAGAAAATCAAGGCCACGAAGGTCAACATCAGACCACCGATCAAGGAACCTCCAGCAGCGGAAGTGAAACGGCCATGTTCCTGTATCGAGGAGATCATCGTGGCGAAGGCACCTACGGCTGGGATCAGGATAAAGATTGCCCACCAGTTGTTCAAGGTGAAGATGCCGAGATTCTGCAGAAGGAAAATCACGCCGAGGGCTAGCAGGCCAAGCCCCCAGATCCAGCCGGAACCTCCATGGCGGTGGCGGCGAGTTGCCTGCCAGGAATCATGGCTCGACCAGCTTGGTGGAGGTGGCGGCGGTGGGGGAGACACCTGATTCGCTGGTGGTTGTTGGCTCCAATTTGGAGGTGGTTGGCTCTCGTGCGGTTGTTCTGAAGAGGGCGGAAAGGCTTCGGGAGGCTGGCCGCCAGTCTGGTTTGGACCTTGCGGTTGAGTTCCCCAACCAGGCTGAGAGCTGTTGGGGGGAGGGGTCGGAACGGTGTTCATCTTACGATCTCCTTATCGAGTAGGTTCATCCGGGATCACGATCCAGGCAACGATGTAGGCAAAAAAACCAAAGCCGGCGAAGAAAATAGTGAAGGCCCAAATGAGGCGGACCAAGGTGGGATCAATTCCCAAGTAGTCGGCGAGGCCTCCGGCTACTCCTCCGATCATGCGATTCCGGCGGGATCGGAGTAGGCGACGAGCTGGCGGCGGCGATTGGGTGGGGGGAGGAAGGGGCACTTGGTTGGGATTCTGGTTCATTTGTTCCATTAGTAAGTTTCCTTTCTGATTTTATTTAGAGATGAACCGGCTGCGATGGCCTCCGCTGAAGGCCGCACCCGGCATTTCATCTCATGCGCCTTCATCGTTTGCGCAAGCGCAAGATGAGGAATAGGCCGACGGCGATCAACACTACCGGCACAAGGATCTTCCAGAACCAGCTCCAAATGCTCCAGCCGAAGATATTACTGAAGAGAGCGAGGATGCCGGCTCCAATGAGGATCACGGCAATGACAACTCCCACAGTGCCGGGAGTAGCACTATGATAAGTAGGGGGAGGAGCGGTTACCCCAAAAGGCGCCTCAGGGATCACCAGAGCGCAGATGATATAAGCCAGCAGGCCAGCTCCACCCAGGAAAAAGGCTGCCACCCAGATCAGGCGGACGACTACTGGATCGATACCGAAGAATTCGCCGAGCCCGCCACAGACACCAGCGATGACGCGGTTGCTACGCGAACGGTATAGCTTGCGAGGAGGTTGCGCTTCCAAGTTTAGTTTCCTTTCTTTGTCCATTTGGCACATCGTACAGCAGTGGAGAGCTCTTGCCATGTGCTGGAAGTCACGATGCGAGTCATCTTCTGCAGTGACTCCGATTTCACCCAAGCGGACCTGCTTCCGTTTCCATCGTCGCTCTCTTTGCTACGAGGAGATCTCCTCCGGCGGCGAGATCTGTCTCGCTTGAAGTGCTGGGCTAGACGTTAGCGTGATTGGCGATTGAGGATTTTGCAGGATGTCCAGCAACTTCTCCACCTGGTAGCCGGAATCCTCGGCAGCCGCTCGTAACCAAGCTGCAATCGCCAGCCACTCCTTGATGTCGGCTAACCCTTCGCTTCGCTCGAGAGCAGGCATAAACGCAATTGCAGTTGCAGCTCCCTCTTCCTCCTTGCAGGGGCTTGTTTCCAGGGTTGCTACCAAAGCCGAGGCGAGCAGCCAGCGCACGGCTTCGGTGAAACCTTCCCGAGAGAACCAGAGGATTCCGTTCCAGCGATGGACCCCCAGCCACCGGCGGGCTTCCCCATCGGCAAATAGGCGATGCACGGCTTCTGTGGCTGCGAAGAGGGCGTCACGTTGGTGAGCGTGAAGTGTAAAGCGGAGGCTGAGCTCCATGCGGACGATGGCCGACCCGAGGGCTGCGTCTTGCATCGGGAAACCAAGGTTCACCAGCGCTTCCTCCAGGCTGCCGGACAACCGCCAAGCTTCTAAACGATCCCGGCCCAGATTTGCTGCCTGCTCGACGGTAGAGAGGTTGCCCAAAGGGCGCAGCAGGGCACAAGTCAGGAGGATCGCCCCTCGTCGTGGCCATTCTTCTTGATCTGGCAACAGCTCGGCGCCTGGGAAAGCGTGCGCAAGGAGCGCTTGTATCAGGGATGGCAGAAGACGGATCTGGCGGACCTCGTGCAATACCTGCTCAATCAAGGGGGAAAGGTCGGTTTGAACCTCTGCCGCGGAAGCGACTTCAGTGAGGAATCTCTCCAACTTGCTTTCCAGATCACTGAAGATTGTTTCCTCTTCTTCTTGATGCGCCAGCAGGCGACGCACCAAATCGGCCTCAAGGAGGGAGCGCAAAGAGTACTGGAGTGGTTTCCTCAGTAGTTCAATAATCGCTTCTTCCAGACTGGGGACGCCACGTCCTGCAAGGCTTGCAGCGAGCTCGCGGTAGGGGCGGTTCGGCGCTTCCCGTACCTGGCGGAAGTCCTGAAAAAGATGTCGTTGGTAGGCTTCCAATTCTAGAAAAAGCCATTCCTTCCAGAGCAGAGGGCAAGGAAGGATGTACTCCAAGCCTTGGGTGGCGTCACGGAAGAGGCAGTAGCCGTCAGGATCCTCATCCAAGCCAAGCCACGCGGCCAGCGAAGAAGCGCGCAGGCGGCGGCCCCCTTCCGAGTCGCGTTCCAGGAAAGGTACAGAATCACGGATCGCCCCGCGCGTGGTGGCAAAACGGTTGTGGTAGACGATCAGTACTCTCTCGCTCTCGTACCCATTGGAGTAAGCGAAGACATTCTCGTCGTTCTCCCCCCCGGGTGTCCGGAAATCATAGAGAAGAAAGTGTTCTACGCCGGCGAAGAGCGAGCGGCGGTGAAGCAAAGGAAAGATCTCTCGCTCGTGGGCGGCTACCAGCGCAGGGTCTGCCTCCTCCTGCCGCATAGGCCGCTCATACTCCATGCCATACTTCTCCTCGAAACCCTCTACCTGACCGTGGCCGAACATCGGCAGGCCGGGAAGGGTGGCAAGCAAGGTGCATGCGCCTAAGTACTTGTCACCCTTGCCGAATTGGTCGACAGCGGTTCGCTCGTCCGGGTTGCTGAGAAAGTTGACGAACCGCCTTAGCACCTCGGGGTCAAAGGCCAAGGTCTCCTTCATCACCTGTCGATAGCCGGCATTGTCCTCGTCGCGGAGCATATGCATGAATGCGCTGTTATACACCCGGTGCATCCCCAGGGTACGGACGAAATACCCCTCCATCAACCAAAAAGCCTCGGCCAAGAGCAAGGTGTCAGGAGCCTCGCGGCTGACCCGGTCGACGACTTCTCTCCAGAATTCAGCTGGCATCAACTGGTCGAATTGAGCTTTGGTCAAGCCATGTTCCCAGCGAGAGGGAATCCCGCCACCGCTTCCGGGTTCCGGGAACCACAGTCGCTGGAAGTGTTTACGGGCCAAGGTCATCGCCGCGTCGAAGCGAATCACAGGGAACCGTTTGGCTACCTCCAGGATGGAATGGATGACCGCCTCCCTTGTCTCGGGATTGGTGTAATCAAGTTGGGCTGTGTCGTTCCAGGGCATGTTGGTGCCATCGTTGCCATGGTAGAAGTAGCGCTGTTCACCTGTTTCCCGGTCCTTGCGGAGGAACACCACAGCAGCATCCTGGCGGCTATAGTAGTGGTCTTCCAAGCAGATCGCCGTACGTGGGTCGCCGGAGAGATCAGGGCCATTGAAGGAATAGGCAGGATAAGGGCACTCCGGTAGAGCGAGAAAATAGTCAGGGTGTTCCATCACCCAGCGGGAATCGATCCCCATGTGGTTAGGCACCATATCGCTGGCCAAGCGAATACCATAGGCCGAGGCACGTTGTCGCAGGCCGGCCAAGGCCGCCTCTCCGCCAATTCGTTGAGCGATGGTGTAGTCATAGAGGGAGTAGGCTGAAGCGGCTGCCCCCGGGTTGCCGCAGAGCCGCTTGATCTCCGCCGAGGCAGAGCTTCGCTCCCAGACACCGATCAGCCAAAGACCGGTAAATCCCCGGCGGGCAATGAGTTCCAGCTCCTCATCCGGGATCTCATCCAAGTGATGAATCAACCGTCCGTACTGGCGTGAAAGTTGCTCCAACCATACATAAGTGTTCTTGGACAGCAGAACGAGCCGGGGCATCCACTGTCGGTCTGGACTGAATGCTTCCGGTTCGCCCTGCAGAAGCGAGTAATCGGGGGGGCGTCCTGGTCCGGCGCCACCTCCCACTTCACTACCGGGCCCTCCCAAGGAAAGAGCCAAGGCTCGTTCCTCTTCAGCTAGCAGATCCAGGCCGCTGAGCAAGCGGTAGAGGGATTTCCCCAGCAGCAGACCCCAGTGGCGCCGTATGTAGTCCAACTGACCGGCCAGGGAACGGGGAGAGGCGACAGCCGGGGAGCGCAGCATGGTCAGCAAATCCTGCTGGTCTGGGCCGAAAGGGGGAAGGCGTGGGAAGATCGTTTGCAGGGTGGCAATGGCTTCGTCGTAGGCGGTTCCCTGGAGTTCGCTTCCCCCGAAAAGATCATGAAAGGACGCCAAGGCCGGATTGGCGTTATCCAGCCAGAGCAGGATCAGCTCTTCCAGGGCGATCCCCGGATCTCCCTCGTCCGGCAGGTCAGTCACCGTCTGGGGTTGAGGTTGCAGCTGGGTGACAGGAAAGAACTCTTCTTTGTAGCGCTGAATAAGGAGATCGATGCTTTGTTTCCCGAGGTGATCCTTCAGGCTGTTCAAGGCGGTGAAAAAGGGATCAGGGACCACCGCTTGGCGATAAAGGCGGATAACGGCGTGCAGGGCTCCTGCCAAGAGGCCGAAGGCGTTGATCTCCCCGGCTCGCACCGATCGTTCCGGAAATAACTTGGTGTTGCGGACTTCATCGATGCGCCGAGCCAGGCTTCGAGCAGCCAAAGGAGTGTCAGCAGCGATTTTTCCAGTCGGGGTGAAGAGACCTTTCTCGAAACCGTAGCGTAACCTGGCTCGTCGGGAGATGCGGAACTCATTTCGATCGTCGCTCATCTTGAACCTCGTTTTCAGTTTGTTTGAGTCGGTGATTTGATTGTACCCGCAACAGAGGGACTGTGCCGTTGACCGTTTCCCATTTCGAGAGGGCCGGTGAAGCTATTTTGGGCGGATTTCTGCAAGATAGCGAAGAGAATGGAAAACCTCCCTCAGGATTCTCCTCGTTGAGGGGGGTGAAAAGGGGTCTACGATAGGCTAGTATTGGATGGTGCCGAAGGTGGGAGTCGAACCCACATGAGGGATTGCCTCGCGGGTTTTTGCGACCCGTGCGTCTGCCAGTTCCGCCACTTCGGCGAGAGCTTCAGTATATCTATGAGCGAGAACATGTCAAGCGAGTTCCAGACTGAGACAAAAAGGACCGAAGCGCTCTTGCGCAGGGCTTTTGCAGGAGAGCAGGAAGCCATTGGCCAGCTTTTGGAAGGGCAAATGGAATTCCTCTACGGTGTCTGTTATCGTTTGCTGCTTCACCGAGATGATGCCGAAGAAGCGGTTGCCGAGACACTGTACCGAGCCTACCATCGGTTCGCATCCTTCCGTGGAGATTCCCAGTTCACAACATGGCTCTACCGCATCGCCACCAATGTCTGCTTGGACTTGCTGCGGCGCCAGCGCTCCACCCAACCGTTGGAGACGGAGGATGGATCGCCGGCACTACAACTCCCCTCTTCTCTCCCCAGCGCGCTCCACCAGATCGAGAAGGAAGAGGAACGGGGGGCTTTGCAGGCGCTTCTCGAACGCCTTCCTCCCGTCTCTCGTCTGGTCCTCACCCTACGCGAGCTGCAGGAACTTCCCTACGAGCGAATCGCTGAGGTGATGAGATGCAGCGAAGGCACCATTAAATCACGGCTGCATCGGGCCAAAAAGCAGGCACAGCAGGTGTTAGCCAAAGACCAGGAACTGCGAGCCTTGCTGTCCCGTCAAAGCAAGTAACGTGACGAAGATGCCAGTTGACAAGAGCCGAACCCATAGAAGTGAAGGAGCACCTCAACCGAAGCGATCCTCTCCTCTTGAGATGGAAGCGCTCTGGAGCAACCTACGCAGTGTCTACCAGGAGGCAGGCGAAGGTGCTGCGTTCTCCCCCTTGACCTCCGGCCGTATCCACCGGCGGACCATGGTCTTGAACGGTCAGCACTCGCGAAGAACCCGTCATTCCTGGAACTTGGCCTTCTCCTTGGCTGCAACTTTCTTCCTTCTGCTCCTGGTTATACCCCTGGTTCCCTCTTTACCTGGAGCCGGAGAGGCTGAACGCAGTGGAATGCGAGATTTTGCTCCTTCCTATGATGCAACCGGTACAGGAACTGAAAATTCACTTCCTCTAGAAGCATCCCTCGTGCCCAAGGTCACCCCGATCCCCGAGCCGGCTACCGAAGCGTTCGGAACCTTGATGGGGATGGATGGCGAGGGGGTCCAGTATCGTTCCGTGACGCTGGCCTGGGCTACCCCCGAGCAGATTGAAGGACTCCTTCCCTCATTCCCCGAAGCCCAACAAAACGCCGATGGCACCCTCTTGCTGGCCCAGATGGGTCAGGATCTGGGGGTCATTCTCCCTGCGCTTTTCCGTGTCATCGTTTTAAGAGAAGCGATCCAAGGGACAGAAGGGATGCCGATCGGCTCGGACTTGCTCCTGCTCGCGCCCAGTTCATTATCTACCCCCGGGCAGGTAAGCTGGCTGGCGTTGGCGTGGCGGGCGTTCCTAGCGCTGGTGTGGCCTTGGGGGCTGATCTTGGTGCTGGCTGCCCTGGTTTCTCTACCCTTCTACTTCCGCTGGCGTCGCCTCTGGTGGGCAGGTGTTTTTTTTGCCCTTCTCCTCCTGTCTTTGATCTGGCCCCTTCTTTCCCCCATCGCGGACGGCGACCGCCTGTTGTTGGAGAGCACTGATCATGTTTCCTCATCCCTGCTGTCATGGCCTATGCCAACGGCTTCGGAAGCCACATTAACCATCCTCAGCGCAGCTGGGAGCCCTCCCAGTGGCTCCCCCTTCACCTTGCCGCTCAGTGCACCAGGCGAAGACTTTCCCCTGTTGTTGGAGAGCTACGGCTTGCGCGTGGAGGGCAGTGAAGTGCCGGCCAAAACGGTACAATGGATCTCCTTACCAGCCAGCCAACTTTTTCCCCTTCAACTTACCCTTCTTGGTTTGCGAGTTTTATTTCTCCTTCTTCCATTATCCCTCTTCGGCTGGTTGACTTTCTCGCGGGGGTTGCACACACCGATGCTGAAAAGCGAGGATAGCCTGCCAAATCTCCTGTAAGTCGAAGTCCGGCCAAAGAGTGGGGGTGATATGGTAGTAGGCATCTTCGATCTGCCAAAGGAGAAAGTTGCTGACGCGCTGCTCTCCCGAGGTTCGGATCAGCAGGTCAGGGAAGGAGAGGTTGGGGGCATAGAGGAAACGACGAAAGTCCTCCTGGTCGAGATGGAAAGAGTTCGTGCCTTTCTCTCGGGCAACCAAAGCAGCGTTGGCGGAATCCACCATCTCCGCCTTAGCACCGTAGTTGATGGCCAGGTTGAGGACCATACCGGTGCACTCAGCGGTCTTTTGGAGGGCGAAGTCGATGGCCTGGTGGATACGGGAAGGCATCTGCGCAATGCGGCCGCTCAAACGTAACTGGACGTTGTTCTCGACCAACTCCCAGGCAATGTCGTAAAGGTATTCCTCCAACAAGGCAATCAGTGTCTGCACTTCTTCCATGGGACGATTCCAGTTCTCGGTGGAAAAACCGAAGAGGGTGAGAGCTTGAATCCCTAGGGCATGGCAATTTCGGGTGCAGCGCTTGGCCGTCTCCCCCCCGGCTCGGTGCCCTTGAGGTCTAGTGAGTCCACGATGCAACGCCCAACGTCCGTTCCCATCCAAGAGGATGGCAATGTGGTGGGGGAGGCGCAATCCCCCTTGTTCAATGCTATTTCTTACTTCCCCGACTGATAAGGTCAATTTTCCATGCTCCCCAGAATAGGATCACGATAAGAGCGACCCAGATCAACAAAGCCACCAAAGCATCCACCTGAACCATGAAGAAAGCCACAATGCCCAGGGCGATACTGATCGCATACAACAGCAAGACTACGGTACGGTGCGAAATGCCGCGATGTAATAATTGGTCGTGGATATGCTCTCGATCCGCTGTGAGGATGTCCTTTCCTCGGATCCGTCGGCGTAGGACAGCGAAGAGGGTATTGATAAGCGGTAGACCGACCGAAAGGATCGGGATGCTGATAGCTACGAGAAAAGAGCGCTTCAGCAATCCTTCGACCGAAATACAGGAGAGGACGAAGCCGAGGAACATAATCCCCGCTTCCCCCATGAAGATCTTTGCTGGGTGGAAATTGTACGGTAGAAAACCAAGACAGGCGCCGGCCAAGGCCAGCATAGCGAGCACCGAAGTGGGGGATCCGTAGTTCAGCAAGCCAGTCTGCCAAGCCACCGCCGCCAGGGTCAGCGCGGAGATGGCGCAGATCCCCGCCGCCAACCCATCCAACCCGTCCATCACCTTGATCGAGGAGGTGAGGCCGGCGATCCACAGGACGGTAACCGGAACCGCTGCCGCAGTTAGGAGGAGCATGTCGCTGCCGAATGGGTTGGAGAAGAACTGAATGCGTACCCCAAATGCCACGGCTACACTGGCGGCGACGAGGATACCCAGTAGTTGAAGGCGAGAAGAGATCTTCCAGCGGTCATCGATCAAACCCAAGATGAGTAAAAAAACAGCACCCACAAGGATTCCGACCCCTTCCCTGGAGAGGTTGTCGGTGATCAGGATCGGGATACTGAAACCGAGAAAGATGGCGAGCCCCCCAAGAAGGGGCACTGGAGCGCGGTTTACAGAGGAGGCGGTGGGGGTGTATTGAATGTTCAACCGTAGCGCAACCCAACGAAAGACAGGAGTCAAGAGGAGCGTTACCAGAAACGAAACTGGCAATGCCCAGAGAAGACCGCTCATCGATTAGAAGAAGGAAAAGCTCCCGGCGATCTGATCGAAGGCTGGATTGATGGCGGGGAAAGCATCCAGGCTGATGTCGAAGGTGACCAGGTAACCGCGCGTACCCCGTACAACATAGTACTGGATTTCCTGCAAGGGCTGTCCTTGGAAGGAAATGGTGAAAATACGCTTGAAAGCCGGTTGCCCACCCAAATTGACGCTCTCCAAAGAAAGACTCTGGTAGTTGTCGTAGAAATTCCTCAAGCGCTCTTTTTCGATCTTCTCGGCAAATTGTGCAGCAGTCATCGACACCGCCAATTCTTCCACCTTCACGGTTTGATTGGGAAGGTAGTTCTGTATCACCGGGCCGGTGACGTAAGCCGCCACACCCGGCAAATTACCTTGCTGCCAGCCCTCAGGAAAAGAGAAGGAGAAGCCGAAATCATCGTTACGTAAGGTGTTGCCGGTGGGAGTGGGGGAGGGAGTGGTGGGAGATGAGGGAGTGAGGGTAGCTGTGGGGGTTTCACTTTTGGGAATGAACCAGTTGTTCACCATTTGCCGGAAGATGCCCTCCAACTGCGGGTAATTCTTTTCCGGGGCGTAGGCGAAAAAGTAGTATCCAGTTGTGCCGTTCACTGCACAGCCGAGGATGCCTTTATAGCCAGTGGCCACAAAGGGAATCATTTTTCCGTTGATGTCGCCGAAAAGGCGGTCTTCCTGGCTGAAAAGGCACCCGGAGAAGCGTCCTTCAGCCCATGCTTCATTCTCTTGGGCATAGCCGGCTAGGTCTTTCCCAGCGGTGATTTCCTCGTAACCGAAGATGGCTGAATAGGCGAACTTGGTATCCGTCTGGGTAGGGGCGACCAGCCGTACCAGCCTATCCCCTGCCCCTGTCTCCCAGTTGGAGGGATACTTGAAGGTGAAGGGAAGGGCGGAATCGGTGTAACTCTGGAAGGAGATGCCCTCAGTAGAGACGATCACTTCGGCGGTCGCGGAGAGCCCATTGGCCATTGCTTCCACCGTCCCGGCGCCCTCTTTCTCGGCAGTGAAGTTGCCGTTGCCGTCAATCTTGCCTACCTCTCCGACCAATTGCCACTGAGCAGAGACGGCCACTTCCACGTTGTCCTTGTCGTACCCTTTGATGATGAACTGATAGATCTCTCCCAACTTCAACTCGATGGAAGGCGGGATCACCTCGATGCGCCGGACCGGGGTGGCTGGGCCATCTCGAACAATAGCAACGGCTGAACCGGAGACCTCTTTGTTGTTGTATGTATAACTAGCGATGATCGTTGCGTTTCCTGGTTTGGAAGCCTTGAAAGCGCCATTTTGCTCGATACTACCCTGATTCGGTTCCAAGACCGCCCACTTAGCTTGGATGGTTATCTCGGTACCGGTGGTATCGACCGCCTTGACTTGGAAGATTTGTTCCTCACCGACAGCTAAATTGGCAGTGGCAGGACTGATCGTGATGCGTTCGATGGCCACTCCGGCTTTCACGCTTACCTTGGCAGTGGCTTTCTTCTCCCCATTCTTGCTTTGATAGGTAGCCACGATTTCCCCATCCCCAATTTGGCTCGGTTTAAAAATTCCCTTCTCATCGACCGTGCCAAGATTGCTGGGAATCACCAACCAGGTAATCCCTTCAGCGAAGGAAATCTTTGCGTTGTCTTTGGTGACCCCAATCACCGTGAAGGCTTGTGTAGCGCCTAAATCCATCTGCTTGCCGACTGGGTCCAGCTCGATGCGCACGATCTCGTTGTCAGTAGGAGGATTGGATGGGCCAACCACCAGGACATAAATCACTACCACCACGGCACAGATCAAGACCAACAGCGCAGCGAAAAGAAGTGGTAAGCGTGAAGCACTAGGCCCTCTCCGCTTACGAGACGATTGGAGTTTATACCGTCTCTCGCCGAGCCCCGGGCTGATCAAGGGCTCACCGCAATGATTACAAAACGTGCTTCCTTCCGGGTTCTGGCGTCCGCACTTGGTACAGAACATTGCTCAGGCCCCCTTCTTGGCGTTTTCCCGCAGAGATCTACCCTTGATGCTCAAACCAGGAAAAATGATCCCGGATCGAGACTGACAGTTGACCCACTGCGCCACAGAGCTCGCCCTAATCTTTCGCCATGACCGATCAAGAAGGCTGGCGCTAAGCTTGGGGTTAACCCAATGATCTATTGTAGTATATTCCCCGTTGTTTCGCTCAAAGGTCATGTCAACGGCCTCTCGTGTTAGAATAATGCTTACTATTGGAAGTGTATTGTCGAAGGAGGCAGTCAAGAATAACCGTGCTTCACTGGAGTTTGTTATCCATACGGAGTGACCCCGCAAGCCACTTCGCTTGGCTTCGCTTCGCTCGATGGCAGGCGCTCGATGGCAGGCCTATCCGTGGTCGCCGGAGGCGCCCATGGTTGACCGTGTTTCTCCTAAGCCTGGTCATGCTCTTTGCCTGTGTTCCGAAGGAGACGCCCAAAGCTGGCACCATTCTAGGGGTAATCTTCGACAGCCAGAGCAATGAGGTTCTCGGCGATGTCAAGGTTAGCTCAGGCACAACCCTTTTCACCACCTCCTCAGAACGGGGGGTGTTTCAGCTGTCCATGCTGCCTTACGGGCAGACGACGCTTTCCTTTGCGAAGGCTCTCTACAAGAGCACTACTCGCACAATCACTTTGGTGGAAGAGAAGATATTCGTAGAAGTCCTTCTAGAACGAGATCAAATCTTAGCGACGACCGTAGTGGAGGAGGTGAAGGTGCGTGCTGCTCCGATGCAGGCAGGGGAGATTCTCGAGGTTTTGCCGAAAGGAGCACAGGTCGTCCTAACCAAAGAGGAGAACATGGGGTGGTATCGCCTCCAGTTCAACGGAAAGAATGGCTGGGCTTGGGGCGGTTACCTGCGTTCCTCTGACCTCTCGATTCCCTCGCTGATTGTGATCGAAGACTGTAAGCTGTTACAGCAGCCAGGCGGCGGAGAAGAAGCAGGAGAAGCCTATGCAGGACTGGGCGTGATACGTCTGGAGAGCAAGGACAATTGGATCCGGGTGATCCTTCCCAGTGGAGTTGAGGGGTGGCTGGAAGCAAAGCGTACCACCAGCTGAGATGAGCCGAGTTAAGCGCCAAGCCAACAATCTGGTAAAGCGTTGCGGGGACGAAGACCGGCAACTATTGGCATGCATTGAAACTTTAATTAGAGACGATCCGGTGATCTATTTGGAAGATGTCCAAGTGAAGGTCCGTGAGGGACGAGTGCGCTTGACCGGGAAAGTCGAAACCGTTTCTTGGAAGGACCGGCTGGAAGCGCTGGTCAGTGAGTTGGAGGGAGTACGTTCGCTGGAAAACGACGTGCGTGTGGAAAAAAAAGTGCGCTTCAGCGATCGTCAATTGCAAGCACTGATCCAAGAGAAACTTGCCGATGGTGCACCCTACCACAGCGATATCGGCGTCGATTTCCAAGAGGGTACCCTGACTCTTTCTGGACGGGTGGACACACTTCAACAGAAGATGGAATTGGGCAGTATAGCGAACAGCTTGCCAGGAATCGAGCGAGTGATGAACCGAGTTCGAATCGGTTACGAATCCCCCCCCGACGATCAGACTCTGAAGAATAAAGTCCTATTAGCGATCTCCGAGTTGGGGCATTCGGAGGTTGAAGACCTTAAAGTGCGGGTGGTTCGCGGCGTAGTCTCTTTGAAAGGGCAGGTGCAGCACCAGACTGATAAAAAACCTTTGCTCGAAAAAGTGGCAGGCGTGAAGGGAGTTAAGGAGATCGACGACGCGATCACCTTCGATCACGAGGAGAGGCGCCGGGAGGGTTTGCTGCGACAGATCGAGGTTGCCCTCCTTGAGGACCGTCGTTTGGAGGGCAGCAGCATCCGCTTCCAGTTGGCGGGCGGAACCCTTTTTCTGGAAGGAATGGTTCCTGCGCGAAGTCACTTCTTGGTGATCGAAGAAATCCTTGGTCACTTTCCGGAAGTGCACCGGGTTGTCAACGAGCTACACATCCGCCATTAAATAACACGCTGCCGCGGGCTGATAACTTCGCTGCCGCAGTGATCGGCGTTCCGCTTATTTGGCGAGGGAGAAGGGGGAGTGTTACCATCAATGGATGAACCTGCAGGTCTCCCGATATCCTTACCCCGCGCTAGAATCGATCTGGGGCGAGGAAAATCAGCTCCAACTGTGGTTGCGTATCGAGCTGGCTGTATGCCTGGCACGGGTGGAGAATGGAGAGATCCCCGACGAAGCCTACCAACGCATCCTCAAGAGGGCTTCTTTTGGATCGGTTGGGGAGGTGCGGGGCATCGAGGAAAAAACTCAGCACGACTTAGTAGCATTCCTTCAGGCGGTGGAAACCCGCCTCTGTGAGGATTTTCGTTTCTTTCACCTCGGGCTGACCTCGCAAGACATCAAGGATACGGGCTTCTCTCTGCAACTGAAAAAATGTGGGGAAATCCTGCAAGGGAATCTTCTCGGCTTGATCCGCGTCTTGAGGCGGCGAGCCCGCCAGCACAAATACACCTGGATGATCGGCCGTACCCACGGTATCCACGCCGAGCCGATTAGCTTTGGACTGGTCTTGCTGCGTTACCAAAAGGCTTTCCAGCGGCATCTGCGACGACTGCGTGAAGCCACTGCTGAAGTGAGCGTGGGAAAATTCTCTGGTCCGGTGGGCACTTACAACCTGGTCAGCCCCCAGACCGCCACTCGCGCCTGCGCTCTCCTCGGTTTGAAACCCGCTCACCGTTGTTCCCAGATCATCCCACGTGACCTATACGCCCGTTTCTTTCAGACCCTTGCCCTCATCGCTACCGGAGTGGAGGAGGTGGCGCTTGAGGTTCGTCACTTACAGCGTAGCGAGGTGGGAGAGGTCTTCGAGCCGTTCACTGAGGGGCAAGTCGGTTCCTCTGCCATGCCCCACAAGCGCAATCCGGTGTTTACCGAGCGACTTTGTGGCTTGGCCCGTATTGTCCGGGCGGATGCAGGTCCAGCCCTGGAGAACATCCCCAGTTGGCACGAGCGGGATATCAGTCACTCCTCGACCGAGCGCGTAATCGGTCCCCAAAGCACCGTCCTGCTGGGATACATGCTTCAGACCCTTACCTGGGTAATGGATGGGTTGGAGGTGAATCCCCGACGGATGGCGGAGAATATCGAACTCACCTGCGGTGCGATCTTCTCCCAACCCCTCCTGTTGGCTTTAGTAGGTCATGGCATGCCACGTTCCGAGGCCAGTCGCCTAGTTCAGAGATTGGCCTTCCAGGCCATTCAGCAAAAGATCCCTCTTCGCCAATTGCTGGAGAGAGAACCGCAAACCGCCGCATTGCCCCCTGCCGAGGTCGAGAGAATCTTCTGTTTCGATAACTTGCGGGAGCGTGTGGATTCCATCTTTGCTCCCTCCGGAGAATTGTAAAGTGTATTACTTGCAAGCACTGGGGGCTTCCCTGCGGGAGGCGCTTCAACATCAATTTGGTGGAGATGCTGGACCGGTGTCATGGGAGGTAGCCCCGGCTTCCGTACAGGTGACGGGGCGTCATGGCGACTTGACATGCCACTACGCTTTCCATGCGGCCAAGCTTTTTCACACCAACCCACGAGAGCTGGCCCACGTTCTACGGGCTGCGATCCCACCTTCGCTGGGAGTGTCAACCGAGGTTGCCGGGCCGGGTTTCCTCAATTTTAGTCTTGAAGCAGCAAGCGCCAAGGCAATTCTTAGCGATGTCTTCCAAAACCCCGCTGGTTACGGTCACTGGCAGCAGAAGCAAGCACGGCAAGTCAACATGGAGTTTTGCTCAGCTAATCCAACGGGTCCCATCCATCTGGGGAACGCGCGTGGCGCTTGCTTTGGGTCCGTCACTGCCAACTTGTTGGAAGCGTGTGGACACAAGGTTTCCCGTGAATACTACTTCGATGACTTTGGCACGCAGGTGGACACTTTCGCCTTGTCCCTGCTTGCGCGTTATCGTGAGGCACAGGGTCAAGAATCGGTCTTCCCAGAGGGTGGTTACCAGGGGGAGTATGTGCGTGAAATAGGCCAACGGGCTGCCCAGGAACACTTCGAGTGGGCTGGCCTTCCTTTCCAGGACCTGCTAGTCGAGCTACGGCGCTTCGGCCTGCAGGAGATGGCCCGAGCTCACCGTCAAACTATGGATGGGCTTGGCATTCATTTTGACACCTGGTTTTCGCAAAGCTCGTTGGAGCGCGATGGATTCTTACATCGTGCACAAGTTCTACTGGAAGATGCAGGTTTTCTCTATCCGAGGGATGGGGCGCTCTGGTTTCGTTCCACAGCCTTTGGAGATGACAAAGATCGGGTGGTGATCCGTTCCAACGGTGAGCCTACCTATTTTGCCTGGGACATCGCCTACAATTTGCACAAACGAGAGCGTGGTTTTGATTGGATCATCGACGTCTGGGGTCCGGATCACCACGGTTATGTGATGCGCAACAAGGCTGCTTTCCAAGCCCTTGGTTACGACGCCGACGATTTGACCTTGCTGATTTATCAATTGGTGCGGTGGTTCGAGCAAGGGGAGGAAGTTAAGATGTCCAAGCGCACGGGAGAATTTCTGACCCTCGATGAAGTTACTGAAGCGATCGGACGAGACGCCGTACTCTTCTTTCTACTTAATCGCAGCCCTGACTCTACCTTGGACTTTAACCTTGATCTAGCCAGACAGCAATCTCTTTCCAACCCGGTTTTCTACGTTCAGTATGCTTACACGCGCGCTTTCTCGGTGGAAAGAGAAGCGATCCAAAGAGGTTTGGCGATCGGCGAAATCGATTTAGAGACCTGTCAGGCTTATGGGCCGGCCGAGCATCGTCTTCTGGCCAAGATCGCTCTTGCCCCGGAGGAGATCGCAACAGCCGCCTCCAACTTGCTTCCGCATCGTCTGTCTGGTTTCGCCAAAGAGCTGGCCGGGGATTTCCACTCTTTCTACCATGACCACCGCATCCTTGGAGTGGATGCTTCTTTGCAGCAGGCACGACTCAATCTAGTCTCAGCATTTCGCATTACACTCGGTAATATTTTAACCTTATTGGGGCTGAGCGCCCCGGAGACCATGTAAGCATGAGGAAGGAGAAAAACGATGGCTAAGGGAAATCCGTTTGGGATACATCGTGTGCTGGAGCCGCAAGGAGTGATGCCGCAAGCAGCCAAGAGACTGGACAACGATATGGGATCGATCCGCGACAATGAGATTTTGGTGGACGTGGAGCGATTGAACATTGATGCCGCCAGCTTCACTCAGTTGGAAGAAGAAGGCGAGCACGATACCACCAAAATCGCCGGTTTGATCAAAAAGATCATCAAAGAGCGTGGCAAGATGCATAACCCGGTCACTGGCTCAGGGGGCATGTTCATCGGTACCGTGAGGCAGGTGGGCAAGGATCTGGCCAGTCGAGACCTGAAACCTGGCGATAAAATCGCTTCACTGGTCTCTCTCACCCTGACCCCTCTTGCCTTGAAACGGATCAAGAAAATCGACCTTGAGAAGGACCAAGTGGAGGTAGAAGCGCAGGCCGTGCTCTTCGAATCAGGAGTCTATGCCAAGTTGCCTGCTGATCTTCCGGATCGTCTTTGCCTCGCTCTCCTCGACGTGGCAGGCGCCCCAGCCCAAACTGCGCGGCTGGTCAAGCCTGGCGACGCAGTGCTGGTGATTGGCGGTGGAGGCAAGTCGGGGCTTCTCTGTCTTTACGAAGCCAAGAAGCGGGCAGGGGTGACCGGCCGAGTGATCGGGTTGGGGCACAGCGCCTCCTCCACCGAACGTATAGGCGAGAGCGGGTTCGCTGACCTGGCTATCCAGGGGGATGCTTTAAAGCCACTGGAAGTGTACGATAAAATACTCGAGGTCATGGGTGGGAAACTGATGGACGTAACCATTAACTGCGTCAACATCCCCGGCACTGAAATGGCCTCCATTATGAGCACCCGCGAGGGGGGTATCGTTTACTTTTTCACCATGGCTACCAGCTTCACTGCGGCTGCCTTGGGAGCCGAAGGCATCGGCAAGGACGTGAACATGATCATCGGTAACGGTTTTGCCAAGGGACATGATCGGATCGCCTTGGAGCTGATGCGGGAGAGCCCGAAATTGAGAGCTCTCTTCGAAAGAATGTTCCTCTAAGGAAGATAGTAGCCCATGCGAATCTGGAACGAGATCAAGCCTTGGCGCGATGTGTCTCCGGAAGATTGGGGAGATTGGCGCTGGCAGCTGAAACATCGCCTGACCAAGGTAGACGAATTGAAGGAAGTGATCCATCTCTCCTTGGCTGAAGAAGAGGGGATACGGCTTGCTTTGAAAAGATTCCGCATGGCCATCACCCCTTACTATGCAGCACTGATGGATCCAGACGATCCCGGCTGCCCAGTTCGCTTGCAGGCGGTGCCTCAAGCCCAAGAGACGGTTCACGGTCAATTCGACCAGCTTGATCCATTGCACGAGGACGCTGACTCGCCAGTCCCTGGGTTAACCCACCGTTACCCTGACCGAGTTCTTTTCTTGGTCACCGACCAGTGCGCCATGTACTGCCGATATTGTACCCGCCGCCGTTTCGCTGGTACCTACGATCGCTCGCTTTCCAAAGCGGAGATAGATCGCTCATTGGAGTACATCCGCCGGACCCCAGTGGTGCGTGACGTCCTCCTCTCAGGCGGGGATGCCCTCCTATTGGAGCAAGAGCTTCTGGAATTCGTCTTGGCTGAACTGAGGAAGATCCCACACGTAGAGATCATCCGCATCGGTTCCAGGGTTCCAGTGACCCTCCCTCAACGCATCACTGATGATCTGGTGACGATGCTGCGGCGCTACCACCCCCTTTGGTTGAACACGCATTTCAATCACAGTCGAGAGATTACACCGGAATCGACTGAAGCCTGTGCTAAGTTGGCGGATGCCGGCATTCCCCTCGGTAACCAGAGCGTATTGTTGCGCGGGATCAACGATTGCCCGACGGTCATGAAGCAGTTGGTCCATGATCTGCTGAAGATCCGTGTGCGCCCCTACTATGTCTATCAGTGCGACCTCTCGGAAGGGATCAGCCACTTCCGCACCTCAGTGCTGCGGGGAATCGAAATGGTGGAAGCCCTTCGGGGTCATACCACCGGTTTGGCTGTTCCGACTTTTGTGGTGGACGCTCCGGGCGGTGGGGGGAAAATCCCAGTCGCACCGAACTATGTGCTCTCGATCTCTCCAGAGAATGTTGTCTTGCGGAACTACCAGGGCTTGGTCTATTCCTATCCGGAACCCGAAGCGATGTCCCGTCATGATCCGGTGCATTGCCCCACCTGCAGCCGCGATGGATCCCCGCAGAACAGTGTGCTCGATGGCAAGATCGGGCGGAGAGGCGATCATTGAAACTGCCGGAGTGCCTTTCCTGGCCTGCCGTGGTGAGCGTAGTGGGGACCGGACGGGGTTCCGGGAAGACGACTGTGGCCAACGCCTTGCTGGAGGCGGGGTTAAAAAATAAGAGAAGACTCGGTGTGATCCCGGTGGGAAAAGGGGGGCATGCTACCCCGCTGCGCCTGTCCAAGGACACCTTGGTGGCGCTGGCTAAGAATTGTGAGCTGACACATCATCTGGAGTTGCGAGAGGAGTTGGAAGCCAACACTCCCTGGGGTGAGGTGCTGATCGGGAGGGCTCGGCAGGCAAACGAGGCTGTCATCGCAGGCCCAGTTACATTGCATGATACGATTGAAGCTGCGCAGCGCTTGATCGCCGAAGGAGCCGAACTAGTGGTGGTGGATGGTTCCTTTGGTCGCTTATCCGCGAGCGATTCACACCTTGCACAGTGCTACGTTTTGGCGATGGGCGCCGACCCTGTCGATCGTTGGGTTCGGAAGGAGCAGCAGGAGCGTCTTGGAACCATCGCTCTGATGCCCAGAGGCCATTGGGTTGTTCCTTCTCCGTCAGCCCCTCAAAAGCGAGGGCAGCCTGCCTTTTGGCAGAAAGACCACTGGGTTTCGATCCCTGAACTTGACCCAGGACACGCTGGCGCGGGTTATCAAGCTACCGCAGGCTGTCAAGCTGCTAATCTCGCAGCTGCGGAGGTGTTCTATTGGCCCGGCGCTTTCACCGATCGAACCGCCCAGTTGATAGACCGCTTCCCGTCTCCCTTAGCTCTTCTGCTTGACCAACCTTGGCATCTTCTCTGCTGCCAGGAGCGTTGGCAGGCGCTGTGGCGGGGAGGATGGTCATTCTTCGCGCGGGAGAAAGCAACTTTAGCTTGGGTAGCAGTCAACCCGCGTGCTTTAGATGGTCATATGGAGAGCCCGGAGAGGTTGTTGGAGGAAGCACGGATCGCTTTCCAGTCAGTGGAGTGCCAGCAACTGCAGTGAGCGAGAGCTTCTTTCTTGACCTGGAGACACGGGCCAGCCTGGAATGGGATGAGTTCCTGGGCTTGGTAAAGACGCACTCCTCTATTGGCCGAGAGGTCAAAGGGCGGATTCAACCTTACCGGATCGGGCAGGAAAAAGAACTCAGAGCCGAGTTGCGCCGAACCAAGGCCATGGCTTCCTTTTTACTGGATCACCCCTCCTGGGGGGCTGAACAAGCTGCCTTGTTGCACGATATTAAAGATATCCGTCGATCACTCCACCAAGCCCGTGAGGGATTTGTACTGACAACAGTGGAGTTGTTCGAGTGCAAACGCTTGCTCCACCTCTTGGGAAGATTGCGAAAAGCCATGTACCTGCCCTTAGACCCGCAGGAATGCTCGAGGGCGGCTGTGGGACACCCTGGACTTGCATTCTTGACCTCTCTTCGACCAAGGGGCAGTACGGCGCTCCTCCGCCTCCTCTCTTGCGGGGGCCAAAGCCCTCAGACTTTCTCCTTGACAGAAGCCTATTCCCCCATACTGGGAAAGCTCCGCCGCCGCAAGGAGGAGCTAGATAGGAGGTTATCGGCAGAACGGGCAGTGGCCAATGAACTGCTTCGCCCGGACGGGCTTCGCCTCGGGCGGGATGAAGAGATCACGGTCCAGCGCGGAAGCTCAGGTGCCAGCCGTTGCCAGGAAGCTGGCTGTTTCATCCTTCGTAGTGAGAATGCGCATGCGCTGGTATTCCGCCTTCGACCCTCCCCAAAAGCGCTTAAATGGACGGAAGAGTTGGAGGTTTTAGTGATCGCCGAGGAGAGAGAGGGAAAGACGATCCGGGCTAAACTCTCAAAGGCCATCGGTGAACAGGCCGAAGGCTTGCTCGAGGATCTGGAGCGAATGGGCCGCTTCGACCTATTGTTGGCCAAGAGTCAACTTGCTAACAGCTACCGTGGTGTGCTGCCCCACCTCCTCCCTGCTTCCTCAACGGTCGTATTTCGACTAGAAGAAGGCCGCCACTGGCCGATGAGCGTGCGCATGATGGAGAGTGGCGTCCCCTTCCACCCCCTCAGCATCGAGCTATTAAAAGGATCAGCGTTAGTCAGCGGAGCCAATATGAGCGGCAAAACAGTCCTTCTTAAGACCATTGGGTTGTCCTGTGCCATGGCCCAGCACGGTTTCCTGGCGCCGTCCCGGGCAATGGAGTGGGCGCTACGGGATTTCCTCTTTTTTTCCACTCGACGCCGCGAGCAGGACGGCCTCTCCGCCTTCGCAGCGGAGGTGGCCGGGATCAAGCGGGTGTTAGGGCACCACCGGAGGGTTGGCTTGCTCCTGCTCGATGAGCTGGCTCGAGGAACCAATCCTACCGAGGGTTTTGCCATCAATGCCGCTCTCCTTTTGCGCACCAATCAACTCCCAGGAAGCGCCCTTTTCACCTCTCACTTTGAGGGTTTGGCTCAAGCTACCGGCGTGATGCACTGGCAGATGGCAGGGCTTGGCGAGATTAGTCTTGAACAGGTGCGAGCGCTTATTCGACAGGGCGGGGAGGCTATCCTTTCCAGGGTGATGCAGTACCGCCTGGAGAGAGTCGAGCCAGAACGGCGGGTGCCACATGATGCTCTCAAGATCGCCCTTTTATTGGGACTGGAAGAAGAGGTGATAGAGTTGGCGAGGAGATTCACGCAAACACTCCAGCAGTCCCCGCCCGAGCTGGAGCACCTTGGGAAGAGCCCCGCTCCGGCGGCAGTAACAAGAAAGCAGAAAATGCTGCAGCTAGATAGCCCCCGGCAGGGTGTCCTACTCTTATGAGACTGCCGATTTCTTCTGAACAAGTTCGCCATTGCCGTAAACTGGCTGCCTCCATCGCACAGGAAGTGAAGGCCGAGATCAGCCCGCTCTCCACCGTCTCGGTTGAGCGTTCTCTCCTGCGTTTGGTCGGCATCGAGGGTAGCAATCAAGAGAGTGTGCCGTTGGTGAATTGTTTTATCGATCAAATCACTGGGCAGCGAGCTTTGGAGGACGGTGCGCTCTATTGGTTAAGCAACACCATCTTGGCTACCGGGGAATCGCCCCAAGGCATCGCCGAACGTGTGGGCGCAGGGTCGCTGGACCTGGTGCGACTGCCTCGCCAACCTCGGCGAGCGATTGAGGATCTTTGCCGGCAGATCGTTCAGGATGCCTTGGTCACTCTCTTTGGCAAACAGCGCCAGCGGCGCGAGATGGAGGAAAGCTTGGCCCGGGCTCCGTCCCCATGGCTGTATGTGATCGTCGCCACCGGAAACATTTACGACGATATCGAACAGGCCAAGGCAGCCGCAGAACAGGGCGCCGACGCCGTGGCGGTGATCCGCTCTACGGCCCAGAGCTTGCTGGACTATGTCCCCGAAGGGATTACCACCGAGGGGTTCGGCGGCACCTTCGCCACTGGAGCGAACTACCGCTTGATGCGGGGCGCCTTGGACGAGGTTTCCCGTCGATCCAACCGCTATGTCCGCCAGGTCAACTATTGCTCTGGTCTTTGCATGGCCGAAATCGCTGCTTTGGGCGTTTTAGAAGGTTTAGACATCCTCGTCAATGATGCCCTCTACGGGATTCTCTTTCGTGACTTGAACATGATCCGCACCATGGTTGATCAGCATTTTTCGCGCTACTTGTTGGGCCTTTTCGATACGATTATCGTCACTGGTGAGGACAACCTGATCAAGACCATCGATGCTTACGAGGAATACTCGATCGTGCTTGTCTCCCAGTTCATCAACGAACAATTGGCCAAGAACGCCGGGATGCGCGAGGAACGGATCGGTCTGGGTCATGCCGCCGAGCTGGACCCTGCGCTACAGGACAGTTTTCTCAAGGAGCTGGTTCAAGCACAACTAGTGCGACAGCTTTTCCCCCGCTCACCGGTCAAATTCATGCCCCCTACCCGTTACAAGAGCGGGAACATCTTCTTCGCCCACGCGCTTGACACGCTTTTCAACCTTGTGTCTGTTTGGACCGATCAAGCGATCGTCCTCTTGGGGATGCCGACCGAAGCGATCCATACTCCCTATCTGCAAGACCGCTACTTGAGCTTAGAGTCTGCCTTGCACGTTCGTCGCGCGGCCGGCTCGTTGGGACGGGAACTGCGATTTCTACCCAACGGGCAAGGCGCCGCCCGTGCCCGTCAGCTTCTGGCCAAAACCGAGGAATCTCTGACCCGCATTTCCGAGGACGGGCTGTGGAACTCCTTGGCTAGCGGCGCCTTCTCTGCCATTAGACGCACCCGCAAAGGCGGGCGTGGCTATGATGGCGTCTTCCGCAAAGGGCAATTCTACCAGAACCCCTTCCTTTCCCGCGAGATAGTGCGGAGAGCAAGGAGGGAGACAGCAGCAACATGAGCGAACGGCGATCATTTATCCGTCCCTACGGTGACCGCCTCAATGATGGCGCCGTGCAATTGTCCTTCAGTCTTCCCATGTCTCTCTCCGCCAGGAGCCGGGAAGCTGCCAAGTCCATAGCTGGTCGCCTGGGGTTGGACCAGATCCGCTTGGTCTCTGCTCTCGACCTGGGGAACGGTTTCTCTTTTTACATCCTTTACGGCACGACCATGGTGGAAATTGATGATCAGGCTATCCATCTCACCGAGGTGGAACGGCCTTTATTGGATTTCTGGCGTATCAACCAGCTGTTGGAGTTTGAATTGAAGAAACGCGTGACGGTGGTCGGCGCCACCATTGGGACTGATGCCCACACCGTCGGCTTGGACGCTATCCTCAACGCCAAAGGTTTCGGCGGGGAGTCCGGTCTGGAGAGGTATCCTCAGTTCCGGGTGGTGAACCTGGGAGCTCAGGTGCCTCCGGATGAGGTCCTGGAAGCGGCTCGGGAACAGCGTGCCGATGTAGTCCTCGTTTCGCAAGTGGTTACCCAAAGAAATGCTCATCTGGAGAATCTCTCTCTTCTCGCCGAGATGCTCGAAGCGGAGGGGATACGGCAGGATCTTCTCTTGATCTGTGGAGGACCCTACATCGATAGCCAGGTCGCACTGGAGGTCGGCTTTGACGCTGCCTTTGGGCCGGGCACGACACCGCTGGCGGTGGCCAGCCTAATTGTCGAAGAGCTCCTGCGAAAAGCCCAATGAGCAAACTGATCTTTGTCACCGGGGGGGTTGTTTCTGGGATCGGCAAGGGGATTCTGGCCGCTTCCATCGGTGCCCTGATTAAGGGGCGAGGGTATCGGGTGAGCATGATCAAGTGCGACCCGTACCTGAACGTTGACGCAGGCACGATGAGCCCCTATCAGCATGGAGAAGTCTTCGTGTTGAAAGATGGAGCCGAAACAGACCTCGACTTGGGACACTACGAGCGTTTCATCGATGAGGATCTGGACCAGTTGGCCAATGTCACTTCAGGCCGGATCTACTCGGCTGTGATCACCAAAGAACGGCGAGGCGAGTATTTGGGAGCCACGGTGCAAATGATTCCGCACGTAACCAACGAGATCATGGATGCCATCAAGGGTGCCCTCGAACACTCCAAAGCGGAAATATTGGTAGTGGAGATCGGCGGTACGGTGGGTGACATAGAGGGGCTCCCCTTCCTGGAGGCCATCCGCCAGCTACGTCGCAGCTTTCCGCCGGAAGATCTTCTCTATGTCCACACCACCCTCGTGCCGTTCCTGGAAACCTCACAAGAGGCAAAGACCAAACCGACCCAACACTCTGTCGCCGAGCTACGCAGCATCGGTATTCAACCGAATGTTGTCGTTTGTCGATCGCGACGGGCGATTTCCCGTAAGCTGCGGGAGAAAGTGGCTCTCTTTTGCGACGTCGATCAAGAGCAGGTAATCTCTCTACCCGACTTGAACTCTATTTACCGGGTTCCTCTCTATTTGCAGCGGGAGGGTTTCTCCGCCATCTTGGACCGTTTCCTCGGCGAGAGGCGCACTGCAGATCTGGCAATATGGGAACGGCTGGAGCGTATCATAGAGAGCCCGCATCCGCAGCTCCGCGTCGGCGTGGTGGGCAAATACGTAGGGATGCGCGATACATACATCTCGGTCAACGAGGCCCTTACACACGCCTCCCTGGAAGAAGAGCTGGATCTCCAGTTGGTTTGGATCCCCTCCGAGAAGTTGGAGGGGAAGGACCTCTCTGGAATACTCGGCGAGCTGGACGGGATCGTAGTGCCGGGCGGTTTCGACCCCAGGGGGGTGGAAGGGAAGATCGCAGCAGTAGAATACGCTCGTTGCCAAGGCATCCCCTACTTTGGCCTTTGCCTGGGGTTACAGTGCGCGGTAATAGAGTTCGCTCGCCACGTCTGTGGCTTAGAGGCGGCTAATAGCACGGAATGCGATCCCTTCACCCCCTACCCAGTCATCGATCTTTTGGCCGACCAACGCGGCTTGGAAGCCAAGGGCGGCACCATGCGTCTAGGAGTATACCCGTGCTCTGTGCAAGAGGGTAGCGAAGCGTGGCGAGCTTATGGCCAAGATATCGTCTGGGAGCGTCACCGCCACCGTTACGAATTGAACAATGAGTATCTTCACCTTTTGGAGAGGGGAGGGTTGGTCGTCTCCGGACGATACGAGGAATTGGGCTTGGCTGAGATCGTTGAACTACCTGGGCACCCCTGGTTCCTAGGGACCCAATTCCACCCAGAACTGACTTCACGACCAGGAAAACCAAACCCCCTGTTCCACCAATTCATCAGAGCTTGCGCGAGGAGGGCCAGCCTTCGATGGAAAAACTGATTATCACCGCCGCCATCTGTGGAGCGGAAGTAAGAAAAACGGATCACCCGGCACTACCGGTGTCGACCCAGGAATTGGGCGATGAGAGCTTTCGGGCTTACCAGGCCGGAGCTTCAGTAGTCCACTTGCATGTGCGCAAGGATGACGGCTCGCCCACCCAGGACGCCATTGTATTCGCGCGGGCGATGGAAGCCATCCGCAGCCGTTGTGACATCATTATCCAGACTTCCACCGGGGGAGCGGTAGGGATGAGTGCTGAAGAACGATCGTCTCCCCTCACCCTCAACCCGGAGATGGCTACGTTGACCTGCGGTACCGTCAATTTTGGGGAGGGCGTCTTCTGGAACCCGCCCGAATTAATTGAGAGTTTCGCCCGCATGATGATGGAGCGAGGCATCAAGCCGGAGATTGAGGTTTTCGAGGCGGGAATGATTACCAATGCCTTGCGACTGGTAAAGAAGGGGATCCTCCACCTGCCCCTGCACTTCGATCTCGTTATGGGGGTTCCAGGTGGGATCACCGCCTCAGTGCGCGATCTGGTCTATCTAGTGGAGAGCCTTCCTGATGGTTGCACCTGGACGGTAGCTGGGATCGGCCGGGCAGAACTGCAACTGGCTGCCGCCGCCATCGTGATGGGTGGGAATGTCCGCTGCGGCTTCGAGGATAACATCTTCTACCGCAAAGGTGAGCTAGCCACCCACAATGGCCAGCTTGTAGAGCGGATTGCCAGACTATCGAGGGAGCTAGGGCGCGAGGTGGCTGAACCGGACGAGGCTCGGATCATCTTGGGGATTGCTAAAACCTGCCCTCGAGAATTGCTGCGGGAGTAGCCAGGGCTGTCTGCGGGATTCGATCGAATAAATTGACTTCCACCAACTATCAGGCAATGAACTTGGGCACATTCTTGAAGGAGCTCTCCTCCCGTGCGGCGACACCCGGCGGAGGAGCGGCTGCCGGCCTGGTAGCCGCCATGGGCGCCAGCCTTGGGGCGATGGTGGCGGCGCTCAGCCAGGGAATCCGTTATACCTCTGTGGCAGATTCAATGAAGAAATTGGAGGAGCGTTTTTTAGAGAGCCGCGACCGTTGTTTGATCTTTGCCAACCAGGATTCAGCCGCCTTCCAGCGTTGGATGGCAGCCGCTCGGATGTCTTTTGAGGATCCGTCTGCTCGGGAGGAAGCCCTCCGAGCAGCTATGGAGGAAGCTTGCCGCCTGCCGATGGCCTTGGGAGAGGAGGTTTCCGGGTTGCAAAGCGCGCTGGCTACCCTGCAAGAACACGGTAACGTCCGCGTCCTTAGCGATGTCGGAGCCGCCCTTGCTCTGTTGTCCGCAGCCTTAGAGATCTCAATCCTCAACCTCCGCATCAATCAACAAGGGATTGCTGACCCTTGTCTTCGAGGAAAGCTTATGAGATCAATCGAATCATTCGATCGCACCTGTGCGGTGATGCGAGAATGGGAATCACAAATCAGATCACGATTAGAAGGAGAAGAGTGGAATGAATGAAGTCTGGATCTGTTCTGCCAAGCGGACTGCGATTGGCGCATTCATGGGGAGTTTGAAAGATATTCCCGCGGTTGACCTCGGCGCCATCGTCGCCAAGGCCATCCTGGCGGAGACCGGAGTCCCGCCCGCCCAGATCAGCGAGCTGATCGCCGGCTGTGTGCTGCCGGCCGGACAGGGTATGAACCCGGCTCGGCAAGTAGCCCTGAAGGCAGGCCTGCCCGTAGAATCGACCGCCTTCACGGTGAATCGCGTCTGCGGCTCGGGCTTGCAGGCAGTTGTCAGCGGCGCCCAGGAGATTCTTCTCGGGGAGGCTGACCTGATCCTTGCGGGGGGCATCGAGAATATGAGCCGAGTTCCCTATCTCCTCCCCAAGGCCCGAGCCGGTTTCCGCCTGGGCAATGAGACAGTTGTCGACGGGATGATTGGAGATGGCCTATGGGATGTTTTTACCGATGAGCACATGGGCATCACTGCAGAGAATTTGGCTGCCAAATACGGGATCAGTCGACAAGAGCAGGACGAGTTTGCTCTAGCCAGTCAGCGAAAAGCCTGCCAAGCCATCCGGGAGGGACGATTCCAAGACGAGATCGTGCCTGTCTTGGTTCCTCAAGGGAAAGGCGAACCAAACATGCTGCCGCAGGCTGTTTTGTTTCAAGTGGACGAGTTCGTCCGCCTGGACGTGAGTCCGGAGAAGCTAGCACGGCTGCGCACCGCTTTTAAGAAGGACGGCACAGTGACGGCTGGGAACTCCTCTGGGATTAACGATGGCGCCGCGTTCGTCTTGTTGGCTTCTGGAAACCGCGCAAAAGAGCTGGGGCTAAAACCCCTGGCGATCATCCGCAGTTGGGCAGTGGCCGGCGTGGAACCCTCTGTGATGGGCTTGGGACCAGTGCCGGCAACGCGGAAAGCATTGACTAAAGCCGGCGTGTTGCTGGATCAGGTCGAGTTCCTGGAATTGAACGAAGCCTTTGCCGCCCAGTCTCTGGCAGTCTTGCGAGAGCTCCAAATTTCTCCCGAGCGCGTCAACCTCAACGGGGGAGCGATCGCCCTCGGCCATCCAATTGGCGCCTCAGGCGCACGTATCCTGGTCACCCTTTTGCATGAGATGGCGCATCACCCGTACCCGACCGGAGGTCAAGTCTGTACTGGTTTGGCCGCTCTTTGTATCGGCGGTGGCCAGGGGATTGCCCTCCTAGCGGAACGGGTGTAGGATTAAGACAAATAAGATAGGGGATAAACCGATCCCCTTGAGAAGTGATTCTTATCCGATACAAACCCGCAACATTTGGAGGTTCATGATGCAACTATTTCTAGACACCGCCAACCTCGATGAGATACGTGAAGCCGTCAGCTGGGGTGTCATCTCTGGAGTGACGACCAACCCAACCCTGATGGCAAAAGAGCAAATCTCCTATCAGGAGAGGGTGATCGAGATTTGCCAGACAGTACCAGGGCCCGTCTCGGTGGAGGTCTTGGCACAAGATGCCGTCTCCATGGTTCGAGAAGCCCGCGAATTTTCCACTTGGGCGCCGAACGTGGTGGTTAAAATCCCGATGACCAAGGAGGGTTTGAAAGCCGTCAAGGACTTGGCTGCCGCCGGAATTCAAACCAATGTGACCTTGGTCTTTACTCTCAACCAAGCCTTGCTTGCTGCCCTAGCCGGGGCTTCCTACGTGAGTCCCTTCGTCGGCCGTCTCGATGATATCGGGCATGACGGCATGGCTTTGGTGGAACAGATCGCCGCGGTCTTCGAGAGCTACGATTTCCTCACCCGGGTGATCGCTGCCTCTATTCGACACCCATTCCATGTGACGCAAGCAGCCCAAGCCGGCGCCCACATCGCCACCATCCCCTTCAGCGTCTTGGAAGGAATGCTGCAGCACCCTCTTACCGATGCCGGGGTGAAGCGATTCCTGGAGGATTGGCAGAAGGTTGCCCCTCTTTTGGAGAAGAAGTGAATGCCTAAGTACACACTGGAAGAACTGAACGAAAAGAAAGCGCTCGAGCTGCAACGAATGGCGAGCGAGAAGGGCATCCCTTACTACAATCGATACAAGAAAGTTGAGTTGGCTCAACTCCTTTTCGAGCGGATGCTCCAGGAGGAACCCCCCCCGCTGGCACCCCCCCCGCTGGCTCCGAAACCAATCGCCAAGCCTATCGACAATCGAGAACCTCGTGACCGATCGGAGTTTGGTGAAAGCACAAACCGGGGAGAGATCAGAGACTATAGGGATCGCCCCGAGATTCATGAATACCGGGGAAGATCGGAACAGCGAGATGGGCGGGACCGACAAGAGCCGCGGGAGACGAGGGAAATACCGCGTGAGGAAAAAACCATTGTGAAGGAGGAGCCTGTTCGTGGTGACCTGGTGGCAGGAGTCCTAGAGATCCATGAGGAAGGTTATGGTTTCCTACGCTCCCACTATGTCCCTTCTCCCACCGATATCTACGTCTCCCCCTCGCAGATCAAACGGTTCGGCTTGCGCGATGGCGACATGATCACCGGATGGGTGCGCCAGCCAATGGAAAAGGAGAAATACCTGGCCTTACTGCGCGTGAAGGAAGTCAACGGATTGGACCCAGAGGTATCCCGCAATCGCCCAATCTTTGAAAACTTGACTCCAATCTTCCCGAACAAGCGGCTTCGTTTGGAGACCACCCCCTTCGAATACTCCACGCGTCTTATTGATCTTATCTCACCCTTAGGGCGCGGCCAACGAGGGATGATCGTCTCCCCGCCTAAGGCCGGGAAGACCACCATCCTGAAGAAGACAGCCCAAGCTATCACCCGCAATTACCCCGATATGGCAGTGATGGTCCTGCTTGTCGACGAGCGGCCTGAGGAGGTGACTGACTTCAAACGCTCCACCAGCGCTGAAGTAGTCGCCTCGACCTTCGATATGTTGCCGGAGAATCACATCCGCGTGGCTCGCTTGGTGCTGGAGAAAGCCAAGCGTTCTGTGGAGCAAGGCAAAGACGTAGTCATTCTGCTGGACGGAATCACTCGACTGACGCGAGCTTATAACGCTGTGATGCCTCCATCCGGACGCACCCTCTCCGGGGGTTTGGATCCAGTCGCTATCCACGGACCGAAGAGTTTCTTCGGCGCAGCCCGTAACATCGAAGAAGGGGGCAGTCTGACCATCCTTGCCACCGCTCTGGTGGAGACCGGGTCCAAGATGGACGAGGTAATCTTCGAGGAGTTCAAGGGAACGGGCAATTTCGAGTTGGTCTTGGACCGCAAGATCTTTGAGCGTCGCGTCTTCCCCGCCTTGGACATCAAGCGTTCCGGCACACGCCGCGAAGAACTCCTTTATAACGAGGACGAATTGCGAAAGATCTGGAACATTCGCCGGGCCTTATCTGCGTTGGAGTCCGGGGAAGCACTCGAGAAGTTGCTCGATCTGTTGACCAAAACCAAGTCAAACACCGAATTCCTTCGTTATATCGGGAGCGACGAGATATAGATGGAGCTGGAATTGTTTGCCTGGACGCCGCAGCCGGAGAGAATCTGCGCTACCGCGGCCAGGCTCTGCACTAGTAGTGATGGCTCCCCCCTCCAAACAATTGGACAAGGATTGAGCGAGGAGCGGGTAAAGAACACCATTGCGCGGGTGTTAAAAAACGGCCACCTTTCCATCTTAGAACATGCCAGCTTCACTTTTGCGGCCATCGGCCTCTCTCGAGCGTGTACTCATCAACTGGTGCGGCATCGCGTCGCGTCTTTCGCCCAGCAGAGCCAACGCCATCTTCCAGTACGTGACAGAGAGCCCGTGATTCCACCCAGCTTACGTGGTCACGATCAAGCCCAACGGTTGTTTAAGGAGGCCTACTCTCGGACTCAAGACGTCTACGAGCAGTTGCTCATTCTTGGTATCCCGTCGGAGGATGCACGTTACTTACTGCCGCAGGCTTCCTCCACCCGAATCCTTTTCACCATGAATGCCCGCGAATTGCGCCATTTCCTCCAGAAGCGTTGCTGCGAGAAGGCCCAATGGGAAATCCGCGGCCTGGCCTGGCTGGTACGTGAGCGCTTATTGCGTGTCGCCCCTGGTTTATTCGGCGATTCCGGCCCAGCCTGCTTTCAGGCAGACTGTCCTGAGCATGACTACGCTTGCTGGCGCGAGAAGTCGGCTTTCTTTCAAAGTTCCTATCACTCATTTCGTGAGCGCTTGCAGGGGCTCGGCTTAACTCTGGAGGAATGTCGCTTGCCTGCAGCTGGTTTGCACCCGTCAGCGACTTCCAAGATGCTTGGATGCCGAGAGGAGGAGCTGCTTCGCCCAATCTTGATCGAGTGCGGAGATCGGTGGGCTCTATTGCTCTCTGCGAAGCCTGAGACCACCTTGGCGAAAGTTAACGTGCGAACAAACGAAGAGTGGCGTCTCGCCGTTGCGACCCGATACCGCAAGTTTCGCATTTCTCCTCTCGCCTGCCCCTGGCTCTTAACAAACGGTGAGGAACAGGTTACTGCTTTCTGGGATAGTAGCTTAGACTACCAGGGCACACTTGCTTTTAACTTGGCTTCGGCTTGGCGTTTCGCTACCCTGGCGCCTCGGTGCATCGAGGAAATGGCGTCTTGCGGCGGATGCACGATCGAGAAGGTGTAAATAAAAATGGAACGAAGAAATCAGGGTTCTTTGGAAGTGATCTGTGGCAGTATGTTCTCCGGCAAGAGCGAGGAGTTGATCCGACGTGTCAAGCGGGCTCGCATCGCACGCCAAAATGTGATCGTTTTCAAGCCGGCCATGGACAGTCGGTACAGCCACAGCGAAGTCGTCTCTCACGACGGTGTTGCGACCCAAGCTCTCAACCTGCAACACCCTGAACAGATCTACGCGCTTCTCCACGCAGATACACAAGTGGTAGCCATCGATGAGGCTCAATTCTTCCCTGAGTCGTTGGTTCAGGTCTGCCAGTCACTGGCCGACCGCGGCTTGCGGGTCATTGTAGCCGGTCTGGATACCGATTTCCGCGGTTTGCCTTTCGGACCGATACCTTCCTTGTTGGCCGTTGCCGAGAAAGTGGACAAGTTGCAGGCCATCTGTGTGGTCTGCGGCGAGGTAGCTTCACGCACCCAACGTGTGATCAACGGCCACCCAGCGTCTTTCGAAGATCCCGTGATTATGATTGGTGCATCGGAGAAATACGAAGCGCGTTGCCGACATTGCCACCAAGTCCTGCCCTCGAGCGAAGCGAAGGGCCTACATGCGGCCAAACCCGGCAAGGAGGCCTGATTGGAACTGCCCTCTAGCGAAGTGAATAGCCCGCGGCAGCGTGTTCTGGGGAAAGCGCCGCAGATCTTGGTGGGCGGGCAAGCCGTGTGGGAAGGGGTGCTGATGCGTAGCCCTAAAGGATCAGCCATGGCTGTCCGACAACCAAGTGGAACGGTATTTGTGCAAAGCCTCTCTTTTTCATCCTTGGCCGATGCTGCGCCGCTTTTCCGCTGGCCGATCCTCCGAGGCATCGCGGCTCTTTGGGATTCCCTTGCTCTCGGCCTAAAAGCGCTTAACCTCTCCCTTGCACTTGGCTCCAAGCCAGAAGAAAAGTTGAGCAAAGGACAAGCTGTCTTCTCCTTGGCTTTGGCCTTGGGATTGGTTGTACTGCTCTTCTTCGTTGCTCCCTTTTTTCTCTCTCGCTTACTTTCTTTCTGGCTCCCCCCCAGACTGTTGGCCGTAGTGGAAGGATTTCTCCGGCTGGGTATTTTCTTTGCGTACCTGTGGTTCCTCTCTTTGATTCCTGAAGTGAAGCGAGTTCTTTACCAATACCATGGCGCTGAACATAAGGTTGTCCACACTTTTGAGCACGGAGAACCATTGACTGTGGAAAATGCCCGAAAGTTCTCACCTTTGCACCCCCGCTGCAGCACGAGCTTTCTACTGGTAGTATTAATTGTCAGTTTTGTCCTTTTCGTCTTTCTTGACTTCCCCAGCACCTGGTGGCGGTTCGCTTCCCGCATTCTCTTTCTCCCCCTGATTGCTGGTTTTTCTTTCGAGCTGATCCGCCTCTTCACGCTTTACCCGCGTTCCTTTTTCGCGCGGGTAGTCGTCTATCCGGGCTTAGCCACCCAAAAGTTGACAACAGCGGAGCCTTCTTCCGCCCAACTGGAAGTGGCAATCGCTGCACTTCAGGCATCCCTGGGCCTGCCCTCGAGTGAAGAGAAGGGCCTGCCCTCGAGCGAAGCGAAGGAAAATTGAATCTACTAGAGAAAAAAGCACACTACCAAGGGCGCAAGGAGGAATTGGAGAGACAGTTTCTCGAGCCATCCGTTCAGGTTGACCAAGCCCAGTTGCAGATTGTCTCCATCGCCTACCACGAGGTGTCTCTTGTGTTGAAAATCTTTCGAGAACTCGAGGAGAATACAATACAGGTCAAACAGGTCGAACAATTGCGCAACGAATCGGAAGAGATCGAGCTGCGCGAGCTAGCGGAGCAGGAACTGGTAAAACTCCAGGCCAAGGAAGTCCAATTGCAGAAGGACCTGCGGGCTTTTCTTCTACCCCGCGACCCTGACGATGAGCGCAATGTGATTATGGAGATCCGAGGAGCGGCGGGGGGCGAAGAAGCAGCCCTCTTTGCCGCTCAGCTCTTTCGAATGTACGCCAACTACGCAGAGAAACGGAAGTGGAAAATCGAAGTGCTCTCCTCTAACCCGACGGACTTGGGGGGTTTCAAGGAGATCATTCTTGAGATCAAAGGGAAGGAGGCCTTCTCCCGTTTGAAGTTCGAGGGCGGAGCTCATCGTGTTCAACGCGTACCGGCCACTGAATCATCAGGACGTCTGCACACTTCAACAGCCACTGTGGTGGTGCTACCGGAAGCGGAAGAAGTGGACGTGCAAATCAACCCGGACGACCTGCGCATCGACGTCTATCGCTCATCCGGGCACGGCGGTCAATGTGTCCAGAAGACCGATTCAGCTGTACGAATCACCCATTTTCCCTCCGGCCTGGTGGTCACCTGCCAAGATGAGCGCTCTCAACTGCAAAACAAGGAGAGGGCAATGACAATTCTCCGCTCTCGTCTCCTGGAGATCGCACAACGGGAACAATCCAATCAGATCACATCCTCTCGCCGTCTCCAAGTGAAGTCCGGCGATCGCTCGGAGAAAATCCGCACCTATAATTTCCCCCAGAACCGGCTCACAGACCACCGTATCGGCTTGGATTTCTACAACCTACCAGTGATTATGGAGGGAAACCTCGATGAATTACTGAACGCTTTGGAGTCTAAACATATAGAAGAACGAATGGAGGAAGAGACATCGGCCTGACGGAAATCCTGCTCGCCTACTTGGTAGGCTCGATCCCTTTTGGCTTGTTGGTCGGTTGGCTGCGGAATATCGATTTGCGCCACCGGGGCAGCGGAAACATCGGGACTGTCAACGCCTACCGGGTTCTGGGCATCTTGCCGGCAATCGGTATTTTTCTCCTCGATTTCAGCAAAGGTTTCCTCCCCACTTTCCTGTCAGCTCCCATGGTGACGCCAGAGATCCTCGCCCTGGTTGGATTGAGCACAGTAGTCGGGCACGACTACTCGATCTTCCTCGGGTTCCGCGGTGGAAAAGGCATCGCTACGACTGCTGGGGTGGTAGCCGCACTGGATTGGCGCATTATTGCCGCGGCCGTTGCCATCTGGCTGGTGTGCATTCTCCTCTCGCGCATCCCCTCAATTTCCTCCTTGGCCGCTTCTTTTTCCCTGATTCCTTTTTTCTTGCTCTGGCAACCCAGCAATACGATGTTGGCTATCATCCTCTTCGGCTTGGCTCTGATCGCTCACCAGTCCAACTTGGAACGTCTGGCGCGTGGAGAGGAGCGAGGGTTCAACACCGAACTGCCAACCCCTCGGAGAAGGCAGCATGACCCGCCTCGTTGATCCGGAAGAGGCTGCCCGTTTGGTCAAATGCGGCCGCCTTGGCGCTTTTCCCACTGAGACCGTCTTCGGCTTGGGTGCACACCCCTTTCACCAAGCTGCTTTGCAGCGAATCTATGCTGTGAAAGGTCGCGAGATTTGGCAACCGCTCAGCCTTCACATCGGGCAGTTACCAGACTTGTTCAAATTCTCACAAGACTTACCAAGCGTGGTCAGCCGCCTGGTGGATCGCTTTTGGCCAGGTCCTCTGGCTTTGATTGTTCCTGCTTCTCCCCTGGTCCCAGCGGAGGCTCGCTCTGCCAGTGGGACAGTCTCCTTCCGTTATCCCTCTTCCCAGACCTGCCGGCTCTTCCTCCGTTTTGTGGGCGCCCCGCTAGCGGCTACCTCGGCCAATAAAAGCGGCAGCTTGAGCCCTCTGGACGCGCTCGACGTGGAGGACGAGATCGGTGAAGAAATCGATTTCCTGCTGGAGGAAGGCTCGAGCACCTGCCCTCGAGCACCCGCAGGAAGGTCAAGGGTTCCATTGGAGTCGACCCTTGTCGACCTGACCGAGATCCCCTACCGGGTCCTTCGAATTGGTGCGATAAGCTTAGAGAGACTGTCCGCAGAGACCCACCTCCCTTTCCAAGAAGCCGGTCCCATTCTCTCCCCGTTGCACTTGGTGCTGTGGAAAGGGAGCCCACTATCTATCGCGAAATACCTAAGGGACAGCACTATCTCAGAGGGTAGTGTAGTATTGACGACGACGCCACTATCCTTGAAAAAAGAGGTTGTTCAAGCGAGGCTCCCAGTGGTGGGGATCGATCTTTTCCGTCTGCTTGCTCGCTTGCAGCGGGAACAGGTCCCACGAATTTATTGTCAAGACATCTGGCCAATGACCACGGCCATTCATAGGAGGTTGGCAGTAAGAACTGAACAATTCGTCAATCTGGAGAAAGGAGAGAAGACATGCATCTAGTTCCTGAGAAGGAAAGCATATTAAAGGGTTTAAATTCTTTCAAGGCGATCGCCAAGCAAGATCTCCTTGTTGCCGAGACTGTCAATAACCCCGAGTTCTGGCAGCGGCATGCAGAGTCTCGGCGATTGGTCTACAAGGAGCTCATCGCCCAAGTCGAGCAGGAAGGCGTGGACAGCGCCTGTGCTCGAGCCTTGAACGAGTACCGGAGAGCCATCCAACAGCGCGAGGAGACACCGGAGTCCAAAGGTAAACAAGAAGCTCTAGAGAACTTTCTCGCGCTCTGCGGGTTTGAAGAACGGACGATTAAGGCCAGTCAAAGCGATTAGCATATCGACTGGTTGGGATCTAGTCGACTCCATCCTGGAGTTGAAAGGACCCTGGAACTCTTTCCTATTGGCGTCCTCCACCCCGGACTTCTTCCGTAGTTGGGAATGGCTGGATGCTTGGTTGACAGTCTACGGAAGCGGCAAACGACCCTGCATCCTGGCCTATTATGATCGGGACGGTTTAGCTGGGCTGGCGCCCCTCTGCACTACTTCATTTCTCGGTCTTGAACGGATCACTTTCCTCGGGGCCGGCGTATCGGATCGCCATGGTTTCATCGTTCACCCCGGAAAGGAGGATGCCTTCTCTCGTGGATTACCTCAAGCTCTCGAGGAGCATACGGGCTGGCAGCTCTGCGATCTTCAGGAATTACCGGCGGACGATCCCATCTCCCAACGCTTACAGGTCTCTTTACCCCCACATATGACGCAAGTTTCTTTGCAGAGTAAGCTACCCTACCTGACCCTGCCCGCCACTTGGGAGGAGTTCCTGGGCGGTTATGGTAAGAAGCGCCGCGACAAGATCAAGTATTACCCCCGGATGCTCAGCCGCGACCATCAATGGTCAATCGAGGAAGCTGACCAGGAGAACTTGCAGGATCGGTTGAATACTTTGGCTTCTCTCAATGTGCGCCGCTGGCTGCGTAAAGGGATCCCCTCCTCGTTTCTCCAGCCGGGTTTTCGCTTTTTCCACGCACGAGTGGCGAAGTCCTTGTTGGGACGAGCTTTGCGGCTCTACACCCTCCTCGTCGACGGGCGACCGGTGGCAATTCTTTACGGCTATTCTTTCGGTGGACGTTTTTCATTCTACCTCTGCGCACAAGATGACCGTTTCTCCCGTTATGGCCCCGGATTCATCCTCCAGGTTGAGGCCATCCGCCGGGCCATTGAGGAGGGTTGCCTGACTTTTGATTTCGGGAAGGGCTTGGAGGATTACAAGATGCACTGGAAACCACAGGTCGCCATCAACCAGCGACTTTTGGTTCGACGCGGAGGATGGGGGAGTAGAATAGGAGCCAGTCTGATCTGGGCCGAGCATGGGCTCGTACAAGGAATCAAACGAAAGGCGAAGCGCATTTGAGGTGTTGACGATCCCCAATTTACTCACTATCTTCCGTCTGGCGGCCGTGACGCCGTTGGTCATCTTTATCCTTGCGCGAAATTCGCTGGCGGCTTTCCTGGTCATCCTCTTGGCCACCTTTTCCGATTATTTGGACGGCTATCTGGCTCGTCGGTTCAAACAAGAGAGCAGGCTCGGAAAAATCCTCGATCCCACTGCCGACAAGCTCTTGGGTGGCGCTGCTTTCATTTCCTTATGTATTGCCCAGTATCTGCCTTGGAGTATCTTCGCCCTTTTCGCTGCGCGAGACTTGATCCTCCTCATCACCATGTTCATCCTCACCGCCCAACACAAGCGGATCCTCACCGAAACCAAAATCGGTAAATTCTCCACCGGTCTTTTTATGTTGAGCCTTGCTCTGGTGGTCATCGAAGTCCCTTATGCCATTCTCCTCTTTTATATCTGTTTCGCCATCTACCTTTACACCGGTGCGATCTACGTGATCCGCATTTTCCAAACTCCGGAAGGCAAGGAGTTGAAAGAGGAAGCCAAGCGTCGCTTCCGCAAGCACCCAGGCGGGGAGGGAGTGTTTCCTGCAGGAGACGATCAGACCTGCCGCAGCATGGGGACAGATTTGAAATCCGTCCCCATGCTGCATAAAGCCATCCTTACCGTTGACACGCATACCTACTTGAGGATCCCTATCCGCACCCACGAGATCAAGCCTCCTGATAGCTTACAGGAACAAGTGGCAAGGTATGCCGGGAAATTCCTCCAATCGAGCGACACATTGGTCCTATCTGAGAAGATGGTTGCCGCCACCCAGAATCGCCTGGTCCCATCCGAGTCAATCCACCCCACTCGCTTAGCTGTTTGGCTGGCCGGGAAGGTTACCAAGACTCCTCATGGGATCGGCCTGGGCAGCCCCCTGACCATGCAGTTGGCCTTACGTGAGTGTGGTACTTGGCGCATTCTCCTGGCTGCAGCCTTCGGGGCAGTGGGGAAACTGCTGGGGATCAAGGGTCTTTTCTACCGAGTAGCCGGGAGGCAAGCAGCATGGATCGACGGGGATGCTCCTTATGGGATGTTGCGTGGTCACGCAGTATTGGGGCCAAAAGAACCTGCTCGAGTCTGTCAGGAGATGGACCAACTCTTCGGATGCCGGGTAGCCGTATTGGACGTCAATGACATCGGCGGTTGTGAAATTTGCGGCGCATCACGCGGAGCAGACAAGCGGATTGTATTGGCTTTGATGAAAGACAATCCTCTCGGTCAGGATGTCGAGCAAACCCCAATCGGGATCCTCCGCCTACTTGATAGGGGTCCCGTAACTCTCTTCCATTCTCGTTGACGGTCCCTTCAAATCTCCCTATACTTCATTTGGATAAGAGTGGGGTTGGCCCACTCTTTTCGTTCCCAGGATGGAGAAAAAGACGCTGAATTCGATAGAGATCCGCGCCCGGCCTATGCTGTTGAAGGCAGGTTATAGGCTATTGGATGTGATCATCGTGGGGAAGCGAGAGCCGGTCGTACGACTAATCATCTTTTCCCCGGAAGGAATCTCTCTGGATGACTGTCAACGGGTTTCGAGACTACTCGGCAACGAGCTAGACGAACTTTTTCCCGCCCGCTATCGGATGGAGGTCTCCTCCCCAGGGCTTGAGCGGGAGATCAGAGACCCGGAAGAGTTTACCCTTTTTCATGGGCGCGAGGCTCAGATCCGTCTTAACCAGAAGATCGAGGGAGAGGATCTTTACACTGGAATCCTGGAGGGCGTAGAAAGCGAATCGCTGCTCCTAGAGGTCGATGGACGGCAACGGGCTTTGCCCATCCCTCTGATTGAGAAAGCCCGCTTGGTCTACCGTTGAGGGGGGAGGCTGTCGTGTCAAAAGAGTTGATCCTCGCCCTCGAACAGATCGAGAGAGAGAAAGGAATCAGCAAGGAGTCCTTGATTGAGGCTATTGAAGTAGCGCTCACCACCGCTTACAGAAAAGATTACGGAGCCAGTCAGAACGTCCTTGTTGATCTCAATGTGAAGACTGGTGAGATTCACGTCTTCGCCCAAAAAGATGTCGTTGAATTGGTGGAGAACAAGTTCGCCTCCATTTCTTTAAAGGAAGCCCATCAAATCGTGCCGGAGGCTCAATTGGGCGACATTATCAAACAAGAGATTACTCCCAAGGACTTTGGCCGCTTGGCCGCACAGACAGCAAAACAGGTCGTATTTCAGAAGATCAAAGAAGCTGAGCGGGAAGCAGCTTTCCAAGAATTCCTAGACAAAGAGGGAGAGATGCTGGTGGGGGTGATCCGGCGTCGCGAAGGAACCACTATTTTCATTGACTTGGGGAGAGCTGAGGCAGTCCTCATGCAGAAGGAACAAGTCCCAGGCGAGCGCTACGAGATGAATGGACACTACCGTATCTATCTCTCCTCCGTACAGCAATCCAAGCGGGGACCGGAATTGATCGTCTCGCGGGCTCACCCCAACCTCGTACTCCGGCTCTTCGAGTTGGAAGTCCCGGAAATCTACGAGGGACGCGTTGAGATCAAGAGCATCGCTCGCGAACCAGGGATGCGTTCAAAGGTAGCTGTAAGCTCTCGAGAGGAGAAGATCGACCCGGTTGGCGCCTGCGTCGGCCCGAAAGGGGTGCGTATCCAAGCAATCGTACGAGAGCTGCGGGGGGAGCGAATCGACATCATCCGCTATTCCAAGGATTCCCAGGAGTTTATCGCCAATGCCCTCAGCCCAGCCAAGATCTCCCGTGTGCAGCTGGATGAGAAGGCCAGGACTGCTAAGGTCTGGGTCGCGCCTGATCAGCTCTCCCTGGCCATCGGTAAAGAAGGGCAGAATGCCCGCTTGGCGGCCAAGCTAACCAACTGGAAGATCGACATCCAATCCGAGGGGGTTAAATGAGTACGCATCTACCCCTGCGAACATGTTCGGGTTGTAGCGGGGTTTTCGCCAAAAGAGAACTACTGCGCATTGCTCGTTCCCCGCAGGGCGACTTATCCCTTGACTTGGTAGGAAAGAAGCCCGGCCGTGGTTTTTACTTATGCCGCCGGCAGGCATGTTTGGAGCGTGCGCTGAAGAACAGGAACTTTGAAAGGAAGATCGGAGCTCATCTCCCCGAAGAACTCCTGACGCAGTTGCGAGAGTCCATTAAGAATGGACAGGAGGTTGAACCGTGCCGAAGAAACGAATCTATGAATTAGCCAAGGAGTTGAACATCTCCAGCACCCAGCTTCTGTCCATTCTTAAGGAGCTTGGCGTGGAGGCGAAAACCCACGCCTCGACTATTGAAGATGAGATGGCCAAGTTAGTGCAGGAGATCTTGGCCGAACGCCCCTTACAGCTTGAATCGGAGCCGATCAGCGAGGTGCATGCAGCCCAAGCGGTTGTTGCCCCGGCCATCCCTGCCTCTGTGGGCGATTTCGCAACGCTTTACCACCTCGAACCAGCCCAGGTAGCCGAATATCTCAGGAAGAAGGGCGAGATGGTTACAGTCACCCAGCCACTCAGCCAGAAGGGCAAAGAGCTGTTGAAAGCATTGGTCCCCAGTGCTGGACCGACACCAGCCACAACAAGCCCCAGGATGGAATCCAGCGACAAGAGCGCCAAGATTTCCCCTCTGCCCTCGAACGAAACAAAGGATTGGGTCGGTAGAGCTCCTGTCGTCACCGTATTGGGTCATGTAGACCACGGAAAGACCACGCTCCTGGACGCGATCCGTCATTCCTCGGTGGCGGAGAAGGAAAAAGGCGGGATCACCCAAAAGATCGGTGCTTCGGAGATCCAGTTCAGAGGGCAGCGCATCGTCTTCATCGACACACCCGGGCATGAAGCCTTCACCGCCATGCGAGCTCAGGGAGCCAAGGTGACCGATATCGCCATTCTGGTCGTAGCGGCCGACGAAGGGGTCATGCCCCAGACGGTGGAAGCGCTCAATCACGCCAAAGCTGCCAAGGTCTCGATCATCGTTGCTCTGAACAAAATGGACAAGGAAGCGGCGAACCCCGACCGGGTTAAACAACAGCTTTCGGACCTTGGCCTAGTCCCTGAGGAATGGGGTGGGGAGACTATTTACGTACCCCTGTCAGCCAAGAAGGGGGAGGGTGTCGACAAACTTCTGGAGATGATCTCGCTTTTAGCCGAGGTGCAAGAATTGAAAACCTCACCCAACGCGGCCGCTTTCGGCACGGTGATCGAAGCCAGGTTGGACAGAGGCCTGGGGCCAGTGGCGGCTGTGATCGTACAAGGAGGTCTTCTTCGTGTTGGGGATATCCTGCAAGTAGGGGAGACGGGTGGCAAAGTACGTTCCATCATCAACGCCATGGGAGAGCGTCTTAAACAAGCCGGCCCCTCCACAGCGGTTGAAATCGTCGGCCTGGAAGCGGTTCCCCGCCCTGGAGTACGTTTCCAGACGACCAAGGATCTGAAGTTGCAGCGCAGCACTGAGAGCCAGCCGCAAGGAAAGAATTTCCGCTCCACCGATAGGCTCTTCAAAGCCTTTCAGAAAGAGAGCAATAAGTTTCCATTGATTCTCAAGGCTGATTCCCAGGGCACACTTGATGCCCTGATGGTGGCCATCAGTAAGGTAAAATCCACCGAGATGGAGATCGAGACAATGCATGCCGGCGTAGGGGCGATTACGGAATCAGATATCGATCTGGCCTCGGTCACGGCTTCGATGGTGCTCGGCTTCAACGTACGGCCGGATTCCATGGCAAGAAAGGCCAGCGAGCGCGAGGACATCGAGATACGCACTTATGATCTCATCTACGAGTTGGTGACTGACTTGGAAGGATGTATACGCGGGCGTTGCGAGCCCCGCATCGAGGAGAAAACGATGGGGCGAGCGGTGATACGTAAGCTCTTCCGGGTACCCAAGCTGGGTTTCATTGCCGGTTCATATATTCAGGATGGCAAAGTCGAGCGCAACTCCAAGGCTCGCGTGGTGCGAGACAACATCGTCATCGGTGAAACCAAGGTTACTTCCCTACGGCGCTTCAAGGAAGATGTCCGCGATGTGGCCAGTGGGTACGAATGCGGAATCGGTTTGGATAAAGCTACCGATCTTCGCGAAGGTGATCTGTTGGAGTTCTACACCTTGCAGCAGGTATGAAGTGGTCGGTTGGGGTGAAGTCGAGCTGCTCATTCCCGGCAGCCATTCCCTTAAAGATAAACGCCAGGTTCTCTCCAGTATGATGCAGAGAATACGAAAACATTTCAACGTCTCCCTTTGCGAGGTTGAGAGGCAAGACAGTTGGCAGCACTCCCGCTTGGAAGCGGCCTGGGTAGGGACCAGCCAAACTGCGGTGGAGGAGACTTTCGCCGCTTTACTGCGAACCTTTGAAGGAGAGCCCTCGATTCAGGTTCTTTCCTCCACCTACGAGGTCCTCTAAACCCGGCATGGTCAGTCCTCTCCGGCGCGAAAAGTTACAAGAAGCGATCCGTGAGTTGGTCGCTACAGTGATCCACCGAGAATTAAAAGACCCGCGTGTGGGATTTGCCACGATCACAAAAGTTGAGATGACTCCGGACGGACGGTCGGTAAAGGTCTTCTTCTCGGTGCTGGGCACTGCCGAGCAGATACAGCAAACCATGGAAGGCCTGACGAAGGCGCAGGGCTTTCTCCAGAAGCGCGTTGCGGAGCACTTGCAGATGCGCTTCGCCCCCCGTTTGCAGGTCGTTTATGATGATTCCCTGGAGAAGGCGATGCAGGTTCAACAGCTCCTAAGACGATTGGAAGAGGAGAATGAGAGCCATCCTCCCGACCCTGCTTGCCCAGATCATTGACCAGTCTTCTTCTTTCCTCCTCGCCACTCATGAGGGGCCGGACGGGGATGCCATCGGGAGCATGCTTGGCCTAGGCCACATTTTACACTCGTGGGGCAAAGAAGTTTTCATTTACTCCCCCCACCCCCTCGAAGCAAAGTATGACGCACTGGCGGCCGGCCTTCTCTCCCTGCACACGCCACCAGTCAACCCTGCTTCCCTCACTTTAGCCATTTTAGATGCCGGGAGCAGGGAGCGCGTCCCGCTTTCCCTGGAAGGATATAACAGGATGATATCCATTGATCATCATCCCGGCAGCGATCTTCCTGGCGATTTCTCTTGGTGCGAGCCGAAAGCCTCCTCCACTGGAGAGATCTTGGCTTCTTTTTTCCTTGACGAGCCGAGCATTCCGCAACAAGCCTGCGCCTGTTTGTACTACGCCATCCTGGCCGACACCAATGGCTTCCAATTCCCCAATACCGGAGCCCGCACTTTGGAGCTGGCTGCTTGCCTGGTGAGCAAAGGAGCCCATCCCGACCAATTGGCCAATCTCTTCTTCAATCGCTGGAGCGAACGCGACATTCGTTTTTTCGCGCTGGCCATGTCCTCTTTGGAGTTTCTGGAAGGAGTGGCTTGCGCTTGTTTGCCGTTCGAGAGCGGGGTAGGGGAGGAGTACGACTCGGACATCCTGATGAACGAGTGGCGAAGATGGCCCGATCCTATTGTTTATGCTCTTTTCAAGGAAACTGAGCCGGAGCGCTATAAGGTCAGCTTGCGTTCCCACGGTACAGTCGACGTCAGCCAGGTGGCGCGGATTTTTCAAGGGGGAGGGCATGCCGCCGCCAGTGGCTGCCGCCTGGAAGGCGCCTACCGCCAGGTGCAACAGTGTCTGCTGGAGGCGTTTCGGGAGTTGACCTCCGGTCAGTTCGGCTGAGACATGCCTAGCGGATTTCTCAATCTCCTCAAGCCCCCCGGAATGACTTCATTTGATATACTTCGCGCTTTGCACGGAGGACAGCCTAAGCTCAAACTCGGGCATAGCGGGACACTCGATTTACCCGCCTGCGGTGTTCTTGTCGTAGCGGTGGAACGAGCGACCAGATTTCTACCGTACCTAAACACTGACAAAGAATACCTCTTCGAGGTAATCTTTGGTTTACAGACGGATACCGGCGATTTGTGGGGAGAAATCGTCAAGGATACAGGAGCAATAGTGGAACGAACCGTCGTGGAGGAAGTGCTGACTCGCTTCATCGGTGATCTGACGCAGGAGGTGCCGCTCTTCTCAGCAAAGCACCAAGATGGCAAGAGGCTGTACCAATTGGCCATGGCGGGACGGGAACCATCAGCGCAGAAGACGACCAAGATCCATATCTACTCGCTGCGCTTCTTAGATTTTTTACCAGGTACATATCCCCGGGCACGCCTATTGATACGATGCTCAGGCGGCACTTACGTACGAACTCTGGCCAAGGACATCGGTGCAGCGCTCGGCCTTCCAGCCTGTGCCCGTTTTATCATACGGTTGCGATCCTCCAACTATCGCCTTGAAGAGAGCAGTACCCTTCGCGATCTGGAGAGTGGCCCATGGCCACTTCTTCCGATCGAGTCAGCTCTCGACCACTTGCCATTGGAAGTGATCCCCGAGCGGGACCTGTCCTCCTTCATGAACGGAAGGGCCGTTTCCGCCACACTCCACGGCACGGGCCAATTCTTCCGTGTCCAAGACCGCCACGGGCGTTTCGTCGGATTGGGTAAGAGGCAGGAAGAACGCCTCTTGGTAGTGGAGCGCCTACCCTAATGGAAGTGCGGCGATTACCTGGTCCACCCTGGAGGACGGATTCAGTGCTGGGGATTGGGGTCTTTGACGGCTTGCACCGCGGCCACCTGGCCTTGATTGAAGAAGTCCATCGAGTTGCCTTGGCTCGGGGACTGGCGCCTGCCGCCTTGACCTTTGACCCGCCACCTCCCGATGTATGGCGGGAAGATCAGTTCCGTCCACTGCTCTCCCTGGAAGAGAAAGTGGAGCGATTTGGGGAATTGGGAATTGAAGTTCTTTTCTTGCTTTCATTCACCCCACAGGTTGCTGCATACCCAGCCGCATATTTCGCTGAAAGATTGGTGGCCTGGTCTCGACCCGCAATCATCGTCGTCGGAGAGAATTTCACATACGGTTGGAAAGGAGAAGGAAGCCCAATTTCATTACAGGCCATTGGCCAAAGGTTAGGGTTTACGGTAACGGTTTTACCATTACTGAAAGATAAGGCCGGTACGACCATCTCCGCTTCCTGGATCCGTCAATTGCTCCTGGAGGGTGCGGTGGAACAGGCCAACACCCTACTTGGCAGCCCATACCATGCCATATTTCGTGCAGTGGGGGAAGATCACGGCTACGAGCTGGTGGATCGGAGGAAGATCCTTCCTCCCAACGGCCGTTACACCCTTCGACTGCGCGATGGGGAGGAAATTGAAGGAGCCTTGTATGAAGGGACTCTGTACCTCCCGGTAATAGTCTGTGAGCGCATCGGCATTTCATTTCTCTCTAGCCTGTAGGTGCGATTACTTGTTCGAACTCATCGAAACGTGGTAAAATAAACATGTCTTAATCTGGGCAATTGCCTCCTCCAGGGATTGCCCGGTGAGACGAATAACACAATCGACAAGGAGGACGAATTGTGACCCTAGCCAAAGAAGAGAAGCAAAGTATCATTCGTAAGTATCAAATCCATGAGATGGACACTGGCTCGCCCGAAGTGCAGGTTGCGATTTTAACGGAGCGTATCAACTACCTAACGGAACACCTGAAAGTACACTCGAAAGACCACCATTCACGTCGGGGACTCTTAAAGATGGTTGGGGAGCGGCGTAGGTTGCTCAACTATCTCAAGAAGGAATCGAGCGATCGTTACAACTTCCTGATCAAGTCCCTGGGCTTGAGAAAGTAGACACGCATTGAGCGATATCACACGTATTGAATCCAGCCTGGCTGGACAAAGACTTACTTTAGAAACGGGGAAATTAGCTAAACAAGCTGGGGGTGCCGTTCTCGTCACACACGGGGAGACTGTAGTTCTGGCAACGGCCACATTGGCTGGGCAAGCCAGGGAGGGGATCGACTACCTACCTTTGATGGTGGATTACGAGGAGAAGATGTACTCCATCGGCAAGATTCCGGGCGGTTTCTTCAAGAGAGAAGGTCGCCCCACCGAGAAGGAGATCTTGCGATCTCGCTTGATCGACCGCTCTATCCGGCCGCTCTTTGCCAGCCACTTGCGAAGAGACATACAAGTGGTAGCGAAAGTCCTCTCCGCTGACCCCGCCTATCCTCCGGATATCGCTGCCATGATCGCCGCAGGAACTGCACTTTCCATCAGCGAGATCCCCTTCGAAGGGCCAGTGGCCGCGATGCGGTTGGGAGCACAAGATGGGAAGCTTATCTTGAACCCCACTTATCACCAGATCGAGGAAGGTCAGCTCGATCTGGTGGTGGCTGCCACCGATGATGCCATCCTCATGGTTGAAGCTGGAGCGAAACAGGTCAGCGAGGAATTATTGCTGGAAGGCTTAGCCATGGCGCAACAGGAAATCCGGCGGATCATCGCCCTAGAACGGGAGATGATGTCCAAGGCCGGCAAGGAGAAAACTGTCTTCGCACCATCGGAATATGCACCCGAGATGGTAGACGCGGTCAAACGAGAGGTCCAGCAGCGCCTGTGCGAGGCAATACGCATCGCCGAGAAACAAGCTCGCGAGGATGCCTTGGCCACAATCGACAGCCAGATGCGAGCAACCTTAGCTGATCAGTTTCCCAACATGGAAGTCGCGCTCCAGGAAATCGAGCGCAAGATCCTCAAAGAAGAGACACGCGCCATGATTCTGCGGGAGGGTATCCGCCCGGATGGGAGGACTACCACCGAAATTCGTCCGATCACATGCGAGGTCGGAGTCTTGCCCAGGGTTCACGGTTCCGGCCTCTTTACCCGTGGGCAGACACAAGTCCTGACGATACTCACCCTTGGAGCCATCGGTGAGGTGCAAATCATTGAAGGACTCGGCATCGAAGAGTTTAAACGTTACATGCACCATTATAACTTCCCTCCTTTCTCAGTTGGGGAGGTGCGCCCAATGCGCGGACCAGGCCGCCGGGAGATAGGCCATGGTTCTCTTGCCGAACGAGCGCTTCTTTCGGTGATCCCTTCCCAAGAGGAGTTCCCCTACACGATTCGACTTGTCTCTGAGGTGTTAGAGTCCAACGGTTCTACCTCGATGGCTTCGGTCTGTGGCAGCACCCTTGCGCTGCTCGATGCGGGCGTCCCCATTACCACCCCGATCGCAGGGATTGCCATGGGTTTGATCAAGGAGAAAGAACAGGTCGCAGTTTTAACCGACATTCAGGGGATGGAAGATGCTTTAGGGGACATGGATTTCAAGGTTGCCGGGTCCGCTTCGGGAGTAACCGCCTTGCAAATGGACATGAAGATCAAAGGGATCGAACTGGAGGTCCTGCGTACAGCTTTAACTCAGGCTAAGGAGGCTCGACTTGCCATTCTCGAAAAGATCTGGACAGCCTTGCCCCAACCGCGATCCGAGCTTTCCCGCTATGCCCCTCGTGTTTTTGTCTTGCAGATCAACCCAGACAAGATCCGCGATGTGATCGGACCGGGTGGCAAGATGATCAAGAAGATCACCGAAGAAACCGGCGCCATGATCGACATCGAACAGAGTGGCCGAGTCTTTATCACTGCACCCTCAGTTGAGGCCGGTGAACTGGCCAAGCAGCAGATCGAAGCGTTGACTGGAGAGGTGGAGATCGGTGCCACTTTCACCGGAAAGGTGTCGCGCGTGGAGACCTATGGTGTCTTCATGGAGATCAGCCCCGGCAAGGAAGGGTTGTTGCACAAGTCACGCATGTACGACCGTGCTGTCAAGCGCGTCGAGGAAAGTTTCAAGATGGGCGATGAGCTCCCTGTCATCGTGGACGGCGTTGATGATCGAGGCCGCATCAGCCTGACCCGGAAAGGATTGACCGGCCAGGATTTCAATGAAGATGAAGAAAAGCACGAACGTCGAGACCGTCCGGATCGATCGGATCGACCGTGGAAGTCGAGATCCAGATAAGGATCGAGGCGAGCGCCCGCGACCTGCCGATCCCGCATTACATGACACCCGGTTCAGCCGGCATGGATCTCCTGGCCGGCGAGTCGGTGACAATTGGCGCAGGAGACTGGGCGAAAGTGTGTTGTGGGTTTTCCATCGCCATTCCGATCGGCTATGAGGGTCAAGTGCGTCCTCGTAGTGGAATGGCTTTGGAGTACGGTGTTACTGTCCTGAATGCTCCAGGGACGATCGATGCGGATTATCGTGGTCTGGTTCAGGTGATCCTGATCAACCATGGAACCCGGAATTACCAAGTGGAGCGTGGAACACGGATCGCCCAGTTGGTAATAAGCCCTGTGCTCCATGCTCAACTGAGAACGACGGAGAGTCTGGAGGAAACCGAACGGGCCCAGGGAGGCTTTGGTCATACCGGACGGTAGAGAAGAACTATACCCCAGCTTAAGGAAGGAGATCCTGGCCTGCCGAAAGTGCCGTCTTTGCGAGATGCGCTTGCAGGTTGTGCCGGGTGAAGGCGATCTTTATTCCCCCCTTCTATTTGTAGGGGAAGGGCCCGGACAACGGGAAGACCAGCAGGGACGGCCCTTTGTCGGCCCAGCTGGAGTTCTTCTGGAGAGCCTCATTCAAAGTTCCCTGGGCCTGAGACGTGAACAAGTCTATATAACCAATATCGTCAAGTGTCGCCCTCCCGAGAACCGTGACCCTCTACCGGACGAAGTTGAAGCGTGCCGCCCATACTTAATTGCCCAGATTGGCCTAGTCGCCCCTGCGTTGGTTTGCATCCTGGGGCGACACTCACTGCACACATTGCTTGACCCGGATTGGAGCATATCTACTGTCCACGGGAAGACCTTCCGCAAGGACGGGATCCTCTTCTTCCCCACTTTTCACCCCGCTGCTGCTCTGCGCAACTCGCAAGTGAAGGTAGAGTTGTCATTTGACTTTCATACCCTGCGCCTGCTGGTGGAAAAGGAGACGCGCCTTGGAGCTTAAGCTTGTTGCGCTCGGTGGGCTGGGGGAGATCGGAAAGAACATGATGGCCTTGGAGATGAGCGGAACGATGCTCCTAATCGATGCCGGGGTGAAGTTTCCTGACGAAAAAACACCCGGCGTGGATCTGATCCTCCCGGATTTTTCTTATTTGTTAGCCAAACAGAAGCGAATTGCCGGGGTGATCCTGACTCATGGCCACGAGGACCATGTCGGTGCGGTGCCCTACCTCTTGCAACAACTCTCTGTTCCTGTTTACGGCACCGACATCACTCTTGGGTTGACCGCCGGACGGGCTAAGGAGCTGGGGGTGAAAATGGATCCTCACACAGTCAAGCCTGGTGACCGGCTCCCCTTCGGTCCTTTCCAGGTGGAATTGCTGCCGGTAACCCACAGTGTACCTGGCGGGTTGGGTCTGGCGATTCGAACCCCGCTCGGGATGATCGTCCATTCCGGCGATTTCAAGTTCGACAAAACACCAGTGGGAGGAAAGCCTTTCGACTTCGAGCGATTCGCCAAGATCACCGCTGATGGCGTCCTTTGCCTGCTTTGTGACTCCACCAACGCCGAGAAGCCAGGTTTCGCATCCTCGGAGCGGACAGTAAAGCCAGGTCTTGAACGGATTTTCGAGAAAGCTCGCAATCGCATCATCGTCACTACCTTTGCTTCCAACGTGCACAGAATTCAGCAGATCGTTGAGACCGCAGCTCTGTTCAACCGGAAAGTGGCCATTGACGGGATGTCCATGACGCGTGTGGTCAATACGGCTCAGGAGCTGGGGTATCTAAATATACCGGAGGGACAACTGATCAAAGTAGAGGACCTCTCTCTCTTCCCTCGTGACCAGTTGGTGATCATCACCACTGGCAGCCAAGGGGAGCCACTCTCCGCCCTCTCCCGCATTGCAACTGGGGAGCACCGCAAGATCAAGATCGAGGCAGGCGACACAGTGATCTTCTCGGCTGACCCCATTCCCGGAAACGAACGATTGGTGTCGGAGACGATTAACAATCTCTTTCGCCTCAAAGCCGAGGTCATCTATGGTACTCAGGCCGGTGTCCACGTTTCCGGCCACGCTTTCCGCGAGGATATCAAGACAATGCTGCAGATCAGTCGTCCACGTTACTTCATCCCAATCCATGGGGAGTATAGGCACCTTGTCTGGAGCAGCCGTCTTGCCCAAGAGATGGGCATCCGCCAGGAGAATGTCCTTTTACTGGAGAATGGAGATATGGTCAGTTTTACCCCGGGGCGAGCATATGTGCAGGGAAAAGTGGCGAGCACTCCCAATTTCGTCGACGGCATCTGTATTGACGAGGTGAAAAGTGAAGTTATCGAGGACCGTCGGGCTCTCGCTCAAGAAGGAGTGCTGGTAGTGGCGGCGGTGGTCTCCCTAGCTGCGAGGAAGATCTTCAGCGGTCCCCTTTTTATCACCCGTGGCCTTCTCCAGGAGAAGGACTGGGTTGTCTGGGAGATCCTTCTGCACGATCAGATCACTGCCCTCCTGCAGAAGATGATCGAGGACGAGGGTGGGGCGACACATGCGTCGCCCCTACTACGAATTGAGGAGAAGATTCAGGAACAAACCGAACGCTTCCTAGCCAAGAGACTGAAGCGACGCCCCCTGGTCCTGGTCAGCGTGCTGGAGGGCGGCGGTCCGATTTTTCCATCGGCACAGCGGAACCATGCGCAAAAGTTAAAGGAGGGGCTAGTAGGGGCGACGCATGCGTCGCCCCTACTAGCAGTCGTACCGAAAGTGGGTTGCTCCCAGCCCCTTCTTCTCGGGAAAGCAGCGGCTGGAACCCCAACGGCCGGCAAAGGAAAGATGCGGGCGGGAAAGACTTCGACGAAAGTCGCCAAGGGGAAGAGTGAGAAGCACCAAAGGGAGAAGCGAGTCTTCCAGAAAAAAGCCGGTGGGAAGGCGGAAGAGAGGCTGCATGGCCACACCGTCACCAGTGAGAAAAAAAGTAAATAGAAACGGGGGAAGCAAACGGCGCGACCCCCACCAACAGGAACGAGCCCTGTTGTGGGTGGCATTGGTTATCCTTGGCATTGTCGCCATCGCAGTCTTGGCTTACTATCTCCCTCGAGTGACTGCCTTCTTCTGGGGAGCCTTGGCTTGGGATCTGCCCCTCTTTTTTTTCTTTTTACTGATCGGCTTTCTCCTTTGGCGAAACCTGCAAAAAGGCCGCTCCCGCTTCCTGTTAGCCTTTGCTTTGAGCTCTCTGCTTATATTTATGATTGCCGGTTACCTCAGCCGGGGTTGGTGGGTGGTGGGGATTCTCGATGCCCTTGGGTGGATTGCCTACCTCCTGATGTGTTTCCTTGTCTTGTCCTGCTTCTCCACACTCTTCTGGCCAGGCTTAGTGGATTGGTGGAAGATGCGACGGAAGCGAGCCAAAGCTTTCAGGGCGGGGGAGACAATCGCTTCGTCCGTGAAGGCGCCTTCTCTGACAGACGCCAAGGAAGTGAAGGCCAAGCTGCATCGCTCAAGGGTTTCTCCCACTCTGGAGCGGAAAGCGCCCCTTGAAAGGGCATCAAAGACGCTGTCAACTGCTCTCGCTCCCTCTGCCTATCGCTTGCCTCCCCTCGACTTACTACGAAAGCCAGTTCAAGAGAACCCCAAGATCTCCCGGCGGGAGACACGTAATGTGGCGCAGATCCTGGAGGATAAGTTAAATAGTTTCGGCATCGGCACTCACGTGGTGAATATCGAAGTGGGGCCTGCCATCACACGTTACGAGCTGCAACTGGACCCTGGGGTGAAGGTCTCTAAAATCCTGAACCTTTCCGATGACATTGCCCTGACTCTCGCTGCGACAGGTGTCCGAATTGAGGCGCCCGTCCCCGGAAAATCGGTGCTGGGGATCGAAGTGCCTTCGGAGAAGATTTCCACCGTCTATTTGCGTGAGATCGTGGAGAGCGAAGAGTTTCAGAGGCGGAAATTCCGCATTCCTCTAACCCTGGGAAAAGACATTGGAGGCCATCCTGTAGTCGGAGAGCTGCGAGAGTTGCCTCACCTCCTCGTAGCGGGAGCGACTGGTAGCGGGAAGAGTGTCTGTATCAACTCCATCCTATCCGGCATTCTCTATTGCGCCACTCCGGATGAAGTTCGATTGGTCCTCATTGACCCAAAACGAGTGGAACTTTACAACTACCGCGATTTACCTCACCTACTCTATCCGGTGGTTATGGACGTGAAGCAAGCAGGAGCTGTCTTGAAAGAGATCGTCGGCGATATGGAGAGTCGTTTAGTGCAGTTCTCCGAATTGGGAGCGCGAGATATCGAAGCATATAACCTGAAGGTGAAAGAGCAGGATCTGGGAGAATCCTTGCCATACTATGTAGTGGTGATCGACGAATTGAACGACCTCATGATGGTCGCCCCTGCCGACGTGGAGAAATATATCATCCGCTTAGCTCAATTAGCCCGCGCCACCGGTATCCACCTGATAGTGGCCACCCAACGCCCATCCACGGACGTCATCACCGGCATTATCAAGGCGAACATCCCCTCTCGCATTGCTTTTGCCGTTGCTTCTCAGATGGACTCGCGTGTGATCTTGGACATGAATGGCGCAGAAAAGCTGTTAGGGCGTGGAGACATGCTATTCTACCCGGTCAACTACCCAAAGCCGGTCCGCCTTCAAGGCGCTTACATCTCAGAGGAAGAGATCAACCAGGTCGTTTCCTTCTGGAAAGAACAGATACAGGACAATACGTTTCGCCCCCTGCCTATTCTTCAAGCTGAGGGCAAGGATTGGGAGGAAGAAGAGAACGACCCTCTCTTCGAAGAGGCGGTGCAGTGGGTGATGCAAGCCGGGGAAGGTTCCGCCTCGATGTTGCAGCGCAAGATGAGGGTCGGCTATGCACGGGCTGGGCGACTGATCGATCTCATGGAACGGCGCGGTATCGTGGGGCCGGCGAGCGGTTCCAAAGCACGTCAGATCTTGCGCCACCCCGATCAGTCTCCCCTGAAATACTAATGCGCCCAGTCCTGCCTTTGGCCATGGGTGATCTGCTGCTCCTGCGAAAGCAACATCCCTGCGGCTCAGATCGCTGGGAAGTGGTCCGGCTAGGGGCAGACATTCGTATCCGCTGCTTGGGCTGCGGGCATCTCGTTTTACTGCCCCGCTCACAGCTGGAGAAACGAGTTCGTAAAAAGCTGAATTCTCATCTATCGGAAGAGAGCGAGAATGGTGGTGGGGGAGAGCCAGGGTGATATGATGTAAGAAAATCCCTGCATGAAGGTGAGAGGTAATGATTATTCGAAATCTCATCATTTTACTGATCGATCTTGGTTTGGGCATCTTTTGGGCTCTTGAAAGCAAGTATGCTTACTTTGGCAACCTCTTCATCGAACCCTACCGTAGTTGGATTCCGGTTTTCTGCTTTGTCCTGATCCTGCTGTGGACGCTACTTTCGATTCTGATCCTGCGCCGTTGGGGTTGGGCTTCGCTTGGACTGCTGTTAACCTTCGTAGTCTATGGGGTAGTAACCTTCCTCTTCCCGCCCACAATGGATCTCTTCAACTTGGTGAATTACTCAACCGCCCTCGCTGCCGTTTTATTAAGCACGTTCCTTGTCTCGTTTTACGCTGAGCACGCCGCCGACCTGTTGGGCTATATGGTTCAAGCCCGGAAGCACCAAGTGACAGTACAAACAGCCGCGGGTCCTTTTTGGTTCCTCTTAGCCTTGATCCTCGGTTTCCTCAATGCTTTGGCCCTTTACTACAACTGGCTTCCGACTGCCACGATCACCTTTCTCGGCTCCCCGCAGATCTTCCGCCTCTCCCTCTATCTCTTATTCGCCACCCTCGGTGGTCTACTGACCCTCTCCACGGGTTGGAGCACCTTGGCCTCTTTCTCCTTTGTCTTCCTCAGTGAGTTTCTCACGCTGTTTCTTTACACGACCTATGCTTCCCTCAGTCAGTTGGGGGCAGAACTAGCAGGGGTCTTCGTGGACCCGGCACGGGTCACCCTGCCCGCCTTGATGGTTTGCCTTAGCACACTATGGGGGTTGGCCGCAGGTTACTACGCGCAGCGCTACTTCTTTCTGAAGGAGGGAAAACGGGCAGGTGAATTAGAGAAGCTGGAACTCACTGCAAAAGAAGAGGAATTGGCCTTCGCCTCAGCTACAGAGGGAATACCTGCCTCTGGGATGGAGCTACCTCCAACTCCTTAACTTTTGGCACCAAGAGCCATTCATGATAGTATTCAAGGCTGTCACCAACCCTGCTCCGAACAACGGAGCAAATCCCGAAGGGAGTGAACAGAGTGCGTCCATATGAAGTATGTCTGATCGCTACTCCCGCCCTGGCCCCGGAAGAGGCTGACAAGCTGGCAGAGAAGGTGCAAGAGATCATCACCAGCACAGGCGGCGAGGTAAGCAAAGTGGACCGCTGGGGGAAGCGCAGATTGGCTTTTCCCATCCAGCGGCAGAACGAGGGGTATTATTTCATCT
>JAPLHW010000036.1 GCA_026389425.1 Coprothermobacterota bacterium
GTGGATACTGAGAACAGGAGCCGCACTGGGGTGCCACGGTCCCATCCCAGGTTAGAAAAGACTCTTTAGATCTTCATTGCCATGATTGCAGAGATGCTGGACTGAACAGCCTGCGGCAGCATGTCACAGAACACCCTGCCGGGGGCTCTCTAGTTGCCGGGGGCTATCTAGCTGCATGCTGGTAGCTTGCCCACTTGAAATGAGAAGGAACCAAACTACTTAACTACTAAGCCACTACCGCTAGGCTCTGGAGATTCGCGCTTTACGCAGTTGCGTTCGCAGCAAAGCCGGACCGAGCAGGTCGATCACCCAGCCGAAGAACAATTCCAGGGCGGGGGTCAAACAGAGGTAAGCGGGAACATAGGTGACCCGGCGAGGGCGCAGAAATTGGGACCAAACCGCCTGGGCGACTACCTCCGGGCGCACGCTCCATCGTTCACCAGGAATGCGCAGCCCATCTTGGCAGGTTACCTGGTAGAACTCGGTAGCCACCGGTCCCGGCTTCACCAGGCTGATGCGCACCGGTCCGCCCCGCAACTCGCGGTAGAGAGCCCGGCTGAAGTAGTCAAGGAATGATTTGCTGGCACTGTAGAGGGCGATCCCTTGTTCAGGCAAGCTGCCGGCAATGGAGCCGATCTGGACAATCAGACCGCGGCCACGCCGCTGCATCTCCTGCAGGAAGAGGAGAGAGAGCTGCACGACAGCTCCGTTGTTCACCGCCACCATCTGGCGTGCCGTAAGTAGAGGCATCTCGGCGAGGAAGCCATACCAACCGAGCCCAGCGCTGTTCACCAGGAAATCGATCGGGCCGAAGCGGCTGTTGGCCTCCTGGTAGAGGCGGGTGCACTCCTCTTCCCGGGCAAGGTCGCAAACGAAGACGATCGCTTCTCCGCCCCGCTCTTTGATCTCCTGTGCCAGCGCCTGCAAGCGATCCTCGCGCCGGGCCACCAGGATCACGCGCAGCCCTCGAGATGCCAGAAGCCGGGCTGTGGCTGCGCCGATCCCGCTGGACGCGCCGGTAACCAAGGCAGTGCGCCCTTGCAACGCTTGCCAGGCCGGGGTGTGGGCCAGGCGGTAGGGTTCAGAGCGAGAGAGGATCCAAGCTCGGACCAAAGGCCGGAAAAACCGCACAGCCAAACACCGCCAGCCAAGGCGAGCAGATACTTCACGAACGTAATCATCCAGTGTTCTGGTTTGGTAATGCAACAAAGCTTCGCTGTCGTGCGTGTCCAACCAATCGGTGGGGAAGGGTTCTTTGGTGAAGGCTTCCGCTGGAAGGACGCCGACTTTCATCTCTTCCAGGATTCGACGCATCATCTCTCCTGAAGTGAACTGGCAGCGCGGTCCACCGCCGATTTGCAGGACCTGGCCCCACACCTCCGGCGTATCCAGCGCGTTGGCCAGGGCCAGGCCGACATCGCGCGTGTGGACAAACTCGATGCGGTTCTCCAACGGGACATCGAACATCCCTGGATCGAGGCGGATAGAGATGGGCAGCACCGCTGCCAGCCGGAAGATGGACCACTCCAATCCAGCATTGCGGATCATTTCCTCACAAGCGACCTTGTGCCGAATATAGTGTTCAGTCAGTTGGACTGGGTCGCTGACCTGGCGCAAGGACTGCAAATGTTGAGTCTTGCCGTAAACATGAAGGGAAGAGGAGAAAAGGATCTTGGGAGGCGCCGGCTGCGCTTTCATCGCCCGCAACAGGTTGGCCGTACCGCCGACGTTAATCTCCTGCGCCCAAGCCGGCTCTCGCTCACACTCCACCCCCGTGTGGGAGAGTTTGGGAATGATGAAGGCAAGGTGAATGACGGCCTCCTGTCCTTTTACCGCAGTGAGAAGATCCTCAAGTTGGCGCAGGTCTCCCCATACCACACGCACCCTCCCCCGGTATCTTTTGGCCAGCCGTTGATTGGTTCGGCTCTTCAAATCGAAGCAAGTCACCTCGTGCCCTTTGATCAGAAGCTCCTCCACCGTACTGCTGCCGACGTTGCCGAACGCTCCGGTGACTAGTACCTTCATTGATGTTCTCCCTTCGCTTTACTCGAGGGCAGGCCTTTCCCTTGCCATCCGCGAGTGAACAGTTCCAGCCCGGTCCTCGTCACACGAGACCAATCCGCCGCTTTGGGGTCGAGCGCTCCCCACAACAAGAGGCCAATGATCATCGCCACCAACACTTCAGCCGCCGCCTCTCTTTCGACGAGCGCCAAGGAGTCTCCCCCGGGGGTGCTCGCCAAAAGGCCGACGAAGAATTCACGGTAGCGTTGGAAATAGGCGACCGTGGATTGCCAGACTTTGGGGTCGGAGCGAGCCTTGGTCCAGAACTCCAAGAGGATGGCATATTGGCCGCCTGCCTCTTGAAGGATCTGCGGAGCCATCTTGGAGAGGCGGTCGAGCGCTTCCTGGAGGCTGCCGCCGGAGACAGCGATGTCCGCCAGTTGGCGATCCAGAGAGGTCAACCAACGATCCAGCAGTTCCAGAAAGACCTCCTCCTTGGAGGTGAAATGATGATAGAAAGCTCCTTTGCTGACGCCTGCCGCCCGACAGATCTCAGCAACCCCGGTGGTGTCATACCCAACCTGAGCGAAACCTTGCTCAGCTGATATCAGGATGCGGGCTCGTGTATCCTCGCCGCGCGTTTGTTTGGCCATCTTGTTATCCTCAATTCTAAAATAGAAACCGACCAGTCGGTATTATATCAAAGGGAGAAAAGCGATGCAAATAAAGGTCCCTGCCCTCGAGCGGAGCGCAAGGACGGCTCAAGGGATAATGGGGGGAATGAGAAGGAGGGGGGAAAGAGCGCCCCTTCGACCAGGAGAGGGGGTGCCGGGACGGACGAACACAAAGGAACGATCGGAACCTGGGTCGGCGCCTCCGGGGCGACTAGAAGTCCTCGCCCCGGCGGCGCTCAACTAAGGCTGGCAAAGTGCTAGGATAGGAAGCGGGTTCGCCTCTTTCCCCGCGAGATCTGGGAAGGAGAGGGGTGAATGATCCGTCTCGAGGACCTCTAGGGAATAAGAATATACAGTATAGGGAGGGAGCATGAAGCTATTACACACGGCCGACTGGCACATCGGCCGTTCGTTGTACGGCATGAACCGGGAGAGGGAATCCGAGGCCCTCCTGGAGGAGATTTACGATTGCGCTCGAAGCGAGCGCGTCGATCTAGTGCTGGTGGTAGGAGATCTCTTCGATAGTCCTACGCCGTCCAACGACTCCCAACGCCTGGTTTTCGACTTCTTCTGCCGCCTCAGCAAGAACGGTATCCGCGCCGCCATCGTGGCTGGAAACCACGACGGTCAGGTTTTTGTGCCCTCCAAGAACCTTTTCGGCTTGGGGAGCGTGACCGTCTTCGACCGCATTCGTCCGCAAGGGAACTATCAGTTCCGCTTCCAGAGCAGCGAGGGGGAGGCTGTGCAACTGATCGCCCTTCCCTACCCCACCGAACGGATGGTGATCGAGCTCTCTACCGCCGACAAGGATCTCAAGGGAGAATACGCCGAGCGCGTCTCCAGCTTCCTGCACTACCTGGACCAGTTGGCTGACCCGGAGGCCATCAACCTTTTCGCCGGTCACCTGATGGTCGGCGGAGCCCGTCTCTCCCACACTGAGCGGGAGAACACAACCCTGGAACTTTATCAGATCCCTCCCTCCAACTTGCCGGGGAAAACGCTCTACAATGCCCTGGGGCATGTCCACCGCCATCAGAAGATCGTCCAGGCGCCGGCTCGAACCTACTACGCCGGCTCGATCCTGCGGGTGGACTTCTCCGAGTGCGGAATCGAGAAGGGATTCTACCTGGCCGAGATCAACCGGCGCGGCGATGTCGAGGCTCGCTTCATCCCCTTGCAGGGAGCGAAGCCCCTCTTCATCTTGGAGGCGACCGCCGACGAGTACCGCGAGTGCCTTTCTCCCTATCTCACTCGTGACGGATACGTCAAACTGCGAATCACCACGCCGGGTGTTCCACCCCAGTTGGGGCCGCAGATCCGTCAGGAGTTCCCCTTCGTCCTGGCCTGCGAGTTCACCCGCCTGGAGACGGCCCGCCAGCACAGCGTCACCCTGGAGGAGCTGGCCGACACCGGACTGGCTTCCGTCCTGGCCCGCTACCGGGAGTTCAACCCGGACGCCCCGCAGGAGATCCTCATGGCCCTTGCCGATTTGTATCAGGAGACGACCGGTGCGCCTTAAACGATTGGTCCTGGAGAACTTTATGCCGTATCGCCAGGTCGACCTGGACTTCAGCCGGTTGGGTCTTTTTGCCATCGTCGGAGATACCGGGTCCGGCAAGTCCTCGCTGGTCGATGCCATCTGCTTTGCCCTTTACGATGAAACCCCCCGCTTGAAGGGAAAGCCGCGCGAAGAGCTAATCGCCAAGGGAGCCAACGGCTACCGCGTCAGCCTATCGTTCTCGCTCGGTCTCGATGAGTTCGAAGTCGTCCGTCAAGGGCGTTTCGGCAATCCCACCCAGCAATTCTCCCTGGTCCGCAACGGGATACGTCTACCCATCATCAATAAAAGAGAGTTCGACCGCTATTTGGCGCAAACGCTCTTGATGATGAGCTATGAAATCTTCACCCAGATCATCGTCCTTCCGCAAGGCAAGTTCGACCGCTTCCTGAAACCCAATCAGCCCAGGGACCGGCGCGACACCTTGATTGATTTACTGGGATTGAGGGTCTATGAAGAGATCGGCAAGAAAGCGAGCGACCATAAAAGCCGTTGGGAAGCTCAATTGGCCGTACTGGAGCGAGACCTTCAAGGGATCGACCTGGATGCGCTATCGGATGAAGCTTTAACCGTCCTGGAGGAAGAGATCAACACCGGCCAAAGCAGTGCCGCTGAGCTGGCCGATAAGTTAACCGTCTACCAACAGGAGCAAGCTTCCTTGGGAGCATCGCTTACGAAACTCGATCAAAAAACCGCCCTGGAGAGGGAACAGTCCGGCCTAGAAGCCACTGATCCGGAGATGAAAGCTCTGGAGGAGCGGTTGCAGCGGGCTCTTGCCTTGACTGCTTTGCTCCCTTCGTGGCGCCAATTAGAGGAGGACAGCGCTGAGGAGACGCAATTGGCGCACGTACAGAGCCGTGCAGCAAGCGAAGCCTCCTCCCTCCGCCAGAACCTGCAACAAGCCCGTGATCACCAGGCCCAGCTGCTTCGCCGGAAGGAGGAGCGGAACTTCGAGGAGGCGCTGGCGAGGTGGGAGAGAGAAACCGTCGCCCTGTCCGGCCTGATCCCTCAAGTGACTCGCCTGGAGGGGTTGCGGGAGCAGGAAGTAGGTGCACGGCATGCCGTGTCCAAGCTGCGCGCGCAACTGTCTGACTGTCTGGTACGGAGTCAGAGCATCGGCCTTTCCTGCCGAGCGAATGAAGCAGCTACCACGCTCGCCGAGCGTAACCACGACCAGTTGATCCGCCGGAAAGTGGAGCGGGATTTCGAAGGAACACAGGCCGCCCTCGAAATGGAAAGTACTTCTCTGGCCGATCTACTCCCCACCGTGACCCGATTGGAGGGATTGAGGGCGCGGGAGGAGAAGACCCACACTGGCCTGGAAAGACTGCGCAGGCAGCTCGGCACGCATCAGCTCTCCAGTGATAGAGCCCGTGCAGCCCAAGCCGCCTTCGAGCTGGCTTTGGTCGATCAAGTTGAGGTATTGCGCCGAGCCGAGGAAACCTGGCGCCATGCACAGGAGGAGCACCTCGCTCTCGCCCTGCAGGCCGGCCTGAAGGAAGGTGATCCCTGCCCCGTTTGCGGAGCTCCCATCCGCACCCTGGCACCCCACCACGAGGAGAACCTTTCTGCCGCCGAGTTGTCTTGGAAGTCAGCTCGGGAAAACCATCAAAAGACCCAGGAGCGGCTCTCCGAGGCTCAAAAGGGAAGGGCTGTGCTGGCTTCCCAGGAAAGCAACTGCCGAAACCAAATCATCGAAGAGGAGAAAGCATTGGCCCTCCTAACCATTGAGGAGGCTGAACTCCGCTCCACCCTGCCCCGGGAATTCGCCACCGAGGAGCGCCTTGGGTCCACCCTGAAGAATCGGTTGGACCTTTTACAGGAGCGCCGCGATGCCTTGCGCAACGAGCAGCGGAAGCTGGAGAAAGAGATTGAGGAAGCGCAAAGGCGAACCGAGGAGACTCGGCGCAAGCTGGCTGAGGCGCACCAGGAGCAGGCCGTGCTGGCTTCCCAGGATATCGGCATTCGTTCCCGAATGACGGAGAGCGAAGGCGTTCTGGCCGGGCTTAGCGCCCAGTTGGACCAAGAGAGAGGGAAGATCCGCACCTCCTGTGCCGCGACGGTCCTCCCTAGGTTGGCTGAGAGCTCCCATCCCCAGGTTGACCTGGAGAAGGAATTGAACGGCCTCGGGGTTCGTCGCGGTCTCTTGCAGGAAGAACAGCGCACGCTGGACCTCGCCCTGCAAGATGCACAAAACCGCTTCCTGAAAGAGAGCGCGGCACTGGCTGCCAAGGAACAAGAAGCGGTGGCACTGGCCGCCCGCCTGGAGCAAACCCGCGCCTCCCAGGAGCGACAGCGCCGGCAATTAGAGGAAAGCGCCGAGAACCTTGGCTATGCAAGGTGGGTGGAGGCCCGGAAAGACCTCCTTGATGAGGCAACTCTCGTGCGTGAGGGGGCCAGACTTCAGGATTTCCGCTCAGCGAAGAGCCGCATCGCCGGAGGGATCGAGTTGCTGGAGAAAGATCTAGGAGGACGAGGGCGGGCACAAACGCAACAGTCCTACCTGGAGACCGACCAAGCGGCACGTTCTACCCGGGAAGCGCAGCAACGGCAAAACACCCTTCTCATGGAGCTGAATCAGCGACGCTCCAGGCTGTTGGAGCGTCGCGAGTTCCTGCGCTCCCGCCAGGAACAGCGGGAAACCGTACGAAAGCAGCTGGCCGTCTACGCCCAGTTGGCCCGCGACTTCTCCAGCAGGGGGATGATCAACCATGTCGCCAACCACATCATCGAGGAGCTGCTGGAGGAAGCCAACCGCCATCTTCGCTCCCTCTCCAACGGACGCTACGAGCTGGAACTGGAGCGGGATGAAGATCGAAACGAGGATCGCATCGTGGTCCTGGACGGATACACGTCTGCTCCACCCCGCGATATCTCCACTCTCTCCGGCGGTGAAACCTTTCTCGCCTCTTTGGCATTGGCCCTCTCGGTGAAGTCTCTCTTGGCCCGAACCAGGCAACTTGGCTGTTTCTTCATCGACGAAGGTTTCGGTACACTGGACGAGCGTACCGTACAGGAGGTGGGCAACGTGCTGGAAATGTTGAAAGCGGACGGCAACCAAGTCGGCATCATCACTCACCGGCGTGATCTGGTAGAACGCTTCGAGGATGTTCTGGAAGTCACCAACGACCAGGGACTGGCTACCCTCCACTGGCGAGGGGACCCGCCATGAGGATCAAGCCGGATTACTGGCAAAGCTTCTACAGCGGCGCCCTGGAGCCCAACGAGGAACGCTCGCCCGGCAAATATCGCGTGGAATTGGACGCTGAAGTGGAGCCTTCCAAGTTCGGGGCTAGGGAAGTAGGGTCGCGGCTGCTCCTACGGGGAGCGGTGGCCTTCGTCGACGGTGTGCGCCGGATCGATCTGCACGCCATAGTGGAGGATCTCCCCCCTCACATCGGTCTCTTCGGCTCGGTGGCGACCGGAGCAATGGTAATGGAGGAAAGTCAGTCAGTAGGGGCGACGCATGGGTCGCCCCTACTGACCCTCCAGGAGGCTCTCCGCCATGTACAGGTATCCCGTCTCTTCCTCACCAACGCGCCTGACCCGACGGAGGGGAACATCTCTTCTCTGGCAACCTCTGCCCTCCTCGGTTCTCTCCGGTATGAAGTGAGGGTGGTCCGCAGCAGCGAGCCGCAGGCCTTTAACAACGCATTAATGAACAGGATGGCTGAACTGGAGAGCGACACCAGCGCTCGCCTCTTTAAGGAAGAGGGGGTGGCAATGGTCATCTCCGACGGCCCAATCCCCTTCGAGCGGTCTGCCGGCAGTGACACCAGCAAGCTGGTCGGGCTGATCAAGAGCGTCCGCGAACTCTACCTGCCCAGGGAGCAATTGCCTGTCCTGGCAAGGTTACACCTGGGGGAACGGAGCCACCTCTTTGCCATCCGTTACGAGGATGCCCGCACCAGCAAACTGAGCTGCTTCGTGCGGTTGCAGGGGGTGAGCGCCTTCGTTTCCTCGTTCGCCAACTTGGTGCGGCTGGAGATCCCACTGATGGCTCGCAGCCAGGCAATCTCTTTGGCGGATAGCGCAGCGGCGATCGCCATCCATTACGCCAGCAACGTCTACGCCGACGCCCGGGCGCCGCAGAATCTGTACCCGGTGGCAGCTCTGGAGGCAGCACTGAAGAATCGGCTGGGAGACCCGCGCCTGCTGCGGAACCGGCTCCTGACCACGCTGGGGGCTTCTCCCGAGGAGAGCGGTCAAGGGGGTAAGGACATTAAATCTGTCCCCAAGGAGGAATAATGGAAGAGAACAGTCCAATCGGTTACGTCCTGGGACACCGCCCGGCCAGTACGCTGGAGTTTTTCGTGTTGGTGGAACCGGGCAACTACTTGGAGCTGGATGATGTGGTCTACGTCGATTCCCCCGTCGAGGGGCACCCACGCGAAGCTATCGTGCGTTTCTACGGTACGGTCAGTGAGGTCTCGCAATACCATGAGGGGATCCAGTTCGACTCCGATACCCAGATCGTGCGCGCCGGGATCTTACCGGCAAATGTGGCCTACGTCGGAAAGGTGGTGGTGACCAAGATCGTGCCGGAGATCTTCGTCTCCCCCCACCCCGCCGACTTAGTCTTTCGAGCCAAAGGGAGCGAGCTGGAAGAAGCGCTCAGCTTCAGCTCGATGGCGCAGCGCATTCCCGCCGGCCTCCTACGCAGCCAAGAACCTTTCTTCATCAACTTCGATTTCCTGAACGGGTCCAAGGGGGCGCACATCTCCATCTCGGGGATCTCCGGGGTGGCCACCAAGACCAGCTATGCCACCTTCCTGCTTTATGCCATGCTCAATTACCAACACCCAAAAGGGGTGCCGGCCGCCGACAAAGCCTCGGCGAGAATCATCGTTTTTAACGTGAAGGGCGAGGATATGCTCTTCCTCGATAAGCGCAACAGCAGGCTGGACTCAGCCGATGAGGAAATGTACAGCCGTATGGGGTTGCCGGTGGAGCCCTTCCGTGACGTGGCCTTCTACACTTCGCCGCGCGCGGGACTGGGCGTCCCCACTCCCTCCACCGACCAGCGCCAGGCAGACATCACGCCTTTCTGCTGGACCTTGCGCGAGTTCGCCCGGGAACGTCTTCTTCCCTTCCTCTTTGCCGATGCCGACTCGGAGACGACCAGCATGGCAGGCTGTATCAGCAGCATCACCGCCCGCCTGGAACGGTTGTCCGGGGAGGGGTCATCGGAGAGTCCCTTCCTCTCGGTCCAGGGGCGACTGATCGGCGATCTCCGGGGCCTCATCGATACCCTGGAAGAGGACATCTACGGCAACGAAGGGGAAGAAGAGGGAGGGGGGCGCAAGCGATCCAGCTTCTGGTTCCCTCCGTATGAGCACGCCGGCACCAAGAATGCTTTCCTGCGCAAGCTCCGCGTGGCCGCTGAAGCCCTGGCCGGGGTAATCCGCAGCGACATCGACCACCCGGAACGCTACAAGATCGATTTCGACGCCCATCGTCTGACAGTAGTGCACATCTCCAACCTGAAGTCGGCAGCGCAGAAGTTCATCGTCGGCTCCACCCTGAAACGCTTGATGAAAGAGAAGGAGCGCACTGGCCGCAAACCCTATGTCTTCGTTCTGCTCGACGAGCTGAATAAATACGCCCCGCGTGAAGGAAAAAGCCCGATCGGGGACATCCTGCTGGACATCGCTGAACGCGGCCGTAGCCTGGGGGTGATCTTGATCGGCGCTCAGCAGTCGGCCAGCTCGGTAGAGAAGCGAATCATCGCCAACTCCTCGATCAAGGTCAACGGCCGCCTGGACTTCGCCGAGAGCCAGAGCGTGGAGTACGATTACCTGCCGGGCAGCTTCCGTCTGCGCTCTTGCATCATCAAGCCTGGGACGATGATCCTGCACCAGCCCGACATCCCCGCCCCGGTGCTGGTCCGCTTCCCGATGCCGGCCTGGGCTACCCGCAGCGAAGAGGTGGAAGAGGCCAATAGCTCGTACCAAGAGGAGGCCCAGCGCTTCGAGGATCTCTTCGCTGGCTAGTATCGCAAGCCGACTTCCCTTAAAATGATGGCATTGTGACGGATCAGGTGGATGTAGGGGAGGGGACAGATTTGAAATCTGTCCCCCCATCAAAAGAGATGGGACAAAACTTTGGCGTTTCTGAACATGCTGCTGCAGGCTGTCTCGTAGAGGAAGAGCTACGGAAGAGCGAAGCCCGCTACCGTACCCTCTTCGAAGAGTCTCCGGTAGCCCTCTGGGAAGAGGATTTTTCCGCTGTCCAGGCTTATCTCCTTGGTCTACCGGACCCCGGGCCGTCGGGCTGGAAAGCTTTCCTGCAAGATCATCCGGAGATCGTCGATGAAGCGATCCGTCGTGTGCGCATCGTTGATGTCAACCAAGCAACGCTTAATTTCCTCAAGGTAACGAAAAAGGAGGAAGTGATCGAAGGTTTTTCCCAAACCATCACCGAGGAGACGCGTTCGGCACTTCTCCTGCAATTGCTGGCCATCCTGGAGGGAAAACGGCGTATCGAGTTCGATGCCCCTGGAATGACCGTCGCCGGTGAGCCGCTCATCTCCGCCCTCCAATGGGTGGCCATCGGGAGTGACCCGGTGGACTACTCACAGGTATTGGTCTCCACCAGTGACGTCACTTTAGCGCGGCAAGCAGAAGAACTGCAGGTGCAGAGTTACCGCGCCGTGCAAAAAGCAGTGGCTGGGACTATCTATGCCATGGCTCGCATCGTCGAATCGCGCGACCCGTACACAGCCGGACACCAACAAGGAGTGGCTCGTCTGGCGGTGGCTATTGGTCGAGAGATGGGGTTGGAGCACGAGCAGGTCAACGGCTTGATGATGGCCGCGCTGATCCATGACTTGGGCAAGATCAACGTGCCGTCCGAGATCCTGGCCAAGCCAACCAGGTTGACTCCCCTGGAGTTCAGCCTGATTCAGACACATTCCCAGTCTGGCTACGAGATCCTGAAGGAGATCGAGTTCCCTTGGCCGGTCGCCCGGATGGTGCTGGAGCACCACGAACGCTTCGACGGCTCCGGCTATCCGCAGGGCTTGAGCGGAGAGGAAATCCTTCTCGAGGCACGCATTCTAGCCGTCGCTGATGTGGTCGAGGCGATGGCCTCACACCGCCCTTACCGCCCAGCATTGGGCATCGAGGCGGCTTTAGAGGAGATCCGAGCCAAGCGTGGCACTTCCTTCGACCCGCGGGTCGCCGATGCCTGTCTTACGCTCTTTCTAGAGAAAGGCTTAACGCTTTAAAGAACTAGGTCAATCGGCCAGATTGCCTTGCTCGACTTCCAGAAAAAGCTGCACCAAGGAGGGGTCGAACTGGGTTCCAGCAGAACGTTGCAGCTCCCGGCGAGCTGCATCTGGCGATATCGCCTCTCTGAAAGGCCGTCCTCGAATCATCGCATCATAAGCATCGACGATGGCCAGGATGCGGGAGGGAAGAGGGATCGTCTCCCCACGCAATTCTTTCGGGTAACCGCTCCCGTCCCAACGCTCCTGGTGTGCCAGGATCAAGTCACAGATCGCCGCGATCTCCGGGCTCGTCCCGGCGATGCGGTAACCGATCTCTGGGTGCTGGCGGATGATCTCCCAATCATCATCGGAAAGCCGGCCCACCTTGCGTAGGATCTCCGCCGGGATGGCGATCTCGCCGATGTCATGAAAGGCAGCGAGCAAGCTTAACTCTTCCAACTGCCGCTCGGAGAAACCCAGGCGACACCCCATCGCCATGCTTAGACGGCGCAAGGTTTGGATGTGTTCCTCCGTCTCTAGGCCGCTTAGGCTGAGCGTCTCTTTCATCAACTCGATCAAACCGCTGCGGGCGGCTTTGGTCTCTTTCAGCTTCTGGGCGTACATCGAGACTTCCGCCTCTTGCAGCAGTTGGTCAAGATCCTGGCTTGGCTCTATCTTAGTGGCGATGCCCAGGGCAATGCTGGGACGGACCGGATCAGCCGGGCTTGCCAGGCAACTCTCGCGGATCCTGTCACAGATGCGCAGGGCAACCTCGTGGGGTGTCTTGGGCAGGATCACCACGAACTCATCCCCACCCCAGCGGGCGATGATGTCTTCCTGGCGGAAGGCGTGGCGCAGGATCTGTGCCATCCGTACCAAAAGCCGGTCGCCCATGGCGTGACCGAACGCATCATTGGCCAGCTTGAGGGCATTAACGTCACCCATCACCAAGGACAAAGGAAGTTGGCGCCAGGTGTTCAAGCGGACCAATTCCTCCTGAAAGTAAGCCCGGTTGAATAAGTGCGTGAGGGAATCATGAAAGCTGAGAAAACGAAGGTCGTCCTCTGCCCGCTTGCGTGCCGTGAGGTCGTGCAGGATGACGATTGTCCCAGCTTCATGTTCCTCTTCATCGAGCATCCGTCGAAGCTGTACCAAGCAAAAGCGCTGCCCCTGGGCCGTGGACAGCTCGCGTTCGAAGTCACGCGCCAATTCTCCCGAGGCGCGAAAGGCAGGTAGCTCCGTCTCCAACCAGGGAATCGAAGATGGGGTCGCCTCTGTTGCGAACTTGGTTAGGAAGGCAGCCCCAGCATGGTTCAAATCAGCGATGCGGCCCTCTTTCGTAAGCAGATAGACGGGATCAGGTAGGACTTCGAAGATAGCAAGGTACCGGTTGCGTTCTCGAGCCAGCATTCGGTTGTATTGCTCCAGGGCGCCCCGCAGCTGTTCTCCCGGGAGCAACCCCCATTCAGTGGTGAACGCCACCTCCAGCCTCTCCAGGGAACGGTCCAAAAAATCCTGGGCCTCATGCTCGATCTCAAGCGGCCAGCCGGCCCTTTCTGCCAAATCTTGATAGGTTCGACGGCAATCTTCCAGAAGAGCCCGGGGAAAGCCGCGGTTCGCCCCGATGCCATTCTGTCGTTTGGCTAAGCTGACGCCGAAGGCAGAAAGGGGGTCCCCGACGATGATTTCACCGGATTGTATTTCTGAACATGCTGCCGCAGGTTGTCTTGTCGAGGAGTTTCGTTGAAGCGCCGCGATGATCGCCTGATGGCAACCATCTGCCAGCTCGAGGATGGTCTGGCGCAACGAGTCAACCTCAACTTCCACCCCGCGTTGCGCGGAGTAATGCAACACGCGCTGCTGAACCCACTCCGCCTGTTCCTTCAGACAAGTCTCTAGGGCATTTTTTGCGTCGTTCGACAATGTCCCCATGGCACGATCATAGCACGGCCGGAAGATGAGGGTTCACCACTCCATGCCTGGAGCAATCTCTCGCTTGGACGCCTCCCCTCGAGCGGCGCGAAGGGCTTACCCCACTGGGCTTCACCAATGATTGCGGTGCACGCGCGCAGGATCTAGGCGTTCCGGTTGAGGCTTTTCCTCGTTGGGGTAACCAAGAGCGATGATGTTCAGAGGGATGATCGTGGGTGGTAGATTCAACAAACAGCGCACCACCTTGGTCCGGTCCTTCATCGGGTGAAGGCCGGTCCAGCAGGAGCCCAAACCCAGAGCCCGCGCCGCGGTGAGGATATTCATCGTCGCTGCCACGCAATCCTGGACCCAAAAGCCCTTGTACTTCTCTCGTTGGAGATCTCCGCAGACGAGGATGGCCAGGGGGGCTTCCTTCAACATGGCGGCGTAGGGGGAAGCAGTTCGAAGCCCATCGAGGAGCTCCCTGTCATCCACGATGAGAAACTGCCAAGGTTGCTGATTGCCGGCGGAGGGAGCGGCCACAGCCGCCTCCAGGAGATGGGTGATCAATTCCTCGGGGACTGCTTGTGCTTTGTACCGGCGGATGCTCCGCCGTGTCTGGATCGCCTCCAATGCCTCCATTGAACGTGTTCTCCTTCCATGATGGGCTATCGAAATAACCTACCGCAGCGAAGATACTGGTGAAGGCCCGCTTCGTATTTCTTCCAGGTCCGGCAATTCGGGAATCGGGTAGACCTTCACCCACAGCGCCATACCCTGGGATGGGACCGTGGCGCCCCAGTGCGGCATCGGGGAGCGCGAGTATCCCGTTGAGCGGGGTCCCCGGTGAATTGCTGGTTTTGCGATTCGTTGGGGTGAATCTGCGATTCGTCGGGGTGAATTAGAAGCCCTGGCGCAGACTGCCGGGGATGCCTAGAATCCGCGTCATCGCCTATCGCGCTTCCAGGAGTGCGAAGATCTCTTCCAGGTCCGGCAATTCGGGGATCGGGTAGACCTTCACCCACAGCGCCTTGCCGTCCTCATCCAGCAGTACGTTGGCTCGTTCGGAAAAGCCGTCTCCTTCACGAAAAAGGCCGAGAGCCTTTGCCAAGCCGCCGTGCGGCCAGAAATCGGAGAGCAGGCGCACTTTCTCGATCCCCAACGATTTGGCCCAGGCGTGTTTGCTGAAAGTGGTGTCGATGCTCACCCCAAGGGGTACAGTGCGCAGAGCGGCGAAACGCTTGAACTGCGCCTCCAGGGATTGCATCTGCTGGGCGCAGACGCCGGTCCAGGCCAACGGGTGGAAGGAGAGGAGAACTTTCCGGCCCCTTATTTCCGTGAGGGTGCGGAGCTTTCCGTCTTGATCCTTCAGGATGAAGTCGGGGGCCATCTCTCCCGCTGCGATTCGTCTCATCTGTTCCATGAGTCTCTCCTGTGCTGGATTTTCAGGGGTCGATGAAGACCGCCCTGTCTTTTACTTAACTGGCACCTTCCCTGGGAAATTCCTTGGATCAGGGTGAGCGGTTGCGACTTATCACCGAAATGGCTGGAGTGCCTGCTTTCGATCCGTGGAAAAACGATAAGTTACCATCCGGTCTAGACATCAGTGCGAAGCGAGCCTACCCCAATGCTCTCGCCGGTGGCATTGGGAAGACCTGGATCACCCGGAATCGAGCAGGGAGCTGTAGCGCAGTACCCTAAATCCCGAATCAGCTTGGGGCAGACCGAGAACTGATCCAGTAGAGCCTGCAGGCGCAGGCGAGATGGCGAACGAGGTCCTTCGATGCGTCGGCCCAAGATCACTTCACTCTTCAGGCTATGTTCCCAACCGACCAACTCGGTGACCGTGACCTGATACCCGGCTGCCTGAAGGGCGAGTGCGCGCAGCACATTGGTGAGGTGGCTGCCGAACTCCCTACGGTGGAGAGGATGGGTATACAATTCCGCCAGTGGGCTTCCCGCAGCAGCCCTTGAGCATTGCTGAGGGTCTAAGGGCAGGCCCTTCAGTTTTCTCAACTGTCCAGCGACCTCGGCTTGGCAACAGGGGATGACAACGATGTATTCAGCGTTGCTCTGCAATCCCAGCAGTATCGCATCATCGGTGGCTGTGTCGCAGGCGTGGAGAGCGACCAGCAGATCGATCTTGGCAGGGAGGCTGGCGCGGTCGGCTCTTGTCGGTTGGAATTCCATCCGTTCGAATCCAAGCCTCAAAGCCAGGGCGCGCGCGCCCTCCACCAGCTCTGGCCTTGGCTCAACGCCGATGATCCGGCCAGATGGGTGGTGCCGCAAAACAAGATCATAAAGCAGGAAGCCCAGGTAGGACTTACCCGATCCAATGTCCACGATGACAGGAGCTGGGACGCGTTGAAACAGGTCATCCAAGGTGGGTTCTAGCAAAGAAATGAGGTGATTCACTTGTTTCAGTTTCCGCCTGGCGTCGGCGTTCAGGTCCCCCTCCCGGGTGAGCAGGTGCAGCTCCTGCAGCAATTGCCGACAAAGGGCCGGAGGCAGCTCCCGGTCCGTCTGATGGGCAGGTATTTTTCTCCTGGATTTCATCGCCATCGCTTGTTTACGACTTAGATTCGATTTCCCGCAGTAATGCTCGAGGAACAGCGCTCGACCGACAAGAGTAAATGCTACATCTGCCATTGTACCAACGAGAAGCTGAACCATCCAAGGCATCTCGGATTGACCGGAGGTCAATAGACCAGGGCATTGCCTCTCGCCACCTTTTCTCCCGTTTGACCATGAGAGGAAAGGAGGGTCTGCTCCAGGCCGGACGAAGGGAGCCGAGGGGCTTGGGACGGCCGGCTGTTGGGAGGTTGCGGTGAGGAACCCGGATTGACCGGAGATCAATTTCATGAGGTCAAAGATCGATCAAGCATGCTGTCGGTCGGGAATAACGGCTCCCCTCTCCTGTGTTATCTTAATCAAAACGCCAGGAGGTGTTGTTTTGAAATCGATCAAGGGTAGCATCACCGAGGGAAATCTGCTGAAAGCCTTTGCTGGAGAATCGCAAGCCCGCAACCGTTACACGTTTGCCGCGAGCGTTGCCAAGAAGGAGGGGTACGAGCAGATCAGCGCCATCTTCCAAGAGACATCGGACAACGAGAAAGAGCATGCCAAGGTCTTCTTTGATTTCCTAGAGGGGGGGGAGGTAGAGATTCAGGCATCCTATCCAGCCGGGCTCACCGGTAACACCCTGGAGAACCTAAAAGCGGCTGCTGCGGGGGAAAAAGCGGAATGGACCATCATCTACCAGGATTTTGCCGAGATGGCCAAACAGGAGGGCTTCCCGGAAATCCACACCGCCTTCAAACAGATCGCCGAGGTTGAGCAAAAACACGAAACCCGCTACAACAATCTGGCGGCCAACGTGAGCGCGGGCAAGGTCTTCCGTAAGGATGAGGTTGTCCGCTGGAAATGCCGTAATTGCGGTTACATCTTCGAGGGGAAGGAAGCGCCGCAACTCTGCCCGGCATGCAAGCACCCGCAAGCGTACTACGAGGTCTTCGCGGAGACGTACTAGATAGCCTGCAGCACTTTCCAGATTCACCCCGCAACAATCCATCGACTCAATCGAGGCCTGGTTCAACCAGGCCTCGATCTCCCCTCTCGGTAGTCATGTCCATCGATAGTCAGCGCAAAAGGAAGGATCGTGTTTGGCTTCCCAGGAGAAGAGGGATAGCCGTCGAGGGAAAAGGCTCGTATTATAGCGCGAAATGTCAAACGAGCACCGAACCAAGCTGATCATACTCGGGATCCTGCTCTATGGGCTGTTTCTCGTCCTTTGGGCGATGGTCCTCCCGGTCCGAACGCGCAGCTTCGCCGCCCCCGTTTTGCTTTACCACCACATCAGCGACAACCCCAATTTCAGCCAGCCCACCAACCCGGCCGTCTCCCCGGCTAAGTTTGAGGCGGAGCTCCGCTGGCTGAAGGAGAACGGCTACCAATCGGTGAGCCTGGATTTCCTGATGCAACCGGTCCCGTTTGAGAAAAAACCGGTGATCCTGACCTTCGATGACGGCTACCGTGACAACTTCACTGAGGCCTTTCCGCTCTTGCAAAAGTACGGCTTTTTCGCCACCTTCTATCTGATTCCTAAGAACATGGATGACAATGCCTACTTGACTTGGGAACAAGCCCGCATCATGCAACAGGCGGGGATGCGCTTCGGTTCACACACGGTAGATCACGCCGACCTCAATCAACTCAGCGATGAGCGGCTGCGTTGGGAACTGTCG
>JAPLHW010000248.1 GCA_026389425.1 Coprothermobacterota bacterium
ACCGGCTCCCAGTCCGAAGAGACAGCGGCAGCAGTGATGCGCGAGGGGGCCGACGACTATATTCTGAAGAGTAACCTGATGCGTTTGCCCTCGTCGGTGCGCCACACCCTGGAGAGATGGGAAACCAAGCGGGCCTTGCGCAAGAGCGAAGAGCGCTGGCAATTCGCTCTGGAGGGGGCGGGGGGCGGCGTCTGGGAATGGAACCCGCAGACCGGAGTGGTCTACTTATCGCCGCAGTGGAAGGCCATGTTGGGGTATGGCGATGAGGAGATCGAAGCTGTGGTGGGCGAGTGGGAACGGCTTATCCACCCCGAGGACCGGGAGGAGACCCGGGCGCGGCTGGAAGCCTACCTCCAAGGCCGAGCGCTGAAATACCGCAGCGAGTACCGCCTGCTCTGCAAGGACGGCAGCTACAAGTGGACCCTCTCCTGGGGCAAGGTGATCCGCCGCGACGCCAAAGGCAGGCCGCTGCGGGTGATTGGCGCCCAATCCGACATCACCGAGCGCAAGCAGGCCGAAGAGGAAGTAAGGATCAGCGAAGAAAGCTTTGCAGAAGCACAACGAATCGCGCATCTGGGTAGTTGGGAATTGAATCTGATTACACACCAAGCGGCTTGGAGCGGCGAATTTTGCCGCTTGTTCGAGATTCCTGCTGAAACTATCGGGAAAGGATCAAGTCAACTGCTGGCGGCCATTGAAGAGCGCATCCACCCCGATGACCGGGCGAGATACCAGGAAGCGGTGGACCAATGCCTACACAAGAAGATACCGTACGACATTGAATATCGCATCCAACTGCCCGACGGCTCTCAACGCTGGATCCATGCGCAAGGCGTGCCTACCTTGGATCAAGTCGGCAACCTGGTTCGCCTGGCCGGAACAGCAATGGACATCACCGAGCGTAAGCAGGCAGAAGAGGCGCTGCGCACCTCAGAAGCGAGCTACCGTTTGTTGGTAGAAAATGCCAATGAAGCCATCGTCGTCGCGCAAGATGGCATGCTGAAGTTCGTCAATCGCATGGCAAGTGAACTGACCGGCTATTCGGAGCAGGAACTCACTTCGCGGCCTTTTCCCGAGTTCGTCTACCCGGATGACCGCGGTATGGTGGAGGAACGCCATCAAAGCCGACTCAAGGGCGATCTGTCTCAACCCAGATATGCTTTCCGGTTGATGCCACGTGATGGCAGCATCAAGTGGGTGGAGATCGACGCTCTCTTGATCGAATGGGAAGGCAAACTTGCTACCTTGAATTTCCTCAGCAACATCACTGACCGCAAGCAGGCGGAGGAGGCCTTGCGGGAGAGCGAAGCCAGCCTTGCCGAGGCACAACGCATCGCTCACTTGGGAAACTGGGAATGGGAGTTCATCTCAAACAAGGTCAAGTGGTCGGACGAGATGTACCGGATTTTCGGCCTCAGTCCCGACACGTACGATGGAAAGCCGGAATCGGTCCTAAAAGTGGTCCATCCTGATGATAAGGAGCGCTTTGTCAAGAACATGGAGGACAATTTTTCGCGTGGGGTGGCGCATCCTCTCGAATACCGGGTGATCCACCCGGAAGGTGCGGAGCGCACCCTATATGCCAGCGGCATTATCGTGTTTGACGAAGCAGGCAATCCTGTCAAGAATATTGGCACGGTTCAGGATATCACCGAGCGCAAGCGACAGGAGAACGAGATCACCAAAGCCCGGGCCAATTTTCTCTTCGCCGTCAGCCACGAGTTAAAGACGCCCCTCTTCCTGATGACCTCGGCCCAGGAGCTGCTGGATGGATTGCCTGCAGAGGAACGAGCGGGACGTTTCCTGGAGTACGAAGAGATCTGGAACCGCAACCTGCACCGCCTGCGCCACTTGATCGATAACCTAGTAGACAGCCAGCGGACCGAAGGGATGGGGTTGAAGCTTGCTGTTGTGCCGACCGACCTGGGCGAGATCCTGCGCCAGACGCTGAAGGATGTGGACTTCCTGACCCGCCGGCAACGGATCCGTTTCCGGCTGCAGGAGGACCCCATGCCTCTGATTCCTGCTGATCCAGAAAGCATTCACCGCCTCTTCGAGAACCTCCTGACCAACGCCATCAAATTCTCCTCCGCTGGCGGGGAGGTGGAGATCGACCTCCGACCTGAAGGGGAGGAAGCCCTCTTTGCCGTGCGCGACCACGGCCTCGGCATCCCCGCCTCGGAGATCCCCCAGCTCTTCCAACCCTTCCAACGGACGGACGGCGCCAACCGTGCCGTCATCCCCGGCACCGGACTGGGCCTCTACACAGCCAAGCTGATTGCCGAGGCCCACGGCGGCTCGATTGCCCTGTATAGCGATCTTGGGAAAGGAACCACCGTCGTGGTCCGCCTGCCTCTTCACCTCGGAAAATTGACCTATTCCAATGGTGGAAACCGATAATGCCTGATCTGAAGACGCTGATGCTCCTCTACCTCATCACCAGCGTGATCAACGCTGGTTCGTTGGTGGTGATATGGGGTCAGAGCCGGGGACGCTTTGCAGGCATATCCTTCTGGTTGGTTGCGCTTGCCCTGCAGGCCGTTGGGGCAACGTTGATTGTCCTGCGCGGGATGATACCTGATCTCCTATCCATGGTACTTGCCAATACGGTGATTCTGGCCGGGGTAGTGATTTTGTTAATCGGGCTGGAGCGCTTTACCGGGAAAAGGGACCGGCAAGTACAAAATTACGTTCTGTTGGCTGTTTTCATTGCTGTTTGCACCTATTTCGTCGTGGTTCAACCAAATCAGACAGCGCGGGATGTCGCCGTGTCGGCGATGTTAATGATCTATACCCTCCAGTGCTGCTGGCTGCTGCTGCGCAAAACAGATCCCGGCATGCGCCCAATCACGCGTCTCACCGGGATCGTCTTCGCCGCATACGCTGCCTTCAATTTTGCCAGGATCATACTGAATATTGCATTCCCAGCCCAGACCAACGATTTCTTTTCATCAGGCGCCGTGAATGCGCTGACCATTGCCGGGGGTATCGGACTCAACGTCTGCCTCACCATTAGCCTGATCTTGATGGTGAACAGGCGTCTGCTGGCAGACGTCAAAGCCCAAGAAGAGAAGTTCACTACGGCGTTCCAGTCATCACCCTATGCAATTATCCTCACCAGGCTATCCGACGGCGCCATCTTCGAAGTGAATGAGGGCTTTGTGAATATCACCGGGTACCAATATGCTGAAGCCATCGGAAAAACCGCGCTGGGTTTGAACCTGTGGGTCCGCGAGGAAGATCGCCTGGCTGTTGCCAAGGAGCTGGCGCAGGGTCGTGAAATACAAGGGGTGGAGTATCAATTCCGTAAAAAGACGGGAGAGATAATCACCGGGCTCTTTTCAGCCAGCTTGGTTACGATCAACAACGAGAAATGCATCCTGGCAAGCATCGGTGACATCACCAACCGCAAGCAGGCGGAGGATGCCCTGCGAGAGAGCGAAGATCGCTATCGCACGCTGCTTGAAAACATGGGCGAGGGCATAGGTTTTGTTAATCCCGAAGAGCAATTTGACTTCACCAATGCTGCCGCCGAAGACATCTTTGGCGTGCCGCTCAACGACCTGCTGGGGCGCAGCTTGCATGAGTTCGCCAATCCGGAACAGTTCGGCCTGATCCGTGAGCAAACGGAGCGGCGCCGGGCCGGCGAAAAGAGCGTTTATGAAATTGAAATCAGTCGTCCTAACGGAGAAAAGCGCAACTTGCTCGTAACGGCCGTCCCACAGTTCAACAGCCAGGGGAAATTTGTGGGCGCCTTAGGCGTTTTCCGCGACATTACCGAGCGCAAGCAGGCGGAGGAGGCGCTCCGGGAGAGCGAGGAACAGTATCGCATCTTGTTCGAGACCATGACCGAGGGTGTCGTCTTGATCGCCCCGGATGGCCAAATCCTCCATGCCAATCCTACGGCGGAACGCATTCTGAGGCTGAAACGTTCGGAAATCGAAGGCCGTCGATACGATGGTCCGCAGTGGGTGCTTCTTCGTCCTAACGGGACGTCGATACTGCCGGAGGAGATGGCCGGCACTTTTCCGATGGGGAGGAGCCATCCGTTGAAGGACATTGAAATAGGTTTCAAATATTCGGACGGCTTGGTCTCTTGGATCACCGTTAACACTTCGCCCCTCCTGGACCAAGCCGGAGAGCTGAAGGGCGTCGTCGGCACCTTCCGAGACATCACCGATCGGGAGCAGTTGAAACGGGAGACAGCCAAGAAGATCACCGGGGAACTAACGGCTGGCATCGCCCATCAGATCCGCAACCCTCTCTTCATCATCTCGCTCTCGGTGCAGTCGATCGAGAAGAAACTGCCGGCCAAAGACCCCCAGCGCAGGTTGACCCAG
>JAPLHW010000210.1 GCA_026389425.1 Coprothermobacterota bacterium
GAGCAAATGATAGTGGTTTTTCATTAATACATAGGCATGGATCTCCAATTGAAACCGTTCAACCATCCTGGCGAGTAATTCAAGAAATTTATAATGATCTTGCTCATCCCGGAAGATTTCTTTTTTTTCGTTTCCGCGGGATAAAACATGATAAAAAGTGTCGGGATAATCTATTCGAAGGGGTCTAGCCATAGCTTCATCATGCACACAAATATATTGAAGTCAAGAAAAGAATGACATATGAAGATGTGACCCCAATAGTGCTATAATCAATACGACGTGGTACGCGTGATCGCATTGGCGAATCAAAAAGGCGGCGTGGGCAAGACCACCACCGCCATTAATTTGGGGGCTGGACTGGCCCAACTGGGGAAGGAGACCCTCATCATCGACCTGGACCCGCAGGGCAACGCCAGCGTGGGCTTGGGAATCGACCGCAGCAAGATCTCCATAAGCAGCTACCATCTCCTATTGGAGGATGAAGTTCCGGCTGGGATCATCCTTCCCACGGCCAACCGCCATCTTTTTATCCTTCCCTCCACCATCGAGTTGGCCGGCGCGGAGATCGAGCTGGTGGGGATGCTCTCGCGCGAGTTCCGCTTGCGTGATGCCCTGGGCGGGATCCGGGACGCCTACGATTTCGTCTTGCTGGATTGCCCGCCCTCCCTCGGGTTGCTCACCCTCAACGCCATGGCCGCCGCAGGGAGTATCCTGATCCCCATCCAATGTGAGTTCTACGCGTTGGAGGGGGTGAACCAGTTGCTTAACTCGATCAACCTAATTCGCCGCCGCCTGAATCCCAACCTGGAGATCGAGGGAGTGCTGCTGACCATGTTCGACGGCCGCACCATCCTCTCCCAGGAGGTCGAGCGCGATGTCCGCGCCGTCTTCGCCGGGAAGGCTTACCACTCTGTCATTCCCCGCACCGTTCGCCTTTCCGAGGCGCCCTCCTACGGCCGCTCCATCCTTGAATACGACCCCCACTCTCGCGGGGCCGCAGCTTATTTAGCCCTTGCTCAAGAGGTGGCCAACCGTGCCTAAGGGTGGGTTGGGGAGGGGACTTGGCGCCCTTATCCCCGGCTCCCAACTGGAGGTTGGCGGAGAGCTGCTGGAATTGCCGGTGGGAGCCATCTACCCCTCCCCACTGCAACCTCGTCAGGAGTTCGACGCAGCCGCGATGGAGGAGTTGGTCAGCTCGATCCACCTCTATGGGCTGATCCAGCCGGTGCTGGTGCGCCCCCGGGGAGAGCACTACGAGTTAGTCGCCGGCGAGCGGCGTTGGCGAGCGGCCCAGTTGGCCGGCCTCTCCCGTGTCCCCGCCACGGTGCGCGACTTCGACGATGGCCAGGCCCTCCAGATCTCCTTGGCAGAGAACTTGCAACGAACCGACCTCAACCCCCTGGAGGTCGCCAAAGCACTGCAGGCACTGGCTGAGAAGTTCGGCTACAGCCAGGAGGAGTTGGCCGAGCATGTCGGCAAGAGTCGCTCCGAGGTGGCCAACCTGATCCGCTTGCTGAATCTTCCCGCTTTAGCCCAGGAGAGCCTGCGAGCCGGCCGCATCTCCTATGGTCAAGCCCGCGCCCTGCTCTCCCTGGAGAAAGAGGAGAAGATCGTCACCGCCCTCAAGCGGGTCGAAGAGCAGAAGCTCTCGGTGCGCCAGACCGAGCGCATGGTCAAGACCCTCTCTAAAACGCGCCGGGTCTCCGTTACCGTCCGTGACCTCTTCGCCGAGGAGAAAGAGAAGATCCAGGGTGAACTCTGTTTACTCCTGGGGACCAAGGTGCAGGTCGTCAGCGGGATCCACCACGGCAAGATCGAGATCGAGTACTACAGTCTGACCGACCTGCGTCGCATCTGGGAGATCATCTCCCGCCACCGCGACGTTTCACGTGAAACCTGAGCTGCCAACTCCGCCCCCCGTTTTCTCGGGGGCAGGCTCCGACTGGCTGCTGGGCTACTTCAACGCCGACTACCAGCACTTCGTGCTGGCGCAGATTTCCAGAGAGCGCACCGAGCGCCAGGTTCGCTTTCTCCTAAGGCGCCTCCCTCCCCCACAGGCCGGCCCCCTCCTGGACCTCGGCTGCGGTTTGGGACGGCACGCTTTGGCTTTGGCCGCCCATGGCTATCGGGTCACCGGACGGGACCTCGTTCCGTCCTTCGTGGAAGCCGCCCAGCAGCAGGCCTTTGAAACCAACCTTCCTGTTCTCTTCCAGGTGGGGGACATGCGCACGCTGGCTGACCCGCCCACCTTTGCCGCCGTCCTCTTTCTCTGGTCCTCTTTCGGCTATTTTTCCGACGAGGAGAACCAGGCAACTCTTGACGGTACAGCGCGTGCACTTCTCTCCAATGGTTTGGTCTTCCTTGACCTTGAGAACCGCGAGCGCATCCTGCGTCACTTCCAGCGTGACAGTTGGCGGCGTTGCGGTTCGGGCTGGGCGTTGGAGCGCAACCGATTCCTGCTGACGGACGACACACTGATCACGCGCAAGATCTACCTGAGCAATGGGGATAGATTTGAAATCTGTCCTCATTGCTCACAGCGACGGCTGAAGCTCTATCCCCTGGCCACCGTGCGACGGATGTTGAACCAAGCCGGATTGGCGGTAGAGGAGGTGCTGGGCGGCGAGGAGGGGGAACCTTACTCCCCGGAGAGCCGGCGGATGTGGCTGGTTGCGCGGCGAACCTAAGCCTGGGCGTGGAATCTGCCTGGGGATGGTGCTACACTTCCGTTAGTTTTCCGCTTTGAGGAGTCGCCCATGATCTTCCGCAACAGCAACCGGTGCGATAGTTCAACCCGATCGAGCGATCGGCAAGCAGACCTTTGGAACAAGGGGGGCCGAGATGTCCTGGCTCACTGAAGTAAGCCGAGTTCTGCAGCCCTACTACCCCGTTCTCTTTCTTTTGGGACTGATCTTATGCTTGGTCCTGGTCGTACTCTTCCTGGTCGAGAGGCGGCGAACGGTTGAATTACTGAGCCGCTTGCGTTCCCTGGTACGCGGCATGGAGGGGACCAACCTGGAGGAAGCGCTGGGGCGGCTGGGGGAAGAAGTGACCAATGCCACCACGAAGAGCCAAGAGCTGGAAGGACACCTGGGTAACTTGGATCGCCGCGCCCAACGGTTCATCCAGGGGATGGCACTGGAACGCTACAACGCCTTACAGGACGCGTCCGGCGATCTCAGCTTCTCCTGGGCACTGCTTGATGCGCTGGGCAACGGAGCTGTTCTGACCGGCCTTTACGGTCGTACCGAGTATCGGTTGTACGCCAAGCCATTGCGCAACGGCAGCTCTTACTACCCGCTCACCGGTGAGGAGAAGCGGGCCATCGAGAAAGCGGAAGAGCAAATATCCGGCAAGAAGACCAGCCCTTAAGGGCTGCAGATAGAAGCGCGAAGACGAAGATCGCGAAAGGAGCACATAAGATAGCATGTTGAAACGTACCCCCCTTTATGACCTGCATTGCCAACTCGGCGGGCAGATGGTCCCCTTCGCCGGATGGGAGATGCCGGTGCAGTACAGTGGGATCATCGAAGAGCACCTGGCCGTGCGCCGGAATGTCGGCCTCTTCGATGTCTCTCACATGGGCGAATTCCGCCTGAAAGGGCCTGATGCCCTGGCTGCCGCTGACTACTTGACGGTCAACGACCCCAAGAAGCTGGTCGACGGACAAGCCCAGTACACGGCCATGTGCAACGAACAGGGCGGGATTGTCGACGACCTGATCGTCTACCGTGAAGCAGCCGATGAATTCCTCATCGTCGCCAACGCTGCCAACGCCGACAAGGACTTTGCCTGGATCCAGGCTCACCTCAAAGGCGATGTCACGGCCACCGACGAGAGCAGCCAATGGGGAGAGCTAGCCCTCCAGGGGCCGCGCGCTGAGGAGTTGCTGCAAGGATTGGTCTCCATCGACTTGAAGGGCCTTGGCTTCTTCCACTTCACCCACACCCCCGTTGGCGGCATCCCCTGCATCCTCTCCCGCACCGGCTACACCGGCGAGGACGGCTTCGAGATCCTCTGTGCCTGGGATGATACGCCGGCCCTATGGGAAAAGCTCTTTGCGGCCGGCAAGCCGTTCCCTCTCTTGCCCTGCGGTTTGGGTTGCCGCGACACCCTGCGCCTGGAATCGCGCCTCTCCCTGCACGGAAACGATATCGACGACAGCACCAACCCGCTGGAGGCCGGCCTGGCCTGGATCACCAAGCTGGACAAGGGCGACTTCATCGGCCGCCAGGCCTTGGTGAAAGTGAAGGCCGATGGTCTTACCCGCAAGCTGGTCGGCTTTGAACTGCTTAGCCCCGGCGTTCCCCGCGCCCATTACAAGGTCGAGGACCAGGGGCGGGAGATCGGTCACGTTACCAGCGGCATGCTCTCCACCTTCTTGAAGCGCAGCATCGGTCTGGCTTATCTGGAGATGCCCCATACAGCTCTGGGCAGCGAGTTCGACATTGTCATCCGCGACAAGCGGATCCGCGCCAAGGTGGTCCCCACCCCCTTCTGGAAGGGTACCGCCGGCAGGAAATCTTAGCCCTCGACCACACTTTCCCTAAACGCCGCTCTTTACTTACTCACTGAATACTGACTGAGTACTTGGAGTTCTTGAATACTTGAAAACTGGAGGTTATTGAATGAATCCAACGGACCGGATCTACACCAAAGACCACGAGTGGTCCAAAATCGAGGGCAATACGGCCCGCGTCGGGCTGACGGCCTATGCCCAGGAGCACCTCGGCGACATCGTCTTCGTCGATCTGCCGCCGGTTGGCAAAGAAGTGAAGCAGGGCGAACTGTTGCTAGTGGTTGAGAGCGTCAAGGCGGCCTCCGATGTTTACTCCCCCCTCTCCGGGAAAGTGGTGGAAGTGAACGAAGCGCTTGCCTCCAACCCCGAGAAGATCAACCAGGATGCCTTCGGCGAGGGCTGGGTGGTCGTGCTGGAGATCGCCGACCCGGGCGAAGCGGCCAACCTGCTGAGCGCGGCCGACTACGATACGCTGCTGGCGAGTCAACACTAAGATGCGCTATTTTCCCCTCACGCCCGATGACCGGGTGGAGATGCTGGGCGCCCTGGGGCTCTCTTCGACCGAGGATCTATTTGCCGACATCCCTGCTGCGATTCGCATCCGGCAGCCTTTCTCCATCCCCGCCCTCTTTGAGCCGGAGGTGGTGGAGCGCCTGGAGAGCCTGGCCGCCAAGAACCTGAACACCAAATCCACTTCCTCTTTCTTGGGGGGCGGCATCTATCGCCATTATGTGCCCGCCGCTATCAAGCACCTGCTGATGCGCGCTGAGTTCTACACCGCCTACACCCCCTACCAGGCCGAGGTCAGCCAGGGGACGCTGCAGGCTGTCTTCGAATACCAAACCATGATCTGCCTCCTCACCGGGATGGAAGTCGCCAATGCCTCGATGTACGATGGCGCCACAGCGGTGGCTGAAGCGTCCCTGATGGCTCGTTCCATCACCGGCCGCAAGCGGGTGTTGGTAGCGGGGAGCCTTCATCCTCAGTACCGCGCCACTCTTCGCACCTACCTCCACCTGCAAGGCTTGGAGCTGGTGGAGGTACCCTGGGATGAGCGGGGGGCACTCGACCTCTCTCGGGTATGTGCTGAGGAGGCCGCTTGCTTGATCGTGCAAAGCCCCAACTTCTTCGGCCTGGTGGAAGAGATGTCCGCGGCCGGACAATGGATTCACGCCGCCGGCGGCATCTTCGTCCACGCATTCGCCGAGGCTGCCTCGCTTGGTTTGCTTCCCCCCTCGGCCTCCTTCGATGCCGACATCGCCTGTGGGGAGGGGCAAAGCCTGGGGATGCCCCCCAGCTATGGTGGTCCCGGCCTGGGAATCTTCGCCGCCAAAGAGAAGTACGTGCGGCGGATGCCCGGCCGCCTGATCGGCGAGGCTCTGGATGCGGACGGTCAGCGCGCTTTCACCATGGTCCTGGCCACCCGCGAACAGCACATCCGGCGCGAGAAGGCGACCTCCAACATCTGCTCCAACCAAGCTCTCTGTGCCCTTAACGCGCTGATCTACCTCTCTCTCTTGGGTGAGGAAGGCTTCCGCCAGGTGGCCGAGCAGTGTTACCACAAAGCCCACTATCTGGCCGAGCGCTTGCAAGCGGTAGCCGGCCTAAAGCCCACCTTCGCCGCCCCCTTCTTCAACGAGGTAGCCTTCACCATCCCAGGTAGCCCCCAAGCGCTGAACGCCTATTTGCTGAAGCACGGCATTTTGGGCGGCATCGCCCTTGACCGTGACTATCCAGGGCTGGCGAATTCCTGGTTGGTGGCCGCCACCGAGATGAACAGCAAAGAACAGATCGATGCCCTGGTTGCCCGTGTGGCCCAGTGGAGAGGAGGGTTGGCGTGAGCGAGCTGATCTTTGAGAAAAGCAAGCATGGTTGCACCGGTTGCAGCTTGACCCATCTGGATGTCCCGCAAGCCGAGATAGACATTCCCACCCGCGCCGGGATCGGCCTTCCCACCCTCTCCGAGCCGGAGGTGGTGCGACACTTCACCAACCTCTCGCGCAAGAATTTCGCCCTCGATATCGGCTTCTACCCCCTGGGCTCCTGCACCATGAAATACAATCCCAAGGTCAACGAGGACATGGCCGCGCTGCCCGGTTTCGCTCAGTTGCACCCCTACCAGCCGGACTCCAGCGCCCAGGGGGCGCTGGAGCTTCTCTGGGAGCTGGATCGCGCCCTCTGCGAGATCACCGGCATGGACCGCTTCACCCTGCAGCCGGCGGCTGGCGCTCACGGCGAGCTGACCGGCCTTTTCCTGATCGCCAGGTATTTCCAGGAGAAGGGCCAGAAACGCGACATCGTCCTCGTTCCCGACTCCGCCCACGGCACCAACCCGGCTTCTGCCGCACTGGCCGGCTGCCAAGTGGTGGTGGTTCGCTCCGACAGCAGGGGCGGGGTGGACCTGGAAGACCTTAAGGCTAAGCTATCGGACAGGGTGATGGCCCTGATGTTGACCAACCCCAACACGCTGGGCCTCTTCGACGAGAACATCCTCACCATCGCCGAGCTGGTGCACGCCGTCGGCGGACTGCTCTACTACGACGGAGCCAACCTGGAGGGCACTTGTGGTTACGCTCGCCCCGGCGACATGGGCTTCGACGTGGTCCATGTCAACCTTCACAAGACCTTCTCCACCCCCCACGGCGGAGGCGGCCCCGGCTCTGGCCCCGTCGGCGTGAAGGAGATGCTGGAACCCTTCCTGCCCGTGCCGGTGGTAACCAAGAAGGCCGACGGCGCCTTCGCTCTGGACTGGGAGCGACCCCAGACTATCGGCATGATGCGCTCCTTCCTGGGCAACTTCCTGGTGGCGGTGAAGGCCTACACCTACATCCTCTCCCTTGGCGGGACCGGCTTGCGCCAGATGACGGCCGACGCCGTGCTGAACGCCAACTACCTGCTCAGCCTGGTGAAGGGAACCTACGAGCTCCCCTACGATCGCATCTGCAAGCACGAGTTCGTTCTCAGCACCCACAAGTTCGGCCAGTGGGGGCTGAAAGTCACCGACGTAGCCAAACGTTTGCTGGACAAGGGATTCCACGCTCCCACCATCGCCTTCCCCCTGATCGTGGACGGCGCTTTGATGGTGGAACCCACCGAGACCGAGAGCAAGGGCACCCTGGAATCCTTCGCCAAGGCCCTGTTGGAGATCGAGGAAGAGGCGCGCACCCACCCCGAGCTGTTGAAGGAAGCGCCACGCCACACCCCGGTGCGACGTATCGACGATGTCGCCGCCAACCGTTCCCCAGTGCTGCGCTGGAAATAAAGGGGACAGATTTATTTATTTGCTTACATCGAAATAAAGGGGACAGATTTATTTATTTGCTTACATCTAACGTGGACAGATTTCAAATCTGTCCACGTTAGATGTTCTCGTGGTCACGAGTAAGAGTAAAGACCTGTCCCCATATTGCATTGACTGTCCTTCCATCCCCAGCGATAATCAGATCAGGATAAGAAATGGCGCATCAATCGGAGGTCGGGTTCACGACCGCCATCACTGAGGAGTTGATCCGCGAAATGACCGCCGTCGTGGCGCGCGAGGTGGCGCCGGAGGCGATCATTCTCTTCGGTTCCCATGCCACCGGTGATGCCCATCCCAACTCGGACGTGGATTTATTGGTGATCGAGGCGGCTCCTTTTGGGCCAGACAAAGATCGCTGCCGGGAAATGACCCGAATTTGGCGGGCGTTGGCCGGATTTGCGGTAGCTAAAGACATCTTGGTCTACAGCCACGAGGAAGTGGAGCGCTGGCGCGATGCTCGCAATCACGTCATCGGGCGGGCATTGCGGGAGGGGAGGCTTCTCTATGGTGCCATCTGATGAGGCCCGTCAAATGTTGGCCGCTGCGACCAAAGACTGGCGGGCGTTGGCTGGTATGGTGGATCCAGACGTGTTTGCCGACGAGATCTTTGGATTTCATGCCCAACAGGCGGCGGAGAAGGCGCTAAAGGCTTGGCTGTCTCTATTGGGCGTCGCATACCCGCAAACCCATGATCTCTCGCTATTGATAGGAATGCTTCGACAGCAAGGCCAGGATGAAGAAGGACTGTATGATCTCATCGAGTTTAACCCCTATGCGGTTCAATACCGGTATGAGGCGTTTGATGAAATGGGGGGTCAGCTTGACCGTGATGCCGTGAATGACCGTGTTGCCACTCTTCTGCGACAGGTAGAGACCATGATCGCGATTGCCAGCAAATAAAAGCAAATAAAAGGGGACAGGAGCCTGTCGCACAACTCCAAGAATATCTTCTCTCTCCAGCCCCCAAGCCATTCACAACCCATCTAATGGGGACAGATTGGAAATCTGTCCCCATATAATAAGGCCAGTCCAAGAACCTTTCCCAGGAGGCCCCATGCCACAGCATTTTCTCCCCTGTAACAGAGACAAGCTCTACCTTCTCCCCCCATCCATCCGAGAATGGGTAAAAGAGGACTCCCTGGCCCTCTTCATCCTCGATGTGGTCGAGGAGTTTGATCTCTCTGCCTTCTATCAGTCCTACCGGGAAGACGGCA
>JAPLHW010000230.1 GCA_026389425.1 Coprothermobacterota bacterium
CAGGACCAGGTCGGGCTTGTGGGAAAGGACCATCGCTACACCTGCCTTGCCGTCCACGGCTTCCAAGACGGTGAAGTGGTCTTGCAGCAGCGCCTTGGCGGTCTCCATATTGTCGGGGTTGTCCTCCACCACCAGGACCACCGGTTTTCGTCCCTCCGGAGGCTCCGGCGGCCGCCGCGAAGGCGAGGAGGATCTTGGGGATACGCGCTTCTCGGCTGCCGGGATCACCATCTCGGCGACAGCCGCCAGGAGGGCTGCTTTATCAATGTCGCCCTTTTCAATCAACTGGTGGATGTAGTTTCCTTTCAGGAAACGGAGCTCTTTCGGGGTGACCTGTTTGGCCGTCAGGATCAATACTGGGAGACGAGCAGTGTTTTCCATTTGGCGAATCTGCTCTAGGAATTGGAAACCATCCACTCCCGGCATCATTAGGTCGAGGATCACTGCGTCGGGAAAAATCTGATCGATCCGCTCCAGCGCTTCCCGACCGTCGTGCGCCGTCCCTACCAGGTATCCCTCTTCGGTGAGGATGTCCGTGATCTGCACGATGGCGGGCTCGCTGTCCTCCACCAGCAAGATCCTTTTTCCCCTGATTTCCGCTGAAGTGTAGTGACGGATAGGTTTATCCGCAGCTCGGTCCGTTATTTCCTCCCCGGCCAGTGGCTCGATCCTCCAGGGCAAGGCCAGGGTAAAGGTGGAACCTTCGCCGGGTTTGCTCTCCGCGGAAAGGCTGCCCGAGAGCAAATTGGCGTATCTCCTGGCGATGGCCAATCCTAACCCGCTGCCACCGTGATCGCGCGAGGGGCTCTCGTCAACCTGGCGGAATTCTTCGAAGATGAAGGGGATCTGTTCCGGGGCGATGCCGATGCCGGTATCTCTCACCTCGATCCGCACCATCTCCTTCTCTGGCCGGGCAGTGATCTCCACCCGCCCACGCTCGGTGAACTTTACGGCATTGCCGACCAGATTCAGCAGGATGTGCCGGCACTTGTCCAGGTCGCTGGTGATCAGGGGAAGGTTCCGGTCCAACTGGTTCACCAGTTGAAGATCCTTCTGCCGTGCCTGCGGTTCCATCGTTTCCACCACCTCGCTGACCAGGGCGTGAAGGGAGAAGCGGCTGAGGTTGACCTCCTCCTGTCCGGCTTCGATCCGCGATAGGTCCAGGATGTTGTTGATCATGGTCAGAAGGCGCCGGCCGTTTCGCTCGATGATGTCCAGGTAGCTATATTCCTCCTCCGGGATGGCGCCCAAGAGGCGGCGATTCAAGACGCCGGAGAGCGCGATCACCGAGTTCAGCGGTGTCCGCAGCTCGTGGCTCATGTTGGAGAGGAAGACGCTCTTCAAGCGGTTGGCCTCGTCCAGTTGTCTTTTTTGCACCTCCAGCTCGATGTTCTGCTCGCTCAGCTCGTCCTTCTGCACCGCCAGTTCCGTCTTCTGCGCCTCCAATTCCTGATTTTGAGCTTCCAGTTGGAGAGAGAAATCCTTGATTCGGCGGAAAGCCAGCACGCCATTCATCCGGGCGGTCAGGGTGATCCACACATCGTCCACCAAGCGCACCGCATCCGCCTCGAAAGCGCGAACGTTGGCCAGGGAGATCATCGCCGTAACCTCCTGCGTGCCTCCAGCGACCCCCAAGAGGATGGGGATAGTCAGGATCTCCCGCGGGGGGGGATCCCCGCCCACGGTGGCCAGAGTGAAACGGGTATCCGCGGGGATGTCGACGATGCGCTGGACCTTACCTGTGGACAAGGCCAGGCCGAACTCGCCCTCCCCCATCGTCGCCGAGAACGAGCCGCGGGGACCCCCGGGGTCACCGGAGGCGCTCAGTCCGATCGATGCGAACAGCTCGAACGCAGTCTTCTCCTCGTTGCGCAGATAGATCGCCCCCACCTGCGAGCGGGTATCGGCTAACAAGGCCTTCAGCAATTCGTGGCAGAAGGAGTGCAGCTCCTCCTCCATCACCATCACACCGGCCAGTCGCGTCAAGCGCTCCTTACCCTCCAGGTCGCTTTGCATGGTCGCGGCCAGGTCATTGAACGATGCGGAGAGCCGGCCGAACTCATTGGCGGATACGTAGCGGCTTCGGGCCGGAAGGAACCCTTTGCGGTACTGTTCGGTGACGCTGGTCAGTTCCTGCAACGGTCCTTGGATCCCCCTCGTCAGGAAATAACTGATCAGCAGTGTCAGGAGCGCGATGGCGCCGACGATGATGCCCAACTGTATATTTAGGGAGCGATTCAGCCCCTCAGCATCTCGATAGAATTGGTCGCCCCGATCCTTGGCGAAGTTGTCGATCACCGCGATGGCCGCCAGCGCTTTCTCTGCTTGCGCGCCTTCCAAGCCTGCCGGCAGGGTACGGTCCGTCGCTTGAGCTACATCTCCCTCGCGCAGCAGACGGAGGGTCTCGTTGCGGATGGTCTTCCACTGGAAGAAGGCTTCCTGAGAGGCTTCGATGTCGCCAGCAGGGCCAAGATAGCGATCGAACAGGAGAGCGAATTGACGCTCGGAGTTAGCCTCCGAGGCATCCATGGTCAGGAGGGCTTGCTGTCTCTCCGGCTCGTTCTTCGCCAGGATCAGGTCCTTCACCCCCCCATGGATGATCAAGGCATCCGCCTTCAGCTCTCCCACGGCTCGCCTGACCATTAGCGGATGGTCGTACAAACCCTGGGTCTCCAGCCACAACTGATCCGTCTGCCACCAGGCCACGGCGCTCAGAAGGACGACGAAGAGCAGGATGATGCCCAAGCCGATCTTCAATTGCGTTCCAATTCCGATGTCCTTCAGTCGCGTCTTCATCACCTCCTGTTTCTTCTGGTGAAAATGGCCGCGTAGGGATAAATGGCACGAAGTCCCGCCGTGTTCCCCACGATTTCCCGCTCTACCTCTCCGCTCACCAGATATCCCTCCGGAGCCATGCAGCGTTGCAGCTTGGTGATCAGAAAGGAGCAGATCTCTGCCCGGTAATAGAATAGCAGATTGCTGCAAAAGATCAGGTCAAATTCCCCAAAGATGCTCCCCGGCGGGCAGGAAGTGCGCTCGTCGAGGAGATCGTAAGCTGAGAAGTGGATGTTCTCCCGCAGCCGGGGAAGGATGCAGTAGCGATCACCCCGGGAAGTGAAGCAATCCTGGAGATGCTTCAAAGCCACGTTCCGCAAGGCGGCGGCAGAGTAGCTGCCGACCCGCGCCGTGGCCAGGCCTTCCTCGCCAATGTCGGTAGCGAAGATGCGGGCAGGGATGGTCT
>JAPLHW010000116.1 GCA_026389425.1 Coprothermobacterota bacterium
GCAGGGCCAGCTTTCCGGACTCGAAGGACTGGGGTGTTACCGCCAACCCTTCCTGGAGGAAGTACCCTTTCTCCATGGCGATATCAAACAGGGCGGAAAGTGGTGGCGAAGGATAAGCTACCCGGATTACTTCCGCCGGGGAGGAGGCGGAGGAGGGAGAACCCTGGCAGGCCGGGAGCAAGAGGAGGCACAGAATCAGACAGATCCCAACCGCGGCAACCCATCCCCCCCGCCGAGATGTTAAACGCATCTGACACCTTTCCCGGGCGAACCCGTCAAAGCGGATCTCCTGCTGGAGTTAGTATACAGCAAGTCGGCGGGTGGCTGTGCTGGGAAGGGCTGAGTTTCAATCCAGGTTAAGACGGGTAGATCATCCGCGTCAGAAGCTCCCTCTCTTGTCTTGAGAGAGAGATCATTACCCCGGCTGTTGGCGGTAGGGATTTTTTAGTGGTTGCGTTCCGCTCTCGGATCGAGCTACGGGGATGGGGAGTCCGGCCAGCCTTGCCAGGTCGCTGTTCCGGCGCCCAGAATATACTGACCGGATCGAGTGTAGCTCATCCCACTGCCTACAGTGAATTGATAGGTCAACACCTGCCTATCCCCTTCTTTCCGGATCGCAAAATTCTCGGCATAGCCGCCGCCGAAGCCCGCGCAGAGCAGCACCAGAAGATCGTTTTCCACCAAGACGGAATAGCCGGCTTGGTAATCGGAGAAGGTGAAGACAGGATAGGGGATGCCAGTGTCCTTCAACTCCAGGACATAGAGGTTGCCGGTTTTCCGTGCCCTTTCGGCGAATTCCGAACCCAGTGCGCCACCTTTAATCGCTGCCTCGACCGATTCAACGCTTGCCAGCGGAGGAGGTACAGGCGCCGTGATGCAGCCGGCGACGAGTAGAATGATCAAGAAAACAATGGGCAACATCTTTACTTGTTTCATGATGTCCTCCTTTCTTTGATGGACGGCGATTCAGTCCCGTCCCCCTTAGCTTGATAGACAATTATGAAAGAGCGATGAAGACCAGGGCAAGCTTCTGTCTTATCGCCGTGTAGACGCGAAGAAAGCTTCTTGATTCCGCTTATGCTTCACCGTGGATCACCCACTACCAATTAACAGCTTTTCCTGATATACATCGCCAAGTACACAATTCCACCACTTCAAGTCTAAAATAGCGGGGGGATCAAGGTAATGAATGAAAGCAGTCTAGATTTGCGTCGCACCATGAGAACCAGGCTGGCCGAGGTGATTCGGGAAGCCATCTTAAGCCGCGAGTTTACCCCCGGAGAAAAGTTGGCTGAGGGTGAACTTTGCGCCAAATATCAGGTCAGCCGCACGCCCTTGCGGGAGGCCTTGGTCGTCTTGGAACAGGAGGGCCTGGTGGAGATCCGCTCACATCTGGGCGTCTATGTTACCTCCCTCAGCAATGAAGAGATCGTAGACCTGCTGCGCGTCGAAATTGCACTGGAGGGCTTGGCGGTTTCCCAAGCCGCCGGACGGATCACCGACCAGGAATTGGCGAAGTTGGAAGAGCTGCACGAGAAAATCCACCAATTAGCTGGATTGCCGGACTTGGCAACTTTCTATCAGTACGATCGCCAATTTCACGCTTTGCTGGTCACCTTCTCCTCGTCTCCCATGCTGAGTAAAATCCTGGAAAAACAGCTCTCCAAGATCTACCTGTCCCGTTTCTACACGACGCTGGCGCCCAATAGGCTGCAACACTCCGTTGACGAGCACAAGGAGATCATACAAGCCTTGCGATCCCACGACCCCCAGGGGACCAGAAAGGCGTTGGTGCGCCATCTGGAAAGCGTGATTGAAGATTTCGCGGTCATGTCCCAGCGGAAAAAAGAGGAGGAAGACCCTGACCGCT
>JAPLHW010000277.1 GCA_026389425.1 Coprothermobacterota bacterium
CGTGCTGGCGTTCATCACGGCCCAAATTCTCATGAGTACCAAAGGCAAGAAGATTAACGGCTGGTTCACCATTTACGGATTCGGCGTGCCGGGCAATGGCATGTTGTTGCGAGCCGCGTGCTACCAAATATTTCCTGGCCCTATAAACGTACCGCAAGAGGCGATGTATTGGACGAGGAGCGTAGGTGGCGCGGGCAACTACCTCATGCACTTCCTGCCGGGCGGTCTCCCGCCCAACGATGCATTCTGGTCGCTGACGATGAGCGATGCAAATAATGACTTTGTGGCCAATCCAATCAATCGGTACATTGTCAACGACCGCTCTGGCCTCGTGCCGAACGCTGATGGCTCCGTCGACATTTACCTCCAGAACACCGCTCCGGCAGGTCATGAATCCAACTGGCTACCGGCGCCCACGGGCAAATTCATACTCTGGCTGCGCGTGTATATGCCCGGTGCGGCTATTCTCGACGGCTCCTACCAAGTGCCGCCGGTCGTCAAAGTAAAATGATATGAACAGGCTTATTCTGAAATACAAATACCCCCTTACAATCGCCATACTGGTAATCCTCGCCTGGGTTGTCTACCGGCGGATCTCTACGGGGAGTGATCTCATTACATTCGCCGTGGCGATCGCCATCGTATGGGCGCTTGGCGCATTCCTGTTCATCTACTTTTGGCCGCGCATCGTCTTGCGCGTGTATCGGAGAGCTAGCCTCGTTGAAGGGTTCGGTGAGGGCCCTGTCCCGGTCAATACGCTCTATACGCAGCCCCAAGCGCTCTTTGCAGATCCCTTCGCACCGCTGCCGCCCCACAGCTCAAAATTAATGAGTTATGGTACGAATCTCGACACGCTCTATACCGGCGGCGACCGTGCCACAGGGAATGACACAGATTTCTTCGCCGAACAATTCAGTAATTGTTATCGGTCGTGTATTTGTGGAGAGCGACAGCGATCTCCCGACCGCTTATGGTCTCGCGAAGCAGATACAACTCATGCCGCTCGGCCAGTAGCAATCCGACCAGCAACACTCCAACTGATGGGAACAATCCCCGCCGTTTTTATTTATATATCTCCTAAAAACAGCGGGGATTTGTGCGCGCACAGGAAGACACAAGAACCGACTGAAGCCGAGATCGATGACCTCTTGGCTGGAGACATCATTCCAATGGGTTGAAAGGATCGTCGAGCCACCGCTTGGAGCGGCCGGCTCCGGCAGAAACGCCTTGATTTTCCTGCGGCTCAAGTCTTTCTGCTTTCGGCCAAGATACTTGATAAAAAACCTTTGCACCCACGCCACGCAGTACGGGATTTTCTTCTCCTGCGCACCCACCTCCGGCAACACTGCGCTATGCCTCTGCAACCGCTTGGGATCCGTATTCAGCGGTGCCCCAGCCCGAGCCGTCTGACGCAATCAATCCTTCTTTGTTCGTCCAATATACATCACAATTTAAAGCGTTTAATTTGATATTAATAGCGATTCTGATAGCTATCACCTCTTCAAGAGGCGTTAGCGGGGTGATATGTGCGATGTATAATAATATGTTGGGCAGACAAGAAGAAGTGAATAAAACAGAAAGGAAAAACCATGGGACTCACATACCGAAACCTAGATGAACGAACTAGAACCCTCATGTTGGCTGAGATAGAAAAGGACGCCATCGCCAATACACTATTTCTGAGCGACAACCTTAGTCCTCAAGGACGAAATAGTTATCCTAACCTGCTCCGGAATGCAGCTAGGATTGGAAACGACGTGACGCTGGCGGTAGAGATCAAGAGCCGACTTAACACTCACGAGAAGCCCCGACAGTTGAAGTCCGGGGGATTCTCGAAGCCTCCCGTGATGAGAAGCAATGCTCACGAAATGCTCGCTGAGGGAGAATTCAATCGCTTCTACATTCGGGCGATCTGCTTACGCGCGATTCAGGATGGCATCGCTCAAGTCATTGTCTATCGAGCAAAGCAAGTGGAACACGAGCGCCCAGAGTCAGTGGCAAAAATCGGGCAAGCAGTATCAGTACAGGCATTGTTGGACGACCTGCGAGCTCATCCTGGAGTGGACACCGCTCTTGGGCTTCCGCCTGGGCCAAACTCTGGACTGAGTGTCCATTTGCCATAATCAGAGCTACGGTGATAGATCATGCTAAAACAGCGACCAGTAACTAGCTTCACGCTTACGATGACCCGCCACTGGTCAGTCGATTGTTAACTGGAACATTAGGTATATCAACAAAAATGAGAGAAAACCATTCCAGTGGAGCAGCTCTCGGAACGGCAATTCCACTGCGCATAGTACAGTGCCAAAGCATTACTAGTTTGTTGAAGTTACTAATGGGATACTTCTGCTTGCAGAGCTTCTTCTGACACAAATGCCTTGATTTCCCTGCGGCCCAAGCCACGACGCCTTCAACCAGGATAACTGGTGAAGAACCTTTGCGCCCAGGCCACGCAGTAGGGGATTTTCTTCTCCTGCGCACTCGCTTCCCGAAATAATGCGATATACCCCTTCGGCCACCTGGGATCCACATTCAGCGGTGCCACATCCTGAGCTGTCTGATGCAATCAATCCTTCTTTGTTCGTCCGATACGCATCATGACTTTAACCATTTTCTTTGAGGGCAAAAGTGATTCTGGTGGATATCACCCCGCCGAGAGGTGCTGCGGGTGATGGATGCGATGTATAATGTTAAGTTGTGCGAGAGCAGGTGCTATAGGGAGGTATTGGGTATGGTAAAAGCTTTCATGTCGTATTCCTGGGACGACGATGCTCATAGAGAATGGGTACGCTCGTTGGCTGAACGGTTGCGGGGGGATGGCGTAGAAACCATCTTAGACCAATGGGCCCTTGTACCCGGTGATCAATTACCAAAGTTCATGGAGGAAGCAGTAAGGCAGAGTGACTACGTATTGATCATCTGCACTGCCCGATACAAAGAGAGATCAGACAACCGGATCGGCGGTGTCGGTTATGAGGGTGACATCATGACTGCGGAGGTACTCAACACACAGAATCCTCGCAAATTTATTCCAATCCTCAGGCAATCGCCATGGAAACGGGCAGCTCCATCTTGGCTACTTGGCAAATATTACGTAGACCTATCAGAAACGCCGTATTCCGAAAAGAAGTATGGCGATGTTCTGACTACTCTCTTAGGAACAAGAGAAGCACCCCCTCCTATAGGAAGTTCAGCCGGGCTTCGAAGCGCCTCGCTGAGGGCGAACGATGTAGATACAGCCGAGGCGACAGGTTCCTTTCAGCCGCTGAAGATAACAGGGATTATTGTGGACAGAATAGGCGCCCCCCGTAACGACGGCACTAGAGGAAGTGCTTTGTATGCCGTACCATTTCGGTTCTCGAACACGCCCCCGTTCGAGTGGGTCCAGATTTTCATTGAGTCCTGGGACCACCCAACTCGCTTTACATCCATGCATCGCCCAGGAATAGCTAAAGTGGCAGGGGACACCGTCATTCTGGACGGTACAACGATTGAGGAAGTAGAGAAATACCATCGCGATACATTGATCCTAGCAACTCAAGAGGCAAACCAGAGATATCAGCAGCTTATTGCCGCGAAAGCAATTAAGGAAGAACAAGAACGCAAGAAGATCGCAGATCATGAAGAGCAATCAAGAGAAGCCTTAAAAAGGATAAAATTTGATTGATCAGCTCTCGCATAATTGCTGGAGTTACCGGTTGAACCCTTCCACTCGAAGAGCTGCTCGTGACAGAAAGGCCTCGATTTCCCTGGAGCCCCTGTCTCGCCGCCCTCAACCAGGATACTTGGTGAACAACCTTTGCATCCACACCGCACAGCGTAGCATCTTCTTCTCCTGCCCACCCGTCTACTACTCTCAAGGAAAGCCATCCAACCATTACATCACAACCTCCTGGCCGGCTGAGCCATATGAAGTTGGCCATCGCTTTCTCCGATTAGGTTGGATGCTTCATACGGGGGACAGGTCAATTCCAGCGCTATGCATCTTCATTAAGTACTGCCGCATGTAAATGACGGACTATTTGGTGTACCTCGACACAAATATCTTTTCGCGGATTACGGATTTGAGAATTTCTCTTGAAACTGCCACCGCCTATCGACAGTTGGCTGACGTTCAGGGGTTAACTCTTGTTACGTCAGCGAAAACAAAGCAAGAAATGGAGCGCACCTCAGATAAGGCTCGTGCTTCGATGCTTCTGTTCCTGTTCAGTGTGTTTTCCAAAGTCCCGTGGCAAATTACCGAACACAGTGGGGCATTCAACACCACAGCTTTTAATATGTGCGCATTTAACTCCAGTTGGATTCATCCAACTCTTGTAAAGTTTCGTACCATTTTTGAGCCCGATGACGCCGACCATGTATTTCAGGCAGCACAAGCCGGTTGCCACTATTTCCTCACTCTTGACGTCAAGACCATCTTGTCCAAAAGCGTTGAACATCAAGCGTCACTCGACGTTCTTTGCCCGCAATTGAGATTTCGTTCACCGATACAGCTAGTCTCTGAGCTTACGGAGAATGCATAACATTGTGCTCAATCGGCCCTGCACAAAAACCGCGCAGACCAGTTAGTTTCATGTTATGCCGATAAAGTGCAATCTAGAGCGGAGGGAAAGGGATATGAGTCAAGTTTTTCCAGGCTCAATCACACGCGAATTAAAAGAAGCTTTTGGCGTTCATTCGCGTTCATTGGCGGTTGAAGAACAGCCTTCTCTCTTTGATCTTCGTGAACGCCAGCTCAAGGGCTGGCCGAACAAACTGATCTGGGGCGACAAAAAGCTCATTCTTTCCAACCTGAAGAATGACCCGCTACGAGAAGAAATCGAGAAGCAGGGCGGCTTGAAGCTGGTCTCTGGCGAGTGGATGACCGATCGCGTGCAGAGTGGTTTTAAACTACCTAATGCGCCGAGTGTAACGACGGCATTTGGCGCGACTTGCTCGGGACCTTGGCATATAGATAGGCTTGGTTCTACGAAACAAAGGGATGGGGACCGAAATGATCAAATTGAACGTTGACCTAGAAAATTGCTACGGGATTAAGAAGCTTCAGAAGCAGTTCGATTTCTCTCGGAAAAAAACTTACGCCATCTATGCCGCAAATGGCGTGATGAAGTCTTCCCTGGCACTGACCTTCAAGGATGTAGCTGACGCGATTGCATCCAGGGATCGGATATTCCCAGCGCGAGTTTGCAGTAGGCAAATCACCGATGAGAACGGCGTTGATTTGCCTAAGGAAAGCATTTATGTCATTCGCCCCTATGACGACGAAGATATCAGCCACACGGAGAAAACTTCGACCCTGCTCGTGGACAGTAAGCTGCGAAAGGAATACGAGGATCTTCACATAGAGATCGACAAATCCAAAGAGAAATTCCTGAAGGCTCTAAAAGAACAATCCGGGTCGAAGAAGGACTTGGAGAAAGAGATTTCCTCCACATTTACCAAGAGTGATGACGAGTTCTACCTTGCACTGATCAGCGTCAAGGATGAAGTGTTGGCCCAGAAAGACGCTCCCTTCGCTGGCGTTAACTACGACACGATTTTTGACGAGAAGGTTCTGAGCTTTCTTGGAACCCAAGACGTCAAGACGGCGATTGAGAGTTACATCAAAAAATACAACGAGCTCTTAGCTGCCTCTACATATTTCAAGAAGGGGACGTTCAACTACTACAATGCCGCCACCATTGCGAAGAGCCTCGCTGAGAATGGGTTTTTCAATGCCAATCACTCAGTGAATTTGAATGCCGACGAGAAGCTAGAGATCACTAGCCAGAAGCAGCTTGAGGAGCTGATTGCGAAGGAAAAAGAAGGCATTTCAAACGATATGGACCTCAGGAAAAAGTTTGCGGACATCGAAAAGATGATCACGAAAAACTCGAATGTCAGAAATTTTGCGGCTTACTTAGGAGAACATGAGGAGCTTCTTCCAGAGCTGGCAAATATAGAGAGCTTTAGGGGGAAAATTTGGAAGTCATACTTCAAGGCGCGATTGGAACTCTATGAAAATTTACTTGAGAAATACCAGCTCGGCGAGAAGAGGGGGAATGAGATCGAGGAGGAAGCAAGCAAGCAGCGGACACAGTGGGAGTCGGTTATTGAGGTTTTTAATAGCCGTTTTTTTGTCCCGTTCAAGTTGACCGCCGAGAACAAGATCCCCATTATCTTGGGCAAGGAACAGATAATTAACCTCGCATTTACCTTTGAGGATGAAGTGGACCGTGCGCCGGTAGAGAAAGACGCGTTGATGCAGGTCCTAAGCACGGGAGAGAAAAGGGCTTTCTATGTACTTAATATCATTTTTGAAGTTGAAGCTCGAAAGAAGGCGAAGCAGGAAACCTTATTCATTATCGATGACATTGCTGACTCATTCGACTACAAGAACAAGTACGCTATCATTCAATACTTGAAAGATATCGCTGAAGAACCGCATTTCAAACAGATTATTCTGACGCACAACTTTGATTTCTTCCGTACCATAAACAGCAGGTTCGTCGAAAATACGTGTTGCCTAATGGTTTTGAAAAGCAGTGATCGTATTTCGTTGAAGCAGGCAACCGGCATCAGGAACATTTTCGTAAATGACTGGAAACCAAATTTCTTCACTGATCCGAAAATGAAGATCGCTTCCATCCCTTTCATTCGCAACCTCATTGAATTCACAAAGGGCAATAAAGACCCTGATTTCAACAAACTCACGTCACTACTGCACTGGAAGAGCGACTCTGCTAGAGTCACCGAAAGTGAGCTGGATAGGATTTACAACTCGTTGTTTGGCACAGCTGGAGCATCGCCCGATGGTGACAAGCTAGTGTTTGATAGCATCCAACACGAGGCGGTCGAATGCCTTAAAGCTTGCGATGGCATCAACTTAGAGAACAAAATTGTCCTCTCGATTGCCATACGAATCGTTGCTGAGCAATTCATGGTAAAGAAAATCAACGACGCCAAGTTTGTGGAAAGTATTAAATCCAATCAAACACCCAGACTATTTAAAAAGTTCAAGGAGCTATTCGGTGGTGATGTTAGCACCATCGAGATTATTCAACGGGTGATCCTCATGACGCCTGAGAACATTCACCTGAATTCGTTCATGTATGAGCCAATCTTGGATATGTCGGACAAGCATTTGAGGAATCTCTATAAAGACGTATTGGCCCTGAAATGATACATAGCATTAAGTCAAAACTGAGGGTCGTCCTCGTGGCTGTCCGTTATTGGCCATTTGCAGTCTCTCTTGGCTGTGTGGTTCAGATGCGCGCGCCACTGAACAACTACTTGCAGGGCAACACGCGCCTGAAACCGAACGAAAAATCGTTTATGGCGTATCTTTGCCGAAACTGGGTAGAACACCGGGGGGGAGAGGACATCTATGCCGCGACTGACTGAACAGGAACAACAGGAGATCATCCGCTTCATCGAGGCGGACAAGCCGTTGCCGGATAAATATCGCTTTCTGCTGTTTGGGGACAAGCGGGAGGTGGAACTGGTCTGGAACGGCAAGACCAGCGAGGTCTGCAATATCGTCCTGCCATTCCAGACCATCGAGCAGGTGGATGAGCCGCGCGCTGAGAAGCCGGAAGACGCGTCGTTGCAGATGGATATGTTCTCGCTGGACGCACGGGGACGCCAACTCAAGGGCTGGACCAATAAACTAATCTGGGGCGACAACAAGCTGATCCTCTCATCGCTGAAGAACGGCCCGCTACGCGAAGAGATCGAGAAGCAGGGCGGCATCAAGCTGATCTACATCGACCCACCTTTCGACGTGGGCGCTGATTTTTCGATGGACATCGAAATCGGCGATGACACCTTCACCAAGAAGCCCAACATCCTGGAAGAGATCGCCTACCGCGACACTTGGGGTAAGGGCGCGGATTCCTTCATCGCCATGATTTACGAGCGGCTGGTCCTGATGCGGGATTTGCTAGCGGAGGATGGGAGTATTTATGTGCATTGTGATTGGCGGGTAAGCAGCTACCTGAGGCTTGCTCTGGACGAGGTTTTCGGGACCTTCATCAGTGAAATTGCTTGGAAGAAACTGCGTTCCGCGAAATCTCAAAGTGTCCATTTTTCCAACATCAAAGACAGTATTTTCATCTACTCCAAGACCAAGTATCCGACGTTTATTCCGCAGTATGTGCCAAAAGATGAGAAGCTGCTTGATACGCACTACCGGCATACGGAGTCTAGAACAGGCCGAAGGTACAATCTCGCGGATTTTACTCAAGACGGCCAAGGACCTTCACGCGATTTCGGAGGCACAGTGTTGGAACCGCCTCCGGGAAAGCATTGGATATGGTCTCAGGAACGGATCGATGAGGGCATGAAGAACGGAACGATATTGTTTTCGAAGAATGGTGTACCGTATGTCAAGCGTTTCTTTGACGACACCGAAGGGACCAGGATCGGCGATATCTGGGACGACATAAATCCGGTGAATCAGGTGGCAAAAGAGCGTCTTGACTATCCCACCCAAAAGCCCGAAGCATTGCTGGAACGCATCATCAAAGCCTCCTCCAACGAAGGCGACCTTGTGGCGGACCTATTCGGCGGCTCCGGCACGACGGCAGCGGTGGCGGAAAAGCAGGGGCGCAAGTGGATTGTCAGCGACCTGGGCAAGTTCGCCATCCATACCACCCGCAAGCGGCTGATCGGCGTGCAGCGGCAACTGAAGGCCGAGGGCAAGGACTACCGCGCCTTTGAAATCCTGAACCTGGGCAGGTACGAGCGCCAGCACTACATCGGCATCAACCCCAACCTGCGCGAGGAAGAGCAGCAAAAGCAGTTGGAGGAAAAGGAAGCGGCGTTCGTTGACCTGATCCTGAAGGCCTACCGCGCGGAAAAGACCGAGGGCTTCGCCAGCTTCCACGGCAAGAAGGCTGGGCGACTGGTTACCGTCGGGCCGGTGAACCTGCCGGTGACGCGCCTCTTCGTGGAGGAGATCATCCTGGAATGCCGCAAGAAGCACATCACCAAGGTAGACATCCTGGGCTTCGAGTTCGAGATGGGGCTGTTCCCCAACGTGCTGGACGAAGCGCGGGCCAAGGGCATCGACATCGCGCCCAAGTACATCCCTGCCGAGGTGTTCGACAAGCGGGCGGTGGAGAAGAACCAGGTGGTGTTCCACGACGTGTCCTATATCGAGGTCAAACCGCACGTGAAGAACAACACCGTGGCGATGGAGCTGACGGATTTTTCGGTGTTCTATTCGCAGGACTCGATTGCCAACGCCGAGGCGGAGATCAAGAACAAGGGCAGCCGGATCGTGGTGGAGAAGGGCCAGATCGTGAAGGTGAGCAAGGATAAGGACGGGATCGTCACCCGCGAAGTGCTGACCAAGAACTGGACCGACTGGGTTGATTACTGGTCGGTGGACTTCGACTTCGAGAGCAAACGCGAGATCATCCGGGTGAAGAATGAGGATACCGGCGAATGGGAAGAGCGCTGGACCGGGGATTACATCTTCGAGAACGAATGGCAGAGCTTCCGCACGAAAAAGGACCGGTCTCTGGAATTGAAGAGCGTCTTCCACGAATGCACGCCGGGGCGGCGGAAGATCGCGGTCAAGGTGGTGGATATCTTCGGGAATGATACGATGACGATTGTGGAGGTAAGCGTGGGGAAGAACGGCGGGAAGAAGTAATGGCGAAGGAAATTGTGAAGACAAGCGGCGGGCATTTGTCGCCTTTCGAGAGGATCCGGAAGGTCAATGAAGCGGGCAATGAATATTGGTCAAGCCGTGATTTTGCCGGGGTACTGGGCTACGGCGACTACCGCAATTTTGAGGGGGTCATCGAGAAGGCCAAAACAGCCTGTTTCAACAGTGGTCACCGCATCGAAGACCATTTCGTTGACGTCACCGAAATGGTTATCATCGGGAGTGGCGCTCAGCGGTCCATCAAAACTGTTCTCCTTTCGCGTTACGCCTGCTACCTGGCTATTCAGAACGCCGATCCCAAGAAAGAACTCGTGGCGCATGGCCAAACCTATTTCGCCATCCAGACGCGGCGGCAGGAGTTGGCGGACGAGCATATTGAGGAAGAGCGGCGGATTCTGTTGCGAGAAGAGATTCGGCGTCATAACGTTCAGTTGGCTGACGCGGCCAAGGATGCGGGCGTCATTCAACCGATAGACTACGCCATCTTTCAGAATCACGGATACATGGGACTTTATGGCGGGTTGAGGCAGGAAGACATTCATCATCGGAAGGGCTTGGAAAAGAGCCAGAAGATTCTGGATCACATGGGCAGCACGGAATTGGCGGCAAACCTGTTCCGGGCAACCCAGGCGGAGGAGAAGCTGCGCCGGGACGAGGTGAAGGGGAAGAACGCCGCCAACCGGACGCATCGTGAAGTCGGCGCGAAGGTGCGGAAAACCATCCAGGAATTGGGGGGCACGATGCCCGAGGAATTGCCGGTGGCGGAAAGCATCAAGAAGATCGAAACCAAACAGAACAAGCGACTCGGCAAGGCTAAGACGCCCGCAAAAAAGA
>JAPLHW010000272.1 GCA_026389425.1 Coprothermobacterota bacterium
AGAAAAAGACACCAAGGTTTCGCTGGGATAAAGGCGATCGGTGTTGCCGGTTAAGGGAACCACTTGCACCCGGTTCAGAAACTGGTTGGAAAGGTCATTGCTCACGATTACGGCAGGACGTTTTTTCTGGATTTCCCCACCAATCGCAGGATCAAAATTCACCCACCATATTTCACCTCTTTTCATCAATACAATCCTTGAAAGTCAATTCAGCCCATTCCAGAGCCTCCGCTTCCCTCTCTCCATCCTGGGGCATTTGGCTATATGACAATGCTAAACTCGAAGGGATTACAAGCGGGCGCACCAAATCCTCTACAAATTTGCTGATTCTGCGGGGGCCAATGGTCTTGTGCAGCGCTTCGTAGACTTCCTCATCCACCGTGATGGTTAACTTTTTATGCACCAGTCACCTCCAATTTATACGTGCAGTATACGTATGAAACCCAGTAATCTCAACATCCTGCCTAAATAATTGGGGACAGCCACTGATTAAAACGATCCTTGGGGACAGATTTATCCATTGTTTTGCTGGCAGTGGGAAAAAACGGGTGGAAGGCAATGCAGTTTGGATCAAAAAACCATTGCCGCGGAAGAGTGGAAGGTGATCCAACCATCGCCACAAGAGGAAGGTTGATGGCGGTCCATCCTGCGCCCCTCGCTTCGCTAAAGGGTAAACTCCGCGGCGAAGGATCGAATCTTGTGGAGGAAATCGAGAAGAAGATGGAAAGAGAGGTGGGGAAAGAAATCTGTTCCCTTTTGTTTTTAAGCTTTTACCGTTCTAACACGGACGCGAGGTTCCACCGTTGGCCAAATGGTGCGCCGGGCTATTCGCATGTCATAATCAACCTGAAGATTCAGCCATATTTCGGGAGATACCCCGAAGTATTTGCCGAAACGCAGGGCAGTGTCTGCAGTAATAGATCGGTTCCCTCTGATGATTTCACTAATTCGTCCCGGTGGTACGTCAATATCCCTCGCCAGTTGATTGGCGCTCAGCCCGAGGGGCTTCATGAACTCTTCGTATAGGATCTCACCGGGCGGAATCGGATCGAGCAATTCTTTTTCTTCTATCATGTGCATCTCCTCTTAATGATAATCCACAATTTCAACGTCGTACGCATCGCCGTTCTCCCATCGAAAGCAAATTCGCCATTGATCATTGATACGGATGCTGTATAGCCCCTGCCGGTCCCCTTCCAGCGCTTCCAGCTCATTGCCGGGAGGTTGCCTCAGATCTTGAAGAGTTCTGGCGCGATGCAGGTAGAGAAGTTTGCGCCGCGCTTGCCGTTCGAAGGCCTGAAAACGAGCAACTCGGCGATCATCAAAGAGAGTGGCGGTGTCGCGGCATCGGAACGATTTGATCACGTATGAAGAATAGTACGTATTACGTAATATGTAAAGTGTTTCTTAGAATAATTGAGAATAAGGGGACAGGAGCCTTTCCCCTTATATATGCAGATTGTAAAAGTAATTGACAGTTTGCATAATGGACGGTATTCTCCTGCCATGATCCCTCGTTGCAGTCTCGAAGTGGTCCGTACCTTGTTACGAGGCTTCCCTGTGCTGACCATCACCGGGCCGCGTCAATCGGGCAAGACCACTCTAGCTCGGGCGGTTTGGAAAAACCGGCCTTACGTTTCGCTGGAAGACCCCGACCTCCGCCAAGCCGCTCAAGATGACCCGCGCTCTTTTTTGGAGCGTTTTCCGGACGGAGCCGTGCTCGACGAGATACAGCGCTGTCCAGACCTTCTCTCCTACCTACAGGGGATTGTCGATCAGGATCGCCGCATGGGGCGCTTCATCCTCACCAGCTCTCAGCAATTTGCCTTGATGTCGGGCATTACGCAATCCCTCGCCGGACGGACGGGTTTTTTGGAATTGCTTCCCTTTTCCCTGCCGGAGCTCTTGAAGGTGGGTATGCTACCGGCAGATGTCGACACCTTCCTGCTGACCGGTGGGTATCCGCCTCTCTATGACCGCCCGATCACCCCAGCAACTTGGTTCAGCGCATACGTG
>JAPLHW010000242.1 GCA_026389425.1 Coprothermobacterota bacterium
TGCGGAAGCGCATCGAGCGACCCTGGAAAACAGTGGGCGCACTTGGGCTATCCTCGGCTCGGGGTTTCAGCGCCTCTACCCGCCCGAGAATGTGGGGTTGGCCCGCCGAGTGCTTTCCTCAGGACTGCTGGTGAGCGAGTATCCGCCGCCCATCGAGCCGGCGCCTTGGCATTTTCCCGCCCGCAACCGCCTCATCGCAGCCCTCTCTTTGGGGGTATTGGTGGTCGAAGCAGGGGAACGATCCGGTACGCTGCTGACTGCCGATTTTGCCCTCGACCTGGGAATAGAGGTGTTCGCCGTCCCTGGACCAATTACCTCTCCGCAGTCGGTCGGCTGCCACCGCCTTCTTAAGCAAGGCGCCAAGCTAGTGGAGAAGGCCGAGGATGTCTTGGAGGAGCTCAGGCTGGAACTCTTGTCTGCAGTGCCGCAAATCCCCCAGCCGGCCCTCTCCGCCGAGGAGGAGCAGTTACAACAACTGCTCGCTGCCGCCCCACTTTCCTTGGAGGAGATCGTTTCCCACTTCCCTTGGCCGGCATCCAAAACGATGGCCTTGCTCTCGATGCTGGAAGTAAAAGGTCTCGTGCGGGCGCTACCTGGCCGCAACTACGCCATCCTTTAAGGAGGAGGGCTGGAAAAAGCGCTGCCTCCAGGCTTGCTTCTTTGCCCTTGGAGAGGGCGCTCTGGTATACTATCTCGATTTCACACGCGGCCGGATGGGGGCGCGGTTGCCTAAGTTAGGCTTCGTCCTCAGTGGAGGGTCGCGGCGGAAAAAACCGATTGGAGGATGTAAATGGCAGTTGTCAGCATGAAAAGCCTGCTTGAGGCAGGCGTCCACTTCGGGCATCAGACCCGACGGTGGAACCCCAAGATGAAGAAGTTCATCTTCACCGAGCGCAATGGGATCTACATCATTGATCTTCAACTCACCGTGCAACGCCTTGATCACGCTTACGCTTTCATCAAGTCCGTCTCTGCAGAAGGCAAATCGATCCTCTTCGTGGGCACCAAGAAGCAAGCCCAGGAAGCGGTTCGAAGTGAGGCGGAGCGCTGTGGCATGTTCTTCGTCAATGAGCGATGGTTGGGTGGCACGCTGACCAACTTCAAGACCCTCAAGCGCCGTCTGGAGCGATTGGAAGAGCTGGAGCGGATGGAAAAGGACGGAATCATGAACCGTCTCCCGCGCAAGGAAGTTTCCTCCTTGAACCGCGAAAAAACTAAACTAGTGCGCTTCTTGGGAGGCATCCGTGGGATGGCTGAACTGCCTGCCGCCATCTTCGTTACGGACACGCGCAAAGATCAAAACGCGGTGTTGGAAGCCAACAAACTGAACATCCCAGTGGTCGCGGTGGTAGATACCAACTGCGATCCGGACCAAATCAACTACCCGATCCCAGGCAACGATGACGCTATCCGCGCGATCAAGCTGATGACAGCGAAGATGGCTGACGCAATCATCGAAGGTCGCGAGGGTACCGAGTTCGCACCCCCCGCACCCGTTGCGGAGGAGAAGGAAGAAGAGGAGGAAGCGGACGAGGAGGAAGCGGAAACCGAGAGGAAGCTGCCTGCCGTGTTGGAAGTGTTTGAGGAGGAAGCGAAGTACATCGACACCATTGATCTGGTAGAAGAGAAATTCAAGCGTTAAGACACGTTAGGAAGGAGTAACGAGGTGGAAATCACGGCTAGTATCGTAAACGAATTGCGCCAAAGAACCGGCGCTGGAATGATGGATTGCAAAAATGCCCTCAAGGAATCTGATGGTGAAATGGATAAAGCCATTGAGCTGCTGCGAACCAAAGGATTGGCAAGCGCGGCGAAAAAGATCGGGCGAGAGGCTAAGAGCGGCCATATCATCTCTTACATTCATCACGACTTCCGTTTGGGCGTCCTCCTCGAGTTGAACTGCGAAACCGACTTCGTGGCCCGCACCGACGAGTTCAAGGAATTGGGGAACGAAATCTGCTTGCAGATCGCCGCCGAAGCGCCCACCTTTGTTTCACGAGAACAAGTCCCCGCCGAAATGATCGAGAAAGAGAAGTCCATCTACCGCGAACAGGCCATCGGAGAAGGCAAGCCTGAGGCTGCGGTGGAGAAGATCATCTCCTCCAAGCTGGAGAACTTCTACCGAACCAACTGCTTGCTGGAAATGCTGTATGTAAGGGATACCAGCAAGACCATCGGCAACCTGGTTACCTTGATGATCGCCAAGGTCGGCGAAAACATTCGCGTGCGTCGTTTCGCGCGCTTCCGCTTGGGAGAAGAGTTCTAGACCGATGAACTATTGCCGAATCCTGCTCAAGCTCTCCGGGGAAGCGCTGCAAGGGGATCTGGACCATGGTATTGACCCGGATTTTCTAGATCGAGTCAGCGATGAGCTAAAGAGCATCGTTTCCCTGCCCTGTCAGGTGGCCATTACCGTCGGTGGTGGTAACATCTGGCGGGGTGGAACGATGGCTGAGCAAGTAGGGATTGACCGCGCTACCGCCGACTACATGGGCATGTTGGCTACGGTAATGAACGCTTTGGCCCTGCAGGCTACTCTGGAGCGCACCGGTGTCCCTACTCGGGTGCAGACTGCGATCGATATGCACAAGATCGCCGAGCCGTACATCCGCCGCCGAGCCATCCGTCACCTGGAAAAGGGGCGTGTGGTGATCTTCGCCGCCGGCACCGGCAGTCCTTTCTTTACTTCAGACTCGGCCGCAGCCCTGCGTGCGATCGAGATCGAGGCGGAAGTTCTGCTTCGGGGCACTCAAGTGGAGGGCATATTCGATGCTGATCCAAAGATTTGCAGCGAGGCGCGCCTCTACCGCCAGATGACATATACGGAATTCCTCAGCAAAGATTTAAAAGCAATGGATGCGACCGCTGTGGCGCTCTGCCGAGAACATAAGATGCCGATTGTGGTCTTTAATCTGAACGATCCGGCCAATATCCGACGAGCCGTCACGGGGGAGCAGATCGGTACGATCGTAAAGGAGGATTGAGATGATCGAGGAGATCCTGCACCAAACCGAGGAACGAATGGAGAAGAGCATTGGGGCCTTGCTGCGAGAGTTCCAGACTCTCCGTGCGGGGAAAGCCTCGCCAAGTTTCCTGGAGAAGGTAACGGTCCCTTACTACGGAGCACCGATGGCTTTGAGCCAAGTTGCCACGATCACTTCCCCAGAGCCCCGCATACTGGTGATCCAACCGTGGGAGCAGTCCTTGCTGAAAGAAGTGGAGAAGGCCATTCTCAAAGCCAACCTAGGGGTTACACCTCAGAATGACGGGCGGGTGGTGCGAGTCGCTTTTCCACCCCTGACCCAAGAACGACGTCGCGAGCTGGCCAAGATGGCGAAGAAGATGGCGGAGGACAGCAAGGTGGAGTTGCGCACCCACCGGCGGGTGGCCAACGAGGAATTGAAGAAACTAAAGGACGCGAGCAAGATCTCCGAAGACGAGCAGAAAAACACCCTAGAGAAAGTACAGAAGCTGCTGGATCGCCACATTGAGAAGGTGGAGGACGCGCTGGCCAAGAAAGAACAGCAGATCCTCGAGGTATAGAGGGGATTCCTTGAAGTCCGCCGAGGAACTGCAAACCTACTACGGGCGCCTATGGGGCGAAGTGGAGGGTGAGTTGGCGCAAGATGGCGAGGTGATTGTGGCCGTAGAATTGCTGCAACCGCCCTTTCCAGTAGAGCCCTTAGGGTCGGTCCGGCTGATTCTCTTACGACGTACAAGCCTTGGACTTATTGCCCTGGTAAGCCATGAGAACTATCGCTCGCCCCACCGCGAGCCACGCAGCGAGGAACCTTGGCGGAGAGTGCAAGACAGATGAGCGCTGGCGTTGTACCCGTCCATTTGGCGATCCTGGTTGAGGGTTATCACGATTCGGGCGATGAGGGGGAGATGACCGTTGTACGCTATGCCAGTAGATTGGTTGAGGTAGCTGAGGTTTTCTTTCGAGCAGGGTGCCGGCAGGTCAGTTGTTTTTTCCCCGAATCTCTGCCCGAGGAAGCGTTCCTAAAAGCCTTGGAGCCGCTCGTTGGAGAGGGGGTAACCCTCCGTTTCCTGCGGAGTGATCGGATGGAGCGGGTCGAGGCGCCTGTGCTGAACATCGGATTGGCCTACAGCGAGAAAGAGATGCTGCTGAAACTGGTTCGTTATTTTCAGGGGGAACAGTTCCTGGAAGAAACGGTGACTGAATACTTCACCGGACGGAATTGGACCGAACCCGACCTGGTGATCTTGACCGGTGGGAGCCACACTATCGGGTCTGCGCTGACCTGGTCGATCGCTTACAGCGAGCTCTTCTTTTCATCATTGCCTTGGCTGGAGTTCACGCCACTCGAAGCAGAACGCGCCTTGACCGAGTTTCAGATGCGTACCCGGCGTTTCGGGCGGATCTGACCTTGGATCATCTCCGCCAAAGAACCCTCTCCGCGCTCGTCCTCTTACCGGTGGCTCTCGCTTGCAGCTACCTGGGGGGATGGTTCTTTTGGGCTCTTCTATTGGTCTTTGGAGGATTTGCACTCTGGGAGTTAAGCGGCCTATACGCCGTCCCGCTCCCTGACCGTCGCGCTTCTCTTCTCCTTCTTCTGGCTATCTTTCTTTGCTCAAGCCCATTCTTCTCCCTTCCGTTGGAAGGGATCGCCCTGTTATTGCTCTTCGCCGGATCGACCTATTTCCTTCTCGCAGCGAAGGGGGGAAACCGCACGCGTATCGCCGCTCTTTTCTTTGGTCTCCTCTACATCGGCCTCCCCCTCCATTGGCTCTTCCTCTTAAGGCAATGGCCTGATGGCCTCTATTATTTCTTACTCTTCCTGGTTGGAACCCTCCTCTGTGATATTGTCGCCTACTTTGCCGGGCACTGGTGGGGAAGACGCAGGATATTTCCCCAGATCAGCCCGGGGAAAACCCTGGCTGGAACGCTAGCTGGTTTTTTCGGTGGAGTCGGCGGAGTCTTTGCAGTGGGCCTGCTCTTTGGTACACCCCTCCTGCCTCTCCTCCCACTTGGGCTCCTGATCAGCCTCTTCAGTGTGCTGGGGGACCTCTTTGAATCGATGCTCAAGCGAGACGCCGGCATCAAAGACTCCTCTCGAGCGATCCCTGGCCACGGCGGCTTCCTGGACCGGTTGGACAGCCTCCTGTTCACCGCACCTTTGGTCTATTTCTATGGTATCTTTATATTATCATTGTAAGGAGAACATTCGTTGCTGACAATTTGGAACATTCTATTGGCGATCCTCGTCCTGGGTGTACTGATATTTGTACACGAGATGGGCCATTTTCTCTTTGCCAAAGCATTTCGTGTACCGGTGGAAGCGTTCGCCCTGGGCTTCGGACCAGCCATCTTCTCTTTCAAGAGGAAGGAGACCGTCTATCGGCTGAATGTCTTCCCTTTGGGCGGCTATGCCAAGATCACCGGCATGGAAGGAGACGAGGAAGACCCACGCGGCTTCTACGCCCAGTCCAAATGGCGCCGTTTTCTAATCCTGGCCGGAGGGGTCCTCTTCAACCTGGTCTTCGCTTGGGTGCTGATCTTGATCGTCTCGCTCTTTTCCCCCATCGCGGTGAACGACACCGTCATTGGGGAGATCCTACCCGGCTATCCGGCTCAAGTAGTTGGCTTGCAGACTGGGGATAAGATCCTTTCCATCAACGGCAACGCAGTCCAGACGTGGGACCAGGAGCGAAGCTTGATCGAACAGTTATCAAAAGCGGGTAATCCCCTGCAGCTTCAACTGGACAGAGGAGGTCAGCCGCTGACCTTTTCTGTGACCCCCACCTATCCAGAGGCAGAGAACCGTTGGATGTTGGGCATCGGTCCGCGTGCGGTTCGCCTCCCCTTGGGGGAAGCCTTCGTCCAGTCTTTTGTGCAGTATTGGCGACTGGTTTCCCTGGTTTTTCTCTCTCTTGGGATGCTGATCACCGGGCAAGCCAGCATCTCTGATCTGACTGGGCCGGTCGGGATCGTCCAGGTTACCGCACAGTTCTCCCAGAGCGGTTTCCTCAGCTTGATGTGGTTTACCTCCTTTCTCTCGATCAACCTCGGCGTCTTGAACTTGCTACCGATCCCCGCTTTCGACGGCGGGCGCATTATCTTCCTCTTGATTGAGGCCCTCACAAGGCGCCGGGTGAACCGGCGCGTGGAAGAGATGATTCACACGGTAGGGTTCTTCCTCATCATCGGCCTCTTCCTTTACATCACCTTCCAGGACATCCGCCGCCTATGGTAAGCACCCGCCGGATACTGGTGGGCTCGGTGGCGGTGGGCGGGGGAGCGCCGATCTCGGTCCAAAGTATGTTGAAGTGCGACCCGCATGACGCCAAAGCCTCTTTGAGGCAACTGAAGCGGCTTGAACGGTGCGGGTGCCAGATCGTGCGCATGGCTGTTCCGGACCAGGGCTCGATCCCCGTCTTGGCTGAGCTGGTCAAGCGCAGCTCCATCCCCCTGGTTGCCGATATCCACTTCCAACCCCGGTTGGCCCTACTGGCCATCGATGCGGGTGTGGCAAAAGTGCGCATCAATCCAGGCAATATGACTCGTTCTGGGCAAATCCAAGTGTTACGGCAAGCGGCGCAGGCCGGCATTCCCCTGCGAGCCGGATTAAACAGCGGCTCGCTGCCGAAGGGTTTGCTTGCCTTGGACTTGCCCGGGCAGTTAGTGGAAGGAGCGGAGCGATTTCTCCACCTGGCTGGCGAGATCGGTTTCGAACAACTGATCTTTTCCCTCAAGGCCAGTTGTGCTTCCGACACGATCGAGGCTAACCGGCGTTTCACCCAGAGCTACGAGTACCCCTTACATATCGGTTTGACTGAAGCCGGCCCACTTCCGGAGGGCTTGGTTCACTCTGTGCTCGCCTGCCAACCGCTCTTGGCAGAGGGGATCGGTGACACGCTGCGCATCTCCTTGTCGACCCCGCCGGAGACTGAAGTCCTCGCAGCCATCGCTCTGTTGGAGGGTATGAGTTTGCGTCCCACCCGACTTCGCCTGGTGTCCTGCCCTACCTGCGGGCGCACGCGCCAGCCGCTGGCGCCGCTATTGTCCGCAGTACGCAAATTGACCCCGGAGATTCAGCGACCCCTGACAGTGGCGGTAATGGGCTGTGAAGTGAACGGTCCTGGTGAGGCTGCCGCGGCAGACCTTGGCTTGATCTGGATGGCGGGGAAAATAGGCTTTTTCCGGGATGGCGCCTTGATACGGACGGTCGAACGGAAGGGACTGCTGCAAGCCCTCCGTCAGGAGATCGCTCGCTTGCCATGAATGTCGCCTGCCTGATTCCCGCCTGGAACGAAGAGAGGACGGTCGCGCAGGTGGTTCGGACCTGCCTCGATTGTCCGCTGGTTCAGGAAGTCGTGGTTATTTCCGACGGCTCCACCGATCGCACTGCCCAGGAAGCTGCCCAAGCTGGAGCGCGTGTGATCGTCCGGGAACGAAACGGGGGGAAGGACCGCGCTCTCCAGGATGGCGTATTGGCAACTGAAGCTGGCTTGCTGGTGTTGCTCGATGCTGATTTGTTGGGGCTGCGACCTGAACATATCTCGGCTTTGATTGAACCGGTTGTTGCCGGCCGAACTCAGACTACGCTCGGTGTCTTCCGCCACGGGGGTTGGCAGACCGACCTCAGCCAGAACTTGACCCCCTTCTTGAACGGTCAACGTTGCCTCACAAGGCAACTCTGGCTGACCGCGATCACCCCCTGTCTCGGGATAGGTTATGGCCTGGAGACCGTCTTAAGCCGGTATATCCACACCTACGGCATTCGACTGGAGCGGGTGCCGATGGAAGGGGTCGGGCAATTGCGAAAGGAACAGAAGATCGGCTGGTGGCGAGGTCTGCTCTGGCGCATGCGCATGTACCGTGAGATCCTCGCCGCCATGGGCTTGTGTCGTCCCCCGTCACCACCGCGCGCCATGGGGACAGATTTCAAATCTGCCCCCCCCCAAGAAGAAAGCGTTCCTGCGGCCGGTCGTCCGCGCGGCAACTAGGGCTTTCTCCGGCAACCAAGAAAGGAAGAATCGTGCTGAAGGGTTTCGCCTTGCGTTCCATCTTCGATCTACGAGGCTGGATTTTACCCCCTTGCCCGCTGGTGCTCCCTACGGCGGAATTTTTTTCCAATCGCCTGAGCATACCGGGGGAAGAAGAACTGGCACG
>JAPLHW010000010.1 GCA_026389425.1 Coprothermobacterota bacterium
ATTACACCCTCGTTGCTTAGCCAAGCCTTGGTCTACCGCTTTCTCGCCCATGGCTGGTTGGATCACCAAGTGCAACGACTGCAAGAGCTATACGGTCAGCGATTGGAAGCAATGCTGGCCGTTCTTCAGGAAGAGATGGGCGACATGGCCGACTGGGTGCGCCCACAGGGGGGCTTCTTCGTTGGTTTGACCTTAAAAAAGGAGATCCGGGCTGACGCTCTTTTGGCTAAGGGGAAGGAAGTCGAGCTGCTTCTCAGCGACGGGCGGGGCTTCTACGCCGATGGTACAGGGGATCGCTTCGTTCGCCTGCCTTTTTGCGCCTTAACCCCCGATGAGATTCGAAGCGGTATCAAAACCCTCGCCAAAGTCGTGCGCGGATTGTCATAAGGAGGACACCATGACCATTTCTTTGAAAGGGAAGCACATTCTCAGCGGTAAGCAGTTCAGCAAGGCCGAGATCGAGCGGGTCTTGGAGGTTGGGGAACAATTCCGCGAAGAGCTGAAAGAGAAGCCTTCCTTGGACTTGATGAAGGGGTATATCTTGGGAACGCTCTTCTTCGAGCCTTCAACTCGCACCCGCCTTTCCTTCGAATCGGCGATGGAGCGCTTGGGGGGCTCGGTAATCGGCTTCTCGGAAGCTTCCACCTCCTCCACCGCCAAGGGAGAAACGCTGCAAGACACCATCCTCACCGTCTGCCAATATGTCGATGTGATCGCCATGCGGCACCCGCAGATTGGATCGGCCGACCTAGCAGCGGAAGTGGCCACAGTCCCGATCCTCAACGGGGGGGACGGCGCCGGCCAGCATCCCACCCAGGCCTTGCTGGATATGTTGACAATCAAGAGCGAGAAGGGCGCCTTGGATGGTCTCACTGTCGCTTTGGTCGGGGATCTCAAGCACGGCCGCACGGTACATGCGCTAGTCGAGCTGCTGAAGCACTACCGCACTCGTTTGCTCTTCGTCGCGCCCAGCTTGTTGCAGATGCCCAGCGAGATCAGTGCAAGCTTGCGAGAGTACGGCATCACCATCGAGGAGACGGCGGATCTCTCGGGCGCCTTGCGCCAGGCTGACGTCGTCTACATGACACGCATCCAAAGAGAGCGCTTTGCCGACCCCACTCAATATGATGCCCTGAAAAACGCTTTTATCCTTGACCGAGCCTTGGTCGACCAGGCCAAACCGGGTTTGACCATCCTCCACCCTCTGCCAAGAGTCAACGAGATAGCCACCGATGTGGACGACTTCGGTGGTGCGGCCTACTTCCGTCAGGTAAAAAACGGGATGTACGCGCGCATGGCCCTGATCGCCCTGGTGACTGGCCGGATATAGAGGATGCTGCGCCGTTACCGCACCGTCACCATCGACGCTTTCACCACCGAGCGCTTCCAGGGCAATCCCTGCATGATTTTACCCCAGGCAGACGGCTTGTCCCCAGACCAAATGCAGGCCATCGCCCGGGAGGCGAACCTCTCCGAGACGGCCTTCGTTTTCCCCTCTCTTGTAGCTGATTTCCGCGTGCGCTACTTTACCCCTCGTTATGAAATCCCTTTCGCCGGGCACCCTACTATCGCCACTTCTTTCATGCTGGCCGAGTCTGGAGCGATCGCCCTGGTGGAACCGTTCACTCGGCTGGAGCTGGAGTTCAACATCGGTGTCCTGCCAGTGGAGATCGAAGTGCGGAATGGGTGGCCAGTGCGTATGGTGATGACCCAAAAAGCGCCCACTTTCGGCCTGCAGTTTGCACGGGAAGAGGTGGCTCCTTGCTTCGGCCTCGCTACGAAGGATTTACGCGATGACTGCCTGCCCCAGGTGGTCTCCACCGGAGTTCCATTCTTGATTGTTCCTCTTCGTGATTTAGCCGCTCTACAGCGACTGGAAACAGATCGCCCTCGCGCTGTGAGCTTGATCGAGCGCGCTGGGGTGGACGCTATCTTCCTTTTCACCCTGGGTGGGTTCAGCCCAGAGGCAGACACCCATGCTCGCTTGGTTGACCCCCGCGGCGCCTCGGAAGACCCCTTCACCGGATCTGCTTCCGGCTGCATGGGCGCGTACATAATCCACTATGACCTGAAACTGGGGCCAACTCTGCAATTGGAGCAGGGGCACATCATCGGACGCCCGGGGTATGGCGTGTTTGAGTTTCAGGGAACCCCCCACAACATCTCCGCTATCCGCCTGGGTGGAGCTGCCGTCAAGGTGATGGAGGGGTACGTCTACGTGACAGATCAACAAAACAGCTTGCCACCAAAACAGCCTGCGGCAGCATGATAGGACACCATGCCGGTGGCTTGTCTAGCATGTTAGCCTGCGGCATCATGTTTCAATCGAATAAAAACACAAAGGAGTATTGCTATGCAGAAATGGGAACTCGATTCAGAATCAAATAATGAGTACCATGTTGTCGAAGCACAGCGTGGCCGCGAATGGATCATTCGAATGACCACTGGGGCGGATGTCTTCCTGGCCGTGCAGCAATTTGCCAAAGATCACAATGTTCGTTTCGCCAAAATCCACGCTGCCTTTATGGGTGGACTCCAGCCGGCCCGCCTACTGATGTGGATTCCGGATAAGAACGACCCAACCAACTGGCATTGGGAAGCGCCCGCCACTTTCGAGAACCTCTCAATGGTCGGCGCCATGGGTGGCGTAATTCACCCTCGCCCCGGCAAAGACGGCAAAGAAGAGCCCTTCCCAGCTATCCATGCAGTGATCGGCGGAGCCTGGAACGTTCCCACCTCGAGCGGTCACCTGGAGCAAGGGTCAATCGTGAAAGGGGTGGTGGAATGCTTCATCACCGAGATCCTGGGCATCGACGTACTCGCTCCATCTGCTGACAACCGCGCTGATGAGTACCCGGAGAACTGGTACCAGGCGATCAAATAGCACGGACCTTCTCGCTGGCCGCAAGGCTTGGCCTTCTCTCCTTTCTTTCATTGGCGGGGTTTAACGACCCCGCCAATTCTTTCTCTCCACTCCACCGTAGAGTCAGTCAGCGTTTGGCCGACTGAGCTGCTTGGGTTAGGGTGGGACCGCTTTCCAGGAAGCATTGCATTTCGATCTTGTACCCTGCCGGATCCTGGAAGAAAAAGCCGTACACCCCGATCTCCCGGTGCAGAAGGGGAGGGGTCAAGCCTGCTACGGAACGCTTCTGAAGATAGGCGTACCAGGCGTCGACGTCATCGACAACCAAGGTAAGGAGAGCCGGTTTGTCCGGCGAAGTTTTCAAGGCGCCGCGCTCCTCATCCACGATGCCGAAGCCAGCCCGCTCATTGATGGCATAAATTCGGCAAAAACCCTGGTCGATGGCCAAGTGCATCCCCAGGATTTCCTCGTAGAATGAGATGACTTCCCGCAAATCTTTGTAGTAGAAAAAGGTAATCGGATACTCCAGCTTCATGATAGCCTCCTCGTTCTTGATCAATTCGGACCTTTCAGTATAAGCACACTTGATAGCCTGCGGCTAGACAACCTGCGGCAGCATGTTCTACCCATACTGAAAGCAAATCTGACCACAATCCTTTATTGGCGATGCTTTGAGGATTGATTCGGCAGGTTGTTTTCGGTTCCCATCATTTGAGCGCGCACCCGCAACGAGTCGAGCAGATCTTGGCGGGAGACCAAACCGATGATTTTGCCGTCCTCGAGAACCGGCAGACGGCCGATGTTAGCGGTGCTCATCTTGGCCAGGGCATTGTAAGCCGAATCCTCCGGTCCCACTGTGACCAAACGATCCAAGGGAGTCATTACCGTCCGAACCACCTCCCGTGGCCACTCCTGACGCGGGACTTTACTCAAGTCGCTGAGTGTAACCAGCCCCTGCGTATCTCCCCATAATTGCACCAGAAAAGCGGCCTGCCCCTTCCCGGTAAAAAGTTGATTGGCCAACTCCTCCAGGGTCAGATTGGGTGGTACGCTGGGGATCTCTTGGCTCATGATGGCGCGGACAGGCCAGTTCTCTAAAGCTTGTTTGACTACTAGTTGGCGGTAGCCGGAACCGGCCGCTCCCTGCAGGAACCATCCGAGGATGATCCACCAAAGCCCTCCAAAAAGATCTCCCCAGAGGACGATCGATGCGAAGCCCAAGAGAAAGAGCAAGTAGGAAATGAACACCCCGACTTTTGCGGCAATGCGCGTGGCCTGCCGTAAGTCTTTCTTCCATTGCCACAGCATGGCACGCAAGATGCGGCCGCCATCCAAGGGAAAGGCAGGGATCAGGTTGAAAAGTGCCAACAGCAGATTGATGTTGCCCAGATAGCTGAAAAGAACCGTTGGGTAGGGGAGGGAACGGCTGATCCAGGCGATGCCGAAGCAAAGGC
>JAPLHW010000244.1 GCA_026389425.1 Coprothermobacterota bacterium
GTGAATCTCGCCGCCGAAAGGGGGGTGGCTCCAGCCCTCCCCGGCCGGCACTACATCGAGATGGCCAAGACGGCGACATACTCTTCCCCCTTGCCCCACTCGGCGTAGCCGACATAGCCATCCAGGTTGGCTGTACGGAAACCCAGGCCACCGGCGATGGCCAACGCGCACTCCAACGCTTGGCCAACTTCATCGCCGAAGGGGCGTCTTGGCGCGGCTTCCCCGCGCACGCTGGGGTAGCGGATCAGCTCCTGCAACGCTTGCACCAAGGGTTCCTGCAGTTGTGTCACGTGTTCGTTCAGTTCCATTCGGTCTCCTCTGTCTGTGGTCTACAAGAAGTGGATCAGTGATCCAGTGGTTAAGTGGATAATTAAGTAATCAAGTAACGCGTAGTCCGGTGGCCGAGTTTACTGGCAAAGTCGAACCTCTATTGATCTTACTCAACCACTCAGCTGCTGGCTCTTCTAACCACCGAGTTATTGAATCGCTCAGCGACTAAATTATGGAAGCCCGCGGGGTGCGAAGCAAGGACGGGGGGAGTCCCGCTCAGGACGTCTGGGGAATCTCCGAACACTCTAGCAACTCGGCCACCCGGTGGTGAGGCTGCCCCATAGGCAGCGACTGCAGCTCGGAAAGGGTAGCCCAGCGCCAAGACGGTGCGTTAGGGCCGGCGCCGATTGGGAAGGAGACGCGGAAAATGGCCATCCGCCATTGAAGATGGGTGAAAGTGGCAACCAGCTTCTTCCATTGTTGGCTTATCTCCCCGGTGATACCCCAATCCAGGAGAAGATCAGCCAGCGATTGCAACGGTGAGGCCTCGGTTTCGACCGGTTCAGTGGGGAATTCCCACATCCCGGCCAACAACCCCTTTGGGGGGCGCCTGCGCAACAAGTAGCCATCGCTTCGACAGATCACAGCGCAAACCACTTCGATTGGACGGGGAGGAAGTTGAACTCGACGCAGGGGCAACTCGGTTGCCGTATTGCGTAAACGTGCCAGGCAGAAGGAGACGGCTGGGCACAGGTCGCAGCGAGGGGTCGCTGGGAGGCAAAGAGTAGCGCCCAGCTCCATCACTGCCTGATTGAAATCACCGGGGCGATCGGCCGGCATCTCTTCTTGCAGGTGTTGATTAAGGAAGTGGCGGGCAGGAGGCGATCCCACCTCTTGGTGGAGGTCCCACCAGCGGCTGGTTACGCGCAGGGCGTTGCCGTCGAGGGCAGGTTGACGCAGGCCGAAACAAATGCTGGCGATGGCGGCTGCCGTGTACGGACCGATCCCCGGGAGCGAGCGAAGTTCTTCGTAAGAAACCGGGAGTCGGCCTCCAAACCTCTCTTGGACTTCGCGGGCGCCCTGGTGGAGGAGGCGGGCTCGGTTGTAGTAACCCAAGCCCTGCCAAGCGGCAAGAACCTCCTCCTCGCTAGCCCAGGCTAGGTCAGCCAGGGTAGGGAAGCGGTCCAGAAAGCGAAGGTAATAAGGCAGGGCTGTCTCCACCCGGGTTTGCTGCAACATCGCCTCCGAGACCCAGACACAGTAGGGATCCTTGGTCTTCCGCCAAGGCAGGTCGCGTCTATTGTCCCCGTACCATCGGAGCAGAGCTTTCGCCAAAGAAGAGAATCCAGTTTCGTTTCCAAAGTGCCGCATCTCTATCCCATTATATGGGATAGACGTCTGCGGCGAATCGAGACCATCAACAGGTTTCCGTAAGGGTGGGTTGGCAAGTGGATACCCTCGAGAAGCCGCCCTTCGATCCTTTCCTTCACCCGTGCTATCCTCTTACCATACAGGCCAAAGAAGCGATGCCTTTCGATAAGAGAGTCCTACATCTGGCGCAGTTGGGAGACGAAACTGCCTTTGAGGAGCTGGTGCGGTACCACCAGAACCTGGTCTACACGCTTGCCTTGCGCATCCTGGCTAACCCGGATGATGCTCTGGATATCTCGCAGGAAGTCTTCGTGCGCGTCTGGCGAACTTTGCCACGCTTCGAGGGGCGCTCCGAGCTGTCCACCTGGTTATACCGGGTCACAGCCAACATCTGCCTGGACAGCATCAAGAAACGTCGGCGCGAGCGTGAGCGCTGCACTCCCTTCCAGGAGGAGGAGCAGCCTTCCAGTGATGAGAACCACGGTGGGGACTTCCCCATCGAGGAGGAGCTGGACCGCCTGGACTTGAAAGACCATGTCGACGAGGTTCTCTGGTCAATGAACGCCAAATACCGGTCAGTCCTGGTTTTGCGCGACATCTATGGCTTCTCCTATGAAGATGTGGCGAGCACCTTGAAGATTTCTTTGGCAGCAGCCAAGATTCGCATCTATCGGGCGCGGTTGGACTTTAAAAGCCGCTACCGTCAACAAATGAAGAAGGAGGAGAAATAGGATGCGCTGCGAAGAATCGGTAGCTTTATTACCCGCTTACCTGGAACGGGACTTTTCAAGCGCAGAAGCCTTTGAGCTTGAGGAGCATCTGCGTAGCTGCGATAACTGCCGGGGGAAGCTGCAGCAACTGGAAGAGAACCGGCGCTTACTCTCCAGTAATAGATTGCGAGCCTTCACCGCCCCGCCCCCGCTGGCTGACGAGGTGATGGAACGGGTGCATTTGGAGAAGCGCCTGCGCGAGCGACGAGCTCGTCTTTTCAATCAAGGAGTGCTGATCGGTCTGCTAGCCCTGACCAATATGCTCCTGGTTCTCCTTTTGATGCGCCGGACAGATGACCGCTGACGGACGGCTTGCTATGATTCGCCATACTCGTTGAGATGGACCCACAAAAGGAGACGCACATGCACGATGAGATATTAGAGAAAGTGGCTTGCATCATCCGGGAGAAGATGAGCGTGAAGGGGGAAATCCTGGAATTGCAGCACTTCGTGGAAGACTTCAACGCCGACTCCCTGGACCTCTGGTTCCTCGTTGAAGCGATGCAGAAGGAGTTTTCCATCCAAGTCCCGGACGAAGACTTCTCCAAATTGGTCACGGTCGGCGATGCCGTGTCCTACATCGAAGGCAAACTGGCCCCCTAGCGGCTTTTTCCTTCCGACAATGCCGTTCGGGAGTTTCCAGCTTTCCCTGGGACCCGGACATTGCTTGTCCGCGAGCCTTCCTGCGAGGGGATCGTGCGGCTAAAGCGAATCCCCTTCATCCTGATCACTATCGCTTTGCTTGCATTGGTCACCTTGGGCGGTCGCACCGCTCTTCTCTTCACCCTCTTTCTGCTGCTCTTGTTGGTGTTAGCTTTTTTTATGGCCAAGCCTGCCATCCAGCGCTTACCTTCGAGGATTACTGTGGGGGAGGAAAGAAGGCATCCCAATCGTGCCGGGGGCGTGCACTTCAGCCGGCGCATCCTTCCCGACCGCTTGATGGTGGGGGATACGGCTACCGTGGAGCTGACGCTGGAGAATACCGGACGCCTACCCGTTCCCTGGATGGAAGTCTGGGACGACTTCCCTCCTTACATGGTGCCTGCCGGTGGTTCAGCTCGCAACGCCCTCAGCCTGATGCCCAAGGAACGCCGCCTATTGCGCTATCAGGTTCGCTTCAATAAGCGCGGCGATTTCAATTTGAAGCCGTTGCTGGTAGCCAGCGGTGATCCCTGGGGGCTTATGCGCCAGGAGCGCCGCGAATCTGCCCCTGCCTCGGCATTGGTCTTTCCTCGAATCCTCCCCCTGGAGGAGGTCAAGCTACCCCTGCGCAAACCTTTCGAAGGCCAAAAGAGCGGTTTTCACGCCTACGAGGACACCACTTCAGTCTCCGGAATCCGTTCCTACGAACCACAGGACCCGATGAAGCGGATCCACTGGAAATTGAGCGCTCACCTTGGACAGTTAATGGTGAAAGAATTCGAGTTCACCGCCAACACCGCCATCACCCTTTGGCTGGACTTGACTTTGGGCCGCTTGAACCGCGGTTTCCTGGAAGTCTATGAGGATTTTGCCGCTATGATCGCTGCATCCATTCTACGCTACGCTGAGGAGAAGCATATCCCTACCGCCCTGGTAAGCTTTCCCTCCAAGCGGCCCTCCGTTACCTTGGGAAGCGGTAAGGACCACTTTTTACGCCAGATGGAGGAGTTGGCTCGAGCTCAGTTGGGGGAGGGTGAGCTGTTGGCTGGGATGCGAGAAGCCGCCCGCCAACTGCCTTGGCAAAGCAACCTGATCCTGATCTCTTCCCTGCTGCCGCGCGAACTGGTGATGCGATTGGCCGAGCTGCACCGGAGGACCCAACACTTGACCCTCTATTTGCTCTACGAGGGCTCTTTCCTCCTTCCGGGGGAGAAGCCCCGCCCATCTTGGCTGTTAGACCCCCAGGAGGTGGTCGAACTGCGCCGCAGCTCCGCTCTGCTGGAAGCGCAGGGGGTGCGGGTACGCCTGGTGGGAGGGAACGACCCGCTCTCAGTCGTGGTCTGAGGAAGAACTCCATCTGCCCGACCGCGGTCTAATAAGAAATGCCTCACCTTAACAACAGCACGCCCAATGACGACCTGCTGCCATTAGCGCCACCCAAAGCCAGACTGGCCAGTTTGGCGCTCCCCGTGGTGCTGTGCTGCCTGTTCGCGCTGCAGGCCTTCTTCCTCGGCCAGCTCTCCCCCTGGCCGTTACTGTGGGGTCTGCTGCTGCTCTTCGGCATAGCCATGATGGTGCCCTTGCTAAGGGAACACCGCAATATTGACTTGCGAGGCTGGCTCTGGTTCATCCCGTTGGTCCTGATCCTGACCAAAGTCCTTTTCTTCCCGGGCTCCCCCTGGGATGATGTCCAATGGCTAAGGCAGATCGGTCAGGGGATGGTCAGCCTTTTCCGCGAAGGCCTCCTCTTTCAGGCCGCTGCTCTCAGCCAAGCGGCAGGGGAGGTCTCCCTCTCCGCTGCTCTCTTCCTGCTGCTAGGTGTACTCTTTTGGGGACCGGTGACTTTGGCCATGCGCGGCGCCCTGCGCTCACACAGTTGGGGCTGGCCGGTCTTCACCACGCTCTTGTTATTGGTTTGGCTGGAGCCTCTTCCCACTTCCAGCTTTTTCTTCCTGCCATTGGTAATATTGGCTGTTGCAGTTTTTCTGCTGGCCACCCACCTGCAGCGGCGGGAGCGCTGGGAAAGCAGACGGCTGGCTCATCGCCAAGGTGATTTGCGACGAGCCCTACGTTGGTCATTGCTGATTGTTTTGCCTCTGTTGCTTCTGGTGGTTCCCTGGGCGGTTGCCCGTTTCAGCTACGCCCAGTTGACCCTACCTTCACTTCCGGCCTTTGTCTGGTCCTCGCAGGAGGCGGCTGCAGGGGGGGCTTCAGGCTTCCCTTCGATACGCCCAACTGGCCCTCTGCCGGACCGCGACGTGCCTCTTTATCATCTCCCTCCCCTGGATATGCCCGAGTCGATGACCCGCTGGGCAGTAGCGGCCAGCACGGTCATCCTCCTGGGGGCGATGGTGCTGATGGGGTACTTCCTCTTGCGCATGGGGAAGGGGTTGACCGTCGCCTACATGATAGCGACCGGCACTTTCCTGGTGCTTTCGCTGTGGTTGTTACCCCCCCTGTTGGGTCCCATCATGGGCCGCTTTTTCACCCTCTTGCTGGAGGTATGGCGGGGGATCCGGGCTGCTTTCGGTTTGGCCAACCCGACTGCAACCCCAAGTGTCGCTGCCACAACCCTCACCGCCACGACAGGCGCTTCCGGAGGAGTGGAAAGCCTGGGCCAGTTCCTCGCTTCCATCGTGACCTTTATCTCTCGCTACGCCGTCTGGGCCACCATCCTGGGAGCGGTCATCTTTCTCTTGGTGGCCTTTTTCGTCTGGCGCAGCATCTCTCGCACACGGCTCATGCGAGCAGAAAAGAGGAAGCGGCTGGCTACGAATGAGACAAGCCCGGGGCTGGTTCGTGGTGGCATCTTTGCTCTCTATTTCCGTCTGCTGGCTTTCTTGGCACGGATAGGTTGGGCTCGCCAGGCGGTGGAGACTCCTTACGAGTATGCTCGGCGCGCTTCTCCTGCCCTTCCCTGGCTGGAACAACCGGTGCGCGGCATCACCGAGGCTTTTGTCTTGGCCCGCTACGGGGGGCGAGAGCCGGAACCTGCACAAGAGAAGCAACTAGGAGAAGAACTGGAGCAAGCCACCAACGACACGCCCCATGCCCAAAGCAAGTAGTACAAGGGGATGAGTGGTGAGCTGAGCCATCTGGGACGAGTTCGCCGATTGGTCCTCGCTGCTGAGGTCGGGGCTCTCCTGCACGATGTGGGCAAGCTTTCCAGCCAGTTCCTCCGCGCCAAGGCGGCCGACTATCGCGAACAGGATCGCCATGGAGAAGCCCTGCAACTCTTCGCCGGAGAAATTCCACCACCTGTGGCTGCTTTCTTCGCCACCCCCTTGGCTTCTTTCTGGGGCTGCTGGAGATCCACGCGGTATGACCCGCTTCCTGCATTCCTGGAGGGGGTTCGTCTGGAACACTTCCTGACCTTGCATCACGGCAACAAGCGTACCAACAGCGCCCCGTTCCACCTGTTGCCCTTCGCCCGTCTGCTGCAAGCCTGCGACCGCTTCAGCTCGGCCGAAGACAAATCGAATCCCTCCGATCTGGCCAAACAACCCTATCTGTCTACCTATCGGGCCACCCCCTTCGGTTGCGAGGAACTGATCGTTCCCCAACAACTGGATCAATTGCGCCACGCCCTTTGGCCGAAGCTGGCGGCGATCCTGCACCCTAACCGGATCGTTTCCGCGCGCCGGGTCCTGATCCCTCTCCTGCGCCGCGCCTTCTCACCGGCCTTGGCCGAAACGCGCCGCAGCGCCAACGACTTGGACCTCTTCCACCATTCCTGGTCGGTGGCCAGTTACTTAAAAGTCAGCCTGACCGGCGCCCTCCTGGGTAGTCCCCTTCCGCAAGATATGGAGGATGTGCCCCGGCAAGTATTATGCCTGCGCGGACTTCTCTCCCCAGCGGAGGAACAATCCTTGCGCCGTTTCCTGGAAGAGGGGCTGGCGTTGGGCAACTTCTTCTTCCAGGAGACGGACGAGCGCTGGTTCTTGGTTGCTCCCCTCACGCAGGAGATACGGAATGCAGTGGAGAGATCCCTGCGCGCCCGATGGCCTTCTCTTCAATTGCACTGGGCACCCTTCCCTCTCGGCAAGGAAGCTGAAGCCTTCACCCACGACCCTGTCCTGGCGGTCCCCCCTGGTGGCAGGGGGATCCTCCTGGGCCTGCGTGCCTTCGTCCGCCTCGAGCTCTTCGACACCCTCCTGGCCAAACAATTGGAGCACATCGAACCCGGCTTGGATTTTCCCAGCTTGGTGCGGCGCACCGATCAGGTTCTGGCTTTATCCCGGATGATGGAGGGGGACCACTTGCAAGCCGTCATCGAGAGCCGCGGTCGCCACTTGGCCAACCTGCGTCAAGCTCATCGGTTGGGAAAATTGAACAGCTGCAAGGAAGAGGAGTACACGGCGAAACGTGCCGAGCTAATTCGCCTGCGTCACAACTTGTACCGTTTGCGAAAACGCAATGAAAGCCTGGTCCTGGCCCCTGGGGAGAGCCTGGAGGACGCCAAATCCCGCCTTCTGCTCTTCATCGATCAAGTCTTCTCCTGGCTGCACCCGCCCGATCCATCCCAGGTGGGCCACCGTTGGACTCGCCGAGGGCAGGGCGCAGAGCGAGTAGCTTTGCGTTGGGTTTTGCGCAAGGGGCCTTCCCTCTCCCGCTTGATGGCGATGATGGAGGAAGGGGAGGCTTTCCTCGATGAGCTGGTCAAGTGCTTGGGAAGACCGCTGGTACGAGCCCCCGGCTGGGTGGTCTTCCCAGAAGTAGGTGGGTTGTCTGGACCCAGGAGCAAGGAAACTGTTGCGGTCGCAGCTGACAGCGCCGGGAGGCGCTTTGCCAAGATGCGAGGACGCCTGCCTTGGGCGGTACTTCCTACGGGCAATTGGCCGGAGTCGGCTGTCTTTCAACGTACTTGGAAGCGAGTCGCCTCGCTGCAAGCCAGCTGGGATGTCCTTACGATCCTATTTTCAGATGGGGAGCGCTGGTCGCTGCCGCGTCTCCTGGGAAGCGGGGAGGCAGATCCCTACTATCTGTATGGTTGGATCCACGCAATGCCACCAGGAAGCACCGCGCGCAATGGCCTGACCCTGGGGAAGGAAACCCTGGTCATGCTTGAGCAATTGCTGGCAGGCGACCGTCTCTTGGTCCTTACCGGGAAAGATGGGATCAGGCATTGATTTATAGTAGCGGTATTCGCACTGCCAGTTGGGGCTGTTGCCATCGAAGGTGTAAGCGTCCTGATGGATCTCGACAGGGAACGAGCAACCCGCCAGGAGGAGGAAGCAACAAAGGAGCACCACTGCCCATCCGGCCGCTGCGAAGATCCCACGTGATCCTGGTGAAACCATCCCATGCCTCCGTTATCGTCCTACAAATATTGTACTCCTAGACAAGGGAGATCCTTCTATCACAACATCGGGCGATTCTTCGCGTTCCGTGATCGATGGTACATTCACCGTCTAAAACAGTAAAAGGGAGGTGTTCGATGTATTTTAGAAATGTCACGATTTTCATCCTTGGGATCTCGGCGATTTTGTTGACCGCCTGCGCTCAACCCGGAGTCAGCACATCGGCGCCTAGCCCGGTCTCATCACCTGCTGTGCCAGAAACCTCAACACCAACGCCATCATCGGAACCGCTCACCGGGGAGCCTTCCATCCCTGCTTCCTACCAAGAGGTGATGAAGGGATTTTCAGCTCTGACCTTTCGCGTGAATGAGCAACGGGAAGTCCATATCAGCGAGCCCCAATTTCTTGATGCGCTGCACAGCGCATTGCAGCAGGCGACGCCTTGTCAGAAGCCGGATTCTTCCGGTTGGAACCATTACCGGATGACCTTTCAATTACCCGACGGGCACATGACCGATTCTCTCGATTATTTTTTCTCCCACCGAAGCGGCGACCTTAGCTTGGGCGTTCTCATCTTCTCCGAAGGTCCGATGCAGATCTCTCGTGATGGGAACGCGATGCTCCTTGGTTTGACATCCCTCCCGGGGAATCCCATCCCGGTCGATCCTCAAGATGCGAGCCTTTTCCAGCGTTATGGGTGGACCTTGCTCTATGGGATCGAGCGCCAGAGCGGGACACTTCCCTCTTCCTTTTTATGGAAACCCGGGGAATTCCCCACTGCTTTGTACTGGGGGGCAGCTGCGGCATTGAGTCAGGACGGCGGGCTGGACCTGTCGGCACACCTCGGCAGAGAAGTGGAAGTAAGCGAATACGTGTTGAAAGAGCGGTTGCCCGCTGCCTTCGAGCCGAATCGAGATTGGCCACTGGCGATGATCGTGCACCAGCAGGGGCAGATCGTCGGAGCCTGGCTGGATGGAGGTGGATGGGCTCCATGTGCCTGCTCTCTGTCTGGACGGCGCTTGGAGGAGGTTACCGGGAAACCCTTTACGGATTGGGCCAATTCTTTGATGGATCTCCAGGACCCGCTTGTTCAGCAACTGGCCGCGCTTTCACCCGAAGAAGTGATCCACACTTATTACGAAGCGGCCGCTCGGGGAGACTTCCGGATGGCGCGCGCTTGTGAAGGGACGAACCAACAAGAGCTTTATTTATCACGCCAATTGGGATGGGTCGACTTTTTTAATCCTCAATACCCGGGATCGGATGACATTGAGAACCTCCAATCGGTGCGCGTGCTGAAGATCGACCTCTCATCGACGGAAGGGCCGGATCTTCAACATGGCGCTGTTCTCCTCGACGTCCAATGGAAACGCATCCTCACGGTCCCTAATGGACAGCAGGTCTTTTTCCTCATGCTGCGCCGGGAATCTCCAACGATCGGCTGGCGGATCGAGTCGATCGGAACCGGTCCTTGAGGTTTATGCCGGGATTGGCAGTGGCATGACCCATCGCCCGGACATGACACCACCATTCCCCCTGGATCTTTCTTCGTAAACGCGCTTGAAGAGGGTTCATCTTTGGCCCTTCAACGCCGAAACCATCCAATCCCCTCGCCTTTCGATCCCCACCCTTGCCCCGAACGATCCCCTGTGTGAGGGATCCTCAACTCTTTAGTGAGCATTCACAGAAATGAGCTTGGCAAGTTTATAAGTATAGACTTATAATTTAACGTAATAGTCATGGAAAATATTAGAGAACAGGCAGCGTTGTTTGCCGCTCTGGCTGATCCGACTCGATTAAAGCTTCTCCAGATTCTCTGTCACCAGTCGCCTCCTGGATGCCATTGTGTAAATCATCTGTCCCAACTCATGGGAATCACGCAGCCAGCCGTCTCGCAACATCTTCGGGTACTTAAATCTGTAGGTCTCGTAATAGGGGAAAGACGGGGATACCGTGTGCACTATCAAATCGACCCTGAAGGACTAACGCGCTGCCGGGGTATTCTTACCTCTACGCTTCAATTCAACGAAAGCTGTGTAGAGGATTCCTGCAAGCAAAACTGCCATTCGGCATAAGCTGTCATTTAACTTGCTTCTTGACACTCCCCTGTATTGACAAAATGGTTCCTGCAGAAATATACTCATCTATAAGTTGTAACTTATAGACTTATAATAAGGAGGAAATCAATGCATAGAGAAGAAAACTGCGGTTGTGGTGAACACGGTAAACATCATGGAGAGCAATACCAAGAGAGACATGAAGGTCATGGCGGAGATTGTGGGTGCGGCCAACACGAGCAGCAAGGTGCTGACAGAGAGTGGCGCCATCACGGTGGATGTGGTTGCGGGTGCCATCAACATCACGGAGGCATGGGGTTCCACCGACAGTTCGTATCCCGCGAAGAAATCCTCTCCAAATTAGAAGAATATCTTCAGCAGCTTCAGGCAGAAGCGAAAGGCGTTGAAGAGCATATCGCCCAGATGAAGAAAAGGGGAGAATGTCAACCGACCTAATACTCCTTGCCCGTTAAGAAACTAGAAGCCAGCGGATACCATGAATTTACCCGCTAGCTTCAATTTTAAGGAACCGTCTATTGAACAATCAGGGTTTTGCTCTTGAAGTAGAGGACCTAACCAAAGTATTTGGACAGCTTGTGGCGGTTGACTACGTCAGTTTTCAAGTTAACCAGGGAGAATTTTTCGGTTTCCTAGGCCCCGACGGCGCCGGCAAAACCACTACCATACATATGAAAGATGGGGTCATGAAAGATGGGGTCAGATCTTGAATTTTAGTATTCCTCAATAGAATCAGTCTTCCAAGAGGGCTTCCAGCAACTCCTCTCGGTCCATCTGCAGATAATGAGCCGCTTTCTCTAAAAACACAGTGAAAGTGCCAGCTTTGATAGAATTATGGGTTGGTATAGTCAGATGATGCGCCCTATCCACTAACAACTGGTCAAGCGAAGGTGGCTGCCGGTTCGTTTTGTGATGTGGTAGCCAAATCGCGAAAGCCTCTTGGCTCATTCACCCCACCGATATCGCGGGGAAGTTTCACGCAGGAATCACTTCTTCTCTGACGTTTACTCTGGAAATAACAGGCTCTTCCTATTCAGGTGAAGGCTTTGTGGTAATGAGTTTGATCGAGAATGGCCGATATGGGAAGAAAGATGGGATTCCTTGGATTCCACCCAGCTTTTCCGGTTTTAGTCAACAATTTTACAACGTCCCCGAGCTTGCTCTGGGCTTGCTGAACAATCTCCCAAGGCCAATCCGTCCTGCTTTGGTTCTTCGCTCCATGGAAAAGGGAGAGCGGGGGAACTAACAAAGGTTAGCATTTTTGCTAACCCCATAGGGTGCCCTATGCGATCGTTTATTTTCACTCATCCGTCAAAGATGAGATCGAAAACTGACCCTTTGGCGTATTGGCGAATTATGCGCGGTTGCTGGACCTTTTATAGAGTTCGGACCGAGTCTGCAAATGCCGCACTCAGGCACGATGGGCGATGGACTTTTCGGGTTACGGCTCCATGGTCCGGAAGGAGTTGGCTGCGCATTTTATTGTTTCGTCGTTGGTCAACGCATCGTGATTCTAAGCGCGTTCATCAAGAAAACGGGAGATAAACCCACGAAGGATTTGCGGATCGCCCGAAAAAGGATGAAGGAGGTAAGAAATGGCTGAACTGAAATACAAACCCGTTCCCCACGACCATGAGGCGTTTCTCCAGGATGCCCAAAAACGGGAAGGGTTTCAGAAGGCATACGAGGACTTGAAAGATGAGTACGCCCTGATTCGCGAGATGCTTACCGCACGCTCACGATCCGGTCTCACTCAGAAAGCGGTTGCAGAATTAATGGGAACGACTAAAAGTTCCGTTTCGCGCCCGGAAGCTGCAGGCGAACAAACTTCATCCTTGGCAACCATCAGGAAGTATGCGCAAGCTGTTGGATGCCAGCTTCAGGTCAAATTGATCCCGCATTTCAGCCTCGATCAACGCTCCCCCGGAGGCGAAGAAAGACCCGCGCTTGTTAGTAGCAAGCTCGTCTTTCCGCTTGATGGTTTTCCTCAAACGGCGCAATCACAAGGGAGTTCAGTCGCGACAAAGACAGTCCTTAGAGCGCTGACCAGTACGGTTGAATCCAAGCGGATTCAGCGGTTGCGGTGGGGCCTTTACATTGACGCGGACGAGGGTCATCGTTAGCGCCGAGAGACAAGACCTAAGGAGGCTGTGACAATGGAGAAGAAGGTCGTTCTCACCAAAGTCCTAGCTGTGATCGGGACGGTGCTGGTATGGTTCCCGATCGTGGCCACAATCGCGCTATCTGTGGTTGGATCGATCCGAGGTCACACGTTCCTCTTCGACTATCTCATGCCGCTTGAGCTCTTCCCGGTGGCATTAGTGGGAGGAGGACTGCTCCTGTGGGCAGCTTTGCTCGCTCGCTCGCGAAGGGGGCTGATCGCTTGGGGTTTTGGGATCATGGCGGGAATGCTGATTGGCGGCCAGGTACTTGCCGAAACCACCGGGCTGGCTTCAGGGCAGACTGAACCAACCGGCTGGATCTGGACACTGGTCCTTGTGTCGATTGGCATCTATTGGCTTGTGCTCGTGGAGCTTGGTATCGCTGGCTTGCTGTTGATTCGCGATCTCTTCCGGAATGGTACGAAGCGAACTCTGCCTCAACCCGATTGTGTCTAGTTCCTGGCAGAGGCCAGTTCGTCCAAAATAGGTTGGAGCATCTCTATTCCGCAGAGCTGAACTTGATCACCCTGTCGTAGAGGACCTCGAACCAATTCGGCCCAACTTTCGTGCTCGGCTCCACGTATGCCCGGAAACCGATGAAGGCTTCCTGATCCAGGTCCACTCCCGCTGCGCCGACGCCATACTTCACCTCCAGGCAGAGGGGATCGCCCCGAGCGCTGCGGGCAACTCTATAAACGTATAGGTACTTGGCGGCAGGATTGTTCGGCAGATAGGCTTCCGCCGTGCCAGCAAGGGTCTCATTGGCGATGGCTCCTACCCCATTGATGGCTTTCTCCCCGTACATGCCGAAATTGGAGTAAATGGCCTTTCCCGTGGCCGCATGGTTCACTCCGTAGACGATCAGGTACTCATTCGCATTGTCAGCCAGGGTAAACGAATCGCTACGTAAGTAGAATGTGTCTCGATTTTCCCCGATCACATCTACGCCCCGCTGGATGGCGTCATTCCCTTCCAGGAGCCAGATCCGAGTACCAAGGTCCGTAGCGTTAGCGCTGCCGTGCTTAGTCAATATGGCTTGGCGCAGTTCATCGACGGCGGCCATCAGGTTCAGTTCAGAGGTGTCCCCGGTGCCGCGCACTTTCAACGGTTGCACGGGGAAGGGATCTGGGGTGGAAAGCGCAGTCGGGGTCACCCGAAAAACCCTCCCCTTCGGCTGGCTCAGGTAGTTTTGTCCGACCACCGGATCCTTGAAAAAGGCCACCCGGTGAATAAACGTGAAGGTGTCTGCCTGTTCGTCCAGGCCCATCTTCACCAATCCAGCCGGGATGGTGTCGGTATTCACCATAGAGAGAGAATACCCCGCGGCCTGGATGGCGGAGCGTACCCGGGCGTCGGTTCCCTTGTCGGCCGTGGTAATGATGATCGTTTCCTGGCCGAAGGGATTCCCCTTTGCCCCATCGGGCGTGCCGGCCGTCTTAATCTCCAGGTGGTTGATGGTATCACCAAGGCTGGCGAAGATCCGCCGTCCTTTCCCCTCTGCCGGAAAGTAGCGCATGGCCAGGTAGCTGCGATAGCTGAAGTAGTCTACCTCGGGAGACGTACGACCGACGAAGACAATGGCCTCGTCCGATCGCAGACGGTAATCGTTCCACAGACCCTTGCGCTCTGGGTTGATCACGCCTTCCGTCATCGTGTTGGGAACGGTTTGGCCCGGCGCCAGGGGCAGTTTGTAGACCATGTAGGGTGTGCTGGGGTTATTCCCCCAGCAACTGGGAATAAGGCCGGCATCGTACATCTTGATGATATCGAAGGCCTCGAACACCCCTTCTGCAACGACGAAACCAGCCTTCTCCATTCCCGACTTTAAATCGTCAATATTCCCCTGGGCTGGCGTTTCTGACACCACCCCCGTGCAAGACGAAAGGGCAACCAGTAACAAGGCTATCACCAACCATCCTGTGGGTGTCTGGACAGACCGAGATTTCATCTGATTTTCACCCTCCTTTCCAGCCAGCCTTGGTATTAGCATAGCATTGATACCCCAATCCCTTGGTCGCTTTCACGAACCTGTTACTTGAAGATCTCACTAAGATCATACCCCGCGTAGGAGAAGGGCTCTCCTTGTTCGAGCAGTTCCCGTGCGTATTTCCTCAGCGATTCGAAGAGGTCCTGGTAGCCGAACAACTTAACCGATTGAGCCGCCTTGTACAGTCGCACCGGCCATCGGTGCCAGCTCTGTCCAGGCATGGGATCCGCAAGATAGGATTGGTTGTCCAGATCCCATGCCCAAGATGCGGCAACCAGGGAGGCGCCCTTGCAATAGCCCTTCAGGAAGGAACTGTCCCTCTTCAGTTCGCCGACATCGCCCTCATACACCGTCCACTTCAACCCGTAGCTGCTCGGTGCATCGATGGGAAAGGTCCACCAATCATAGTGGCTGGAATGGAACCGTTCCCAATCGCCTTGGACCGCCCATTGCTGGAAGTCCGCGACCTGACGCTGATGGGTATGCTTCAGCCCTTCTATCCCGACGAATGAAGCATCTGTGTTGAACCGCATACGCCCTTCCATAGGAGATTCTCCTCCATCTAATCATCGCACCAAATCGTCCCCCAATTCCATCGCCTGCGGATCCTCTTGTCCTCCATTGTCAACCCATGAACCTCCTATGGATCGTCTTCCAGACAACCTTCCTGGCTCCGACCTTGACCCCCTAAGCTCGGATTCAACGTTTGCGGTTGGATCCTTACATCAGCCCCGATGAAGTTCATCGTTAACATGACAGACGAAACCAAAGGAGACGGCGGGATGGAGAAGAAGGGCGTTCTCACCAAAGTCCTGGCCATAGTTGGGACAGTGCTCGTATAGTTCCCGATCGTGGCGACTGTCGTGATCTCTGTGGTTGGATCCATTAGGGGTCACACGCTCCGCTTGGACTACCTGATGCCGGCTGAACTCTTCCCGGCGGCACTGGTGGGCGGAGGACTGTTCATCTTGGCAGCGCTGCGCGCACGTTCGCGGCGGGTACTGATCGCTTGGGTAGGCGTTGCAGTAGTGTTTCTGGTCGGTAGCCAAGTGCTTGCTGTCGCAACGGGGCTGGCCTCGGGTCAGACCGAGCCAACCGGCTGGCTCTGGACACTGGTTAGCGAATAAAGAGCGCTCCCCAACCTCACGGGAGCGCTCTTTTCTGCCAGCACAAAAACCTGATCCCGGTTTACTCAGGGGAAGCTGAGGGTCACCCCTTTCAGGGAGACGGTTGACCGCATGTTCTGCGCATCCAATGCCGACCCATAGTAGTTAGACACATCGGAATCGGAACTGACGCCGATCATCCACCCGTAGGTATGTCCAGGGACCAGGGAAACGCTGAGTTCTTGGGTGACCAAGCCGTTGGTGCCATATTGAATGTTTCCCTTCGTCTGGTAGTGGGTTATGTTGAACGACCAGGACGGTTGACTGACCCATTGGCTGGCTGTTCTATCATAGAGACCTATCCAGGCGACGAGGTGGATCGCGCCGCCTCCACAGTCAAACTTACCGAAGAAGACATCAGCTTGGAAGGTCACTTTTATCGTTGGCTTGATGGGGCTCGTCCCCTGATAAGTGAAGCCACGCTCATCTTGAATGAACCCCTTCACTGTCACTTCGTATTGTCTCGTATCGTCAGAGGACGCGGAGAACTGCAGGCTGGGCGCTAGGCTGGGCAGGCCGGCGCTGGTGGCCAGGGAGTACGACCCGCTGCCCTTGCCGGTTTTGTTTGCCACCACGCTGTTGCTGTTGATCACCCAGGACGGATTGACGCTACCTCCCGGGTAGAGGGCTTCGAATTGTTGCGGCCCGCCCAACCTTGCCCAGCCCAACCCCAACCCATACAAGATGGTGCCGGTGGCGGAAAGATGATAACCGTCATCGTAGGTATTGACCGGGAAGGAGGGGGACACTGTGGCCGGCAGGATGCTATCGG
>JAPLHW010000127.1 GCA_026389425.1 Coprothermobacterota bacterium
CACATTGCGAGTTGTGATCCCCCCCTCCATACCGCTCCAGGTATCGGTTCAAGTTCCTTCCGTCTATCTCTTCACTGGCGTGAACGGTGCCGGCAAAACCACCAGTATCGCTAAGTTGGCTGCCGATTTGAAGGGGAAAGGTTTGCGCAGCCTGCTGGTGGGCGGGGATACTTTCCGCGCCGCGGCCGGAGAGCAGCTCAACATCTGGGCCCAACGGCTGGGGTTGCCTTTCATCGGTCACGAGATGGGCGGGGATCCTTCGGCGGTGGTCTTCGATGCCATGGAGATGGCCGCCAGCAAAGGTTTCGATGCCGTCTTGGTGGACACAGCCGGGCGCCAACAGACCAAGCACAATTTGATGGAAGAACTAAAGAAAATACGCCGCACGGTAACGCGCAAGAAGGCCGATGCCCCCGACGAGGTCTTCCTTACCCTGGATGCCAACTCTGGCCTCAATGCCCTCTCCCAAGCAGATTCTTTTCATCGGGTGATGGGCCTGACCGGCCTTATCTTGACCAAGTTCGACTCGCCGGCCCGCGCCGGCTTTCTCTTTCCTATCCTGCAACAGTTGGCCATCCCGATAAAATATGTGGGAACTGGGGAGAAAGTGGAAGATTGGCATACTTTTGACCCGGAGGGCTTCCTCGATAAGTTCCTGGCTTAACCCTCACTTTGGCGTGGACAGGCTCCTCTGCGGTGGGTTGCACCGAATGGCCGCCCGGACATTTGACAGGATCACCCCGTTAAGTAAAAATACTTGGCAATGTTGGAAGAACGGATTCATCTAGGAAGCCTTTTCCGTCAGTATGCCCCTCTCTTGACCGATCGACAGCGTTGCGTGTTGGGGCGCTACTTGGAGGGAGATCTTTCCTTGGCCGAGATCGGGGACAGCCTCTCGATCAGCCGCCAAGGAGCGTACGACTTGGTGAGACGCGCTTCTCGCACATTGGAGCACTGGGAGGAGCGGCTGAGCTTCTGCAGACACTTGGAAGAGGTGGGCCGGCGTCTCAGTCCTGTCCTGGCTGACCCGGCGCTCTTACTCTCCGCCGAAGACCGCACATTCGTGGAGGAATTCCTCGGTGTTTGAGAATCTAACCAATAAGTTCCAGGACATCTTTCGCAAGTTGACCGGGAAGGGCAAGCTTAGCGAGGCCGACGTCGACCAAGCACTAAAAGAGGTGCGCATGGCTCTCCTCTCTGCGGACGTGCACATCAGTGTGGTGAAAGCCTTCTCCGAACGAGTACGGGTCAAAGCTGTCTCTCAAGAGATCCTGGACAGCCTGACTCCCGGACAGCAGGTAATTAAGATTGTGCGCGACGAGATGGCCGAGATGCTGGGCCTCGATCAACCTGCCTTCAACCTGGCCATGCCGACGGCCTGGATGATGGTCGGCCTCCAAGGATCGGGGAAAACCACCACCTGCGCCAAATTGGCCCGCCTATATCAGAAACGCGGCAAACATGTCCTCCTAGTGGGGCTGGACCTCAAGCGCCCAGCAGCCATGGACCAGCTCCGCACTCTGGCCGAGCAAGAGCACGTAGCCTGTTTCGCGCAACCCGGGAACAGCATCCAAGAGATCCTAAAGCAAGCGCAAAGTCTCTTTTTTTCCAAGCAGTACGACTTAGCTATCCTGGATACGGCCGGCCGCTTGCACGTCGATGCTGAACTAATGGGCGAGCTGGTGGAAGTGAAGAAGGTCTTCCAACCCAAGGAAACTACTCTCGTTTTAGACTCCACCACCGGCCATGTCGCAGTAGGAGTAGCCCAGGAGTTCCAGCGCTGGGTGGACTATAACTCGGTGATCCTCTCCAAGATGGACGGCGACGCCCGTGGCGGCGCTGCCCTTTCCTGCAAGTATGTCACCGGCAGACCGATTCGTTTCATCGGGGTGGGAGAGAAGATCGAGGACCTGGAACCCTTCTATCCGGACCGCATGGCGCAGCGAATCTTGGGCATGGGAGATGTCATGACCCTGATCGACAGGGCTGAGAAAGCCTTTTCGGTAGGGGAGCAAGAAAAACTGGAGAAACGCCTGCTGAAGGAAAAGCTGAACCTCAGCGATTTTCTCGAACAGATGCAAGGGTTGGGGCGGATGGGTAGCCTGGATGGCCTTCTCCCCTCGATGCCCGGAATGCCCTCTCTGGCTGGTGCCCAACTGGATACCAAACAGTTGAAGCGCTGGGAGGCGATCATCCTCAGCATGACCTCACAGGAGCGCATTTACCCGGAGATCATCAACTCCAGCCGAAAGAAGCGCATCGCCAAAGGTTCCGGCACCACTGTGCAAGACGTTAATATCCTGCTCAAGCGTTTTGATCAATTCAAGATGATGACCAAGCAAGTGAAGAGGGGGGTCTTCCCCCGCTTCGGAAAACTTTAACTTTGGAGGAACGAACCGATGTCTGTAAAGATTCGTCTGACCCGCTTCGGGGCACCACGTAAGCCCACCTACCGTCTGGTGATCGCAGATTCCCGCATTGCCCGCGACGGGGATTATCTGGAGGCGGTAGGCTCGTATGACCCGCGCACAAATCCTGCCACCATCAAGATCAACGCGGATCGAGCCCTCTACTGGCTAGCCCAGGGAGTACAACCCACCGAAACCGCCCGCGATCTGTTAGCCAGCCAAGGGATCTGGCAGCGCCATTTGGCCGCCAAGAAGGAAAGGAAGGAGAAAAAGGCTTGAAGGAACTGGTCGAGTACATCGTCAAGAATCTGGTCGATCACCCTGAACAAGTTGAGATCGTGGAAGCCAAGGATGAGCAGGGTAACCTCGTCTTGCAGATCCTGGCGGCCCGAGAGGATGTGGGGAAAGTGATCGGTAAGAATGGCAGGGTGATTAAAGCAATCCGCACGCTGCTGAAGAACCAAGCGGCGCGGGACAACATACTAGCCAATGTGACCATCGAATAGAAGGAGTCAATCATGATTCTGAAACAAAACGTGGCGGTGAAGGCCATCGTCACCGAGGAATTCCGTACTGACCTCCTGGCCAAATTGCGGGGTGCCACCAAAGAGGTGGAGTTGGGAATCAACCAGCTGGAACAGCAAGGGCAGCGGTACTTGCTTGGCTTGGACCGTCAAAACATCCAACAAATGCTGGCCGTCCGCCAGGAGATCGAAGAAGAGAAGAAGAAGCAAGAGCTTCTGAAGAGCCAGTTTGCCGAGAAGATCAAAGAAGTGGAGAGCCTCTCTTTGGGCCAAGAGTATCCGCAAGGGACGCTGGAGGGTTTCGTGGAAATCAATCTGGGAGACGACCTGGGAAGGAAATTGGCTGGGCAGGAGGTCGTCATCAAGGATGGTATTGTTATCGAGATCCGCTCCTGAGCGGATCCTGGTTGGTGAAGTGTTGCGATCCCACGGGGTGGCCGGTTGGGTGGTGGTTAAGCCGATTGGAACTGACCCGGAACGCTTCCTGGCTCTCGAGTCGGTTTTTCTCGGCGAAATCCTCTATCCAGTAGAGAAAGTTCGGGTGGTGGGGCGCGCTATCCTTCTTAAACTGGCTGGGGTGGAAGATGCAAACCAGGCCGCTGAACTACGCGGAAAACTCATCTTCATCCTTTTTCTGCAACGCCTACCCTTGCCCGAAGGGCAATACTTCATCGACGACCTGATCGGTTTCGCTGTCGTCACCACGGAAGGCCAGGTTGTCGGCCGGCTGGCTGAAGTTTGGAGCATGCCAGCCAATGATGTCCTCGTCGTACGCACACCGGAGGAAGGTCAAGTCCTGATCCCTGCCTTAAAAAGCGCTGTGCGGGCCATCGAAAGTGAAGATCGCCGAATCGTGGTGGAGGCCTGGAGCTTGGCTCAGTGAGATTCGACCTGCTCACTGTCTTTCCGGAGATCATCTCCTCTTTGACTCGTTACTCCATCCTGGAACGGGCGGTGGGAGAAGGGCGGCTGGAGATTGTGGTGCATAACTTGCGAGACTTCACCCAGGACCGCCACCGCTCCACCGACGATTATCCCTTCGGTGGCGGACCGGGGATGGTGATGCTGGCAGCCCCAATTCTTCGGGTTTGGGAAGACCTCACGACTGAGCTCGGCGCACCCCCCTACACGGTCCTATTGGGACCTGCCGGGGAGCGTTTCGATCAATCCCAGGCGCTGGCGCTGGCTGCCCGGGAGGAGATTTGCCTGGTCTGCGGGCATTACGAGGGGGTGGACGATCGCGTACGCGCTTTGGTCGATCTGGAGCTGTCGGTGGGCGACTTTGTGACATTGGGCGGAGAGCTGCCGGCGATGCTGGTCGTTGACGCCACCAGCCGTTTGCTGCCAGGCGTGCTGGGGAATACCGATTCACTGGAGAACGAATCTTTCTCCGCTGGTCTGTTGGAATACGCCCAATTCACCAGACCGGCTACACTCACCGTTCCGGAGGTGTACCTTTCCGGCCACCATGCTCGCATCAATCAATGGCGCCGGAAAGACTCGCTGCTGCGAACCCTTCTCTTCCGCCCCGACCTTCTTTGCGGAAGCACCCTTAGTCAAGAGGACCGAAAGTTGCTGCGCGCTTTGCGCGCAGAGATCGACGCTCTCCTGGGAGGGTCCGGTGGCTGAACTGGCCATCGCACTTCTGCATTGGCCCATTCGCAGCCGGTCCGGCCAAGTTATGTGCACCAACCTGACCAATTTTGACCTGCAAGATCTGGCACGGCTGGCACGCACCTACCTCCTCCCTCGTTTCTACTTGGTGCATCCCTTTCAGAGCCAGCGCCTCGTTGCCCATCGTATCCTGACTTACTGGCGCGATGGGAAAGGCGGGGAGATAAACCCGGACCGTCGCGAGGCGATGGGCGTGGTCCGGGTAGTGAGCAACCTGACGGAGGCGGCAGCCGACCTGGAGGGTTGCTGTGGTCTCCTCCCCTGGACCGTCTACACCGACGCTCGTTCTGATTGGCGCAACCTCTCCTACCCGGCACTGCGGCGCAAGCTGCGCCGGCGTAGAGCCCCCTGCCTGTTGGCTTTTGGCACAGGCTGGGGCATCGATCCCAACGAGATAACCAGTTGCGATTATATTCTAGAACCCATCGCCGCCACTTCCGATTACAATCATCTTTCGGTGCGCAGCGCAGCCAGCATCATCGTTGACCGCATTTTCCGCTCGCACTGAAACCTGCTTTGTTGGCTTACGCTAAAAAAGGTTTATAGGAAGGGGATCGACGGCTTGAAGGGCGCATAAAAACTTGGTAGCATAAGCCGCTTAGAAGATCGTTAGGACTTGAAAGGAGTACAACGAAATGGATCTGGCCCGGTTGGGTGGAGATAAACGGGAGGACCTCCCTGAGTTTAATATAGGCGATACCCTGAAGGTATACGTGCGAATCGTGGAGGGAAGCAAGGAACGTGTTCAGGCTTTCGAGGGCGCGGTCATCGCTCGCAAGGGGCACAGCAATCTAGAGACTTTCACTGTGCGCAAGATTTCCTTTGGGATCGGAGTGGAGAAGGTCTTCTTTCTCAACTCTCCGGCTGTGGCAAAAATCGAGATTACGCGGCGCGGCCGCGCAGCGCGCGCCAAGCTCTACTACTTGCGACAGAAGATCGGAAAAGAGAGAAAGATCAGTGCAGCCCGAAAACAGCCCTCTGGGCAGTAAGCCCGAGGAGCTGGCGGTCGGCATTCCGGCTCGTGAGACCCCCACTAAATCCGATAGCGACAATTCCGTAGGGTCACCCGAGTGCAGGGTTCCTATGACGATCGGGGAAGAAATCCCCCAAGCCGAACCTGCCGAGATGACCGATGGGCTTGTTGATTCTGTCGACGCTGCCCCCATGCAATCAGGTGCGGCGCCAAAGAAGAAGCGTTCGGTGGTCTGGGAATGGGTGGAGACGATCGTCATCGCCCTCATCTTGGCGCTCATTCTGCGCACTTTCGTCGTACAGCCCTACGAGGTCCACCTCAGCTCGATGGTGCCCACTTTGGTGGAAGGTGACTTCATCCTTGTCAGCAAGCTCGCGTACAAGCTGGGTACCGCGCAACGGGGGGATGTGGTGGTTTTCATCCCACCCAACGGATCCGATCGGGATTATGTCAAGCGCGTGATCGGGTTGCCAGGGGAGACTATTGACATCCAGGATGGGCAGGTGAAGATCAATGGCACGCCTTTAGTCGAGCCGTACGCCAAAGGTCAGACCACTGGTGGTCGCTATAATCATCTGGAGATTCCCCAAGGAACCGTTTTCTGCATGGGAGACAATCGCTTGAACAGCTCCGACTCACGCAATTTCGGGCCCGTCTCGATCGGCGCCCTGGAGGGTAAGACCGTCCTGCTCTTCTGGCCGTTTCTCCATTTCAAGTGGACCCTCTAGAGGAATCCCCACTCTGGCTTTTCGATCAACCCTACGTTTCTCGCTACACCGCAGTTTGCGGCGTTGATGAGGCAGGCCGAGGGCCGATGGCCGGGCCGTTGGTAGCCGCTGCAGTCCTTTTCGATCGGATTCACCCTGCCTTGGGAGTGAACGACTCCAAGCAGGTATCCGCACGCCGCCGGGAAATCCTTAGCCAGGAGATCACCGGCTCTGCCTTGGCCTGGGGGGTGGGCGCGGTGGAAACAGCCGAGATGGCTTCCTGTTCGATGCATCAGGCCACCTTCTTGGCAATGCGTCGGGCTGTATTTGCCCTGGGTCGAAACCCGCCGGTCCTGCTGGTGGACGGGAAGTGGGTCATTCCAGGAAGGTTCCCCTTCCCGCAAGAAGCCATTATCCGCGGTGATGCCAAGAGCGCGTCCATTGCAGCTGCTTCCATCTTGGCCAAGGTCACCCGCGATCGTCGTATGATAGAGCTGGATCGTATCTACCCAGGTTACGGCTTTGCTCGCCACAAGGGCTATTGCACTCCCGAACACCAGCAAGCCCTTTCCCGTCTAGGCCCTACCCCAGAACATCGAACACGCTTCGCCCCTGTTCGCGCCTACCATGAGCAGCTCTTCCTTCTCGAGGCTCAGCGGCGCACCCGGTGAGGAAGCGGCCCTCCGCTTTCTCCTGCGCAAAGGGTACCGCCTGGTAGAGCGGAATGTCCGCTCACGCTGGGGAGAGATCGATCTCGTCTGCCGGAGTGGAGCGACCTTGG
>JAPLHW010000161.1 GCA_026389425.1 Coprothermobacterota bacterium
TCGAAGGCCAAAGCGTTGGCGCGTGCTATTCTGGCCACCAGATCGGCTGGGATCTTGACGGCATGATCGTAGAATCGCCGCACCTGGCGGATCATCGCCGCCTCGTCCGAGTCATTGGGCAAACCGGCCGCTTCCGCTTCGTCGGCATGCAGAAGCTCACCAGCTTCGGGGGCGACGGTTCGAGCGTTGGCGATCTTCTGCAGGGTGGTGGTCTGCTCGGCGCGTGCCGGGGAGCCCCCCGGCGGCATATAGGTAGACTGGTCCCACTCCAGCAAGCCGACGACATGCTGGATGTCGACGATCTCAGCGACGTAGCTTTTCAGTTCTTCAATCTTTCCCATCTGGTTGGCGATCCTCCTCACGAAATGAACTTCCCTGCGATTATACGAAGAGAGAGGGGGGTGGTCGAATCACCCCCCTCAGCAGGTGCACACGATGCCCTGCCCAAGACCCTTCGCTTCGCTCGGGGGTTGCTGTGGGAGCGCACGGTAGGGGCATAGCAAACATGCCGTGCCCCTACGCCAAAGAAGGGCATGATTCCGAAGCTAGACAGCCTGCAGCAGCACGTTACGAGAACATCCGCGCCAGCAAGAAGGCGGTCTGGGCACGGGTGGTGGGGCCGTTGAAGGCCAGGGACCACTCCCCCGAACCCCCACCCGGCTTGGCGAGGTGCGGGTCCTCCGGGAAGCGCAGCAGCTCGTGGATCACCGCTGTCCCCACGATGGGGCGGAACCAATCATCCGGCTGCATGTTGCGGATGCTCCCATCCGCCTCCTCTACCAGGATCACCGGTGTGGCTGGGAGATCTTGCTGGTTCCAACCCTTGGCTCGCACGATCACCGTCAATACCTCGGCCAGGGTCACCTCCCCATCCGGGCGGAAGGTCCCGTCTGGGTACCCCTTCACCAAATCGTTGGCGTAGGCTGTCTCCACATAGGTCAATGCCCAGTGATTGCCCGGCACATCCGGGAAGGTGGGGTACTCCACCAGCACCAGGGGCAGGTTCAAGGCTAGCACCGCCATCTTAGCGAATTCCGAGCGCTTCACCTTGGCCTCCGGGCGGAAGGTTCCGTCCGGGTAGCCGTTGATCGCCTTCCGCTTCACTAGGGCTGCGATCTCCCCAGAGGCCCAATACTCGTTAGGGAGGTCTCTAAAGGAGAGCGAAGTCGTTGGTGTGGGGGAAGAGACAGGCGGGGGATTGAAGGAGAGGGTGAAATCCTTGGCCGAGACGGCTTCCCCTAGCTCTTCCGAGCTGGGTTCCGGGATGCGCCAGCGAAGGCGGATGCGAGCCTGGTTGTTGGAGACGCCTGGCACTTTCCAGACGTAGGCGCCCACTGCGGCGCTGACGTTAGCCACGAAGACCCACACTTGCCCCCCATCCAAGGAATAGGAGATCTCCACCAGGCTGGTAAGGGGGAGGTGGGTAGTGCTCCAGCGCACCGTGTACTCCTTCCCAGCCGGGGCGATCTCGCCGCCGTTTGGCTGGACCAGCGTGATGGTGGGGCGGGCGAGGAAACGGAAGGTTCCATCCATCGTGGTGACGCCGATTGTGCCGGGCTCTCCCAGCACAGCGGGGGCGCCCGGGATGGCGCCCAGCAAAAATCTCCAGCGAGGGGAGCCGTCCGGTTGGATGGCGTATAAATACTGGTCCGCTGAGCAGACCAACACCGTGCCCCGGCTGTCGATCGTGGGGGAGGCGCGGAGAGGCCCGTTGGCGGCGTACACCCACGTTGCTATGCCGTCTGCATTGACGGCGTGCAGCACACCTTCCTCGTCAGCGGCGTAGATGGTCCCATCGGTTGACACAGCGGGAGCGAAGGGGATGCCTGCGCCGGGCAGCGCTTCCCACAACTGCGTGCCGTCCGGCCGGACGGCGTAGAGACGGCTTTGCTCTCCCTTGCTGACCGAGCTGGCAGTGGTACCAAAGAGAATCGTCCCATCCCCGGCGACGGAGGGGGGGGAGAGACGAGACTTGCCATCGCCAGGGGTGAACTTCCAACGTATTGTTCCGTCCTTGGAATCAAGGGCGAAGAGGGAGAAGCCGGCCACCACCAACAGCGAACCATCAGTTCCCTGGGCCGGGTAGGGGAAGAGTTCGGGGATGGGCTGGGACCAGCGCTGGCTGTGGTACTGAGAGTCCAGCGCGTAGAGGGCGCCCTCGCTGCCCACATAGACCGTGCCATCTATACCCACCAAAGGAGAGGTTATCAGTTGCTGGTCAAGGAAGGTCCAGCGTTCTTGACCGGTGACGCTGTCCAAAGCGAAGAGTTTGCCGCCCCCCACAGCATAGAGCGTGCCGTCTGGAGCCAGAGCGGGGGTTCTAGGGAAGTCGTAACCGACGGTAAGATCCTTCTTCCAGAGCTGGCTTCCGTCTGGCCGCAAGGCCCAGAGGGCCTCCCCAGCCAAGAAGATCGTGCCATCTGCTCCCACCAGGGGGGAGGGCAGCTCAACGTCTTGCGCCGGCGGGGTGCTTGGGAAGGACCACATCGCACGGGGCGCTTCGCTGGAGATCGTCGCCGCGCTCCTTCCACGATGTTGTGCATCGTGCTGGAAGGTGGGCCAGGCAGCTGCTCCGCCAGAGGCTGCTCCGATAGGCCAAAGGAAGCAAGCCGAGAAAAGTAGCAGCCCGGCCACCAGATAAGTTGTCCACTTTCGATACAAGGCACTCACCTCCTAGTTAAGGAATCCTCTATCGTTTTCGAATGGGAAAGGAAGCAACGTTCACGCCCGAGGCTGAGGCCCGCTGCAGGTCGAAGATCTCCCCTAGGCGCTCTTTTAGCTCCCCTAAGGCTGCTCTCGAGCATTGTTGCAGGGCTGTCATCGCCGTTTAGATGCCATAGATAGGGCTGTACTTCTCTTTCAGGTAAGCCAGGAAGGGGGCTGCTTCAAGCTCACCGCCGGTAATGCGGCGCACCAGCTCGACCGGCAGGTATTTCCCACCCTCGGCGTGGATCCGTTCCCGCAGCCAGGCTAAGAGGCCAGCCGTTTGACCTCCCTCCAGTTCACCGCGCAACCCAGGCCGTTCCTGCAGGGCTTGCTGGTAGAACTGCACGGCTAGCAGGCTACCCAGGGTGTAGGTGGGGAAGTAGCCGAAATAACCCTCCGACCAGTGTATATCCTGCAAGACACCCTCAGCGTGATCACGCGGGGTGTAGCCGAGGAACTCTTCCATGCGGGCCTTCCAGATTTCAGGCAGGTCGGCCACTTTCAGGGCGCCGTCGATCAGGCCGACCTCGATCTCGAAGCGAAGCAGGATATGCAGATTGTAGGTGACCTCGTCGGCCTGGATGCGGATCGGGGAGGGGATTACGCGATTGACGGCGCGGTAAAAGAGCTCTGCATCGACCCCAGCTAGCTGTTCCGGGAAGACCTCGGCCAGGCGAGGAAACCAGTATTCCCAGAAAGAGCGGCTGCGGCCGACCACGTTCTCCCACAGGCGAGATTGTGACTCGTGTAGCCCCAAGGAGGGGACATGCCCCAGGGGGGTACGCTGGAAGCGCTCGGGCAGGCCTTGCTCGTAGAGGCCGTGCCCCCCTTCGTGAAGAGCGGCAAAGATAGCGCCGGTTGGCCGATTGGGAAGGAAGCGGTTGGTGACGCGCACATCGCTGGGGGAGAAGGAGGTGGTAAAGGGGTGAGCGGTGGCATCTTGGCGGCCGCGCGTGAAATCGTAGCCGATTGCTTGCAGCAGCTCCCGGGTGAAGGCTTCCTGTTTGGCGATCTCGTACTCCTGCTCCAGGAAGGCTGTCTCAATGCGCGTCCCTGAATCAGCGATGGCTCGCACGATCGGCACGAGCCCCTCCCGCAATTGGGCGAATAGGGCGCGCACCTGGCTGGTCTCCATCTCCGGCTCGTAGAGATCGAGGAGCGCGTCGTAGGGGCAACCCCGGTGGCCCAGGGCGTTGGCCTTCTCAATCTGCAGGCCGACAATCTCCTGTAAGACCGGAGCGAAGAGGGAGAAGTCCGCTGCGGTCTTGGCTTTCACCCAAGTCTGGTTGGCCAGGCTGGTGGTGCGGGCCAAGCGTTCCACCAGGTCACTGGGCAGCTTGGTCTGCTGGTCATATTCACGGCGGGCCATTCTCACCAGGGCGGCTTCCTCCGCTTCCTCCGGCAATGAGGCGGTCTCCAGGCCGGCCTCTTCGATCAACTCCCCAATTTCCGGTGCGGTAAACTTCTGGTGGGCGATCTTCTCCAGCGTGGCCAATTGCTCGGCTCGTCCTTCGGCCCCGCCCGGCGGCATGTAGGTGCGCATATCCCAGACCAGTACGGCTGCCGTCGCCTCAATGTCCGCCACTTCGGCCAGTCGTTCTTTTAGTTGCTGATAGTGTTCCATCGCTTCTGTGATTCCTCCTCACTGCTTCGGGGGCCTCCTGTTGCCCCGGAGGCCTTTTACCCGATTATAAGCCTGCCCTCGAGCGAAGCGAAGGGCTCACCGAGTGAGGAACCAACTGCACGGAAGTTTGGCTTGGGCTAGCCGGCTTCCATCAAGTAGGGGCGAAGCTTTTCCGCCAGGGCGTGGAGGAGCGGCTCTGGCAGCTCCCCTTCTTCCAACAGGCGGGTCAGTTCCAAGAGGAGGGTTTCCAATTCTCGTGTCGGCCGGCGTTTTAGCTCTTGGGAGAGATCAAAGGATTTGAAGTGGCGAGCCTCACGGGACGACTGCAACTCACGGGGGGACTGGGTGTCCCGAAGTTTGCCCTCGATCGGAACGGAGGATCCACTCTGCATCACCGGGGAGGGGTAAAGATGTGGTGCAGCGGGCTGAGCCTTCACCCAGTGCGCCCGATCGGCGACCCCAGCCATCCACCCCCCCTGTGTTTCCTCCTCCACCTCTTCTTCCATCCCCGCCCAGCCAGGATGGCGTACAGGTTCTGATAGGTCATGCCCAGGTGTTCGGCCAGATCGCGCAAGGTCCGGTCCTGCTCCATCAGGCGCATCCGCACCAACTTTCCAAGGCTTGTCTGCAACGAGGGTTCCATCGGTATCTCTCTTCCCGATCATAAGCTGCGCTAGATGGAAATGTCAATTCTCTTGATATATTCTTCTCTCTGTCTCCATTCTATTGACAAACATAAATATTTACAATATATTAAGCAAGAGAACGCACGAAGAGGTGCCGACAGGGTGAGCCGTCGCCTGGCCGAGAAGGAGAGAAACGGCTGGACCATGGATCAGAAAGGAAGGAACGGAGATGGAGAAAATGTTGTGTGGGTTATTGGAAGGATTGGTCTTGGGAGAGGGGCAGGGCACGCGAAATCTGACCGTTTTTCCTCTCTTCAGCCAAGCCGAAGGGCCGGCCTGTTTGACCTTGAAGGATGCTTTATCCCGCCACCTGCTGGAGGTGCGCGAGGTGGGCGCCGGCGGCTCGGCGCCTCAATTGGAGGCGGTCAATAAGGGGGATCTGCCGGTGCTCCTGCTGGACGGGGAGGAGTTGTCCGGAGCCAAGCAGAACCGGGTGCTGAACACCACCCTTTTGATCCCGGCGCACGCCCACTTGCTGATCCCGGTCAGTTGCACCGAGCACGGCCGTTGGAGCTATGCCTCGCCGGTCTTCACCGAGTCGGGCTATGTCATGTCGCCCCAGATCCGCGCT
>JAPLHW010000190.1 GCA_026389425.1 Coprothermobacterota bacterium
AGGACACCATGTCGATTGAGGAGATGCACCAATAAGGGATGAATCACACAACGATTGCAGCCAAGCTGGGGATCCATCGTCAAACCGTCTCCCGCACACTTCAACACAAGGAGCGTAAGCCGGTCTATGGTCCAAGACCCATCCAACCTTCCAAGCTGGATCCTTTCCGCCATTACCTGCAGGAGCGGATCCAAACCTACCCCGAACTTTCCTCCGTCCGCTTGTGGCAGGAAATCAGCGAACGCGGCTACGACGGCTCTCTCACCCTGCTGAAGTACTACCTGGCCACCATCCGGCCCAAGGTGATCCCGATCGAGGCTCGTTTCGAGACGGAACCCGGCGAACAGGCCCAGTTCGACTACGGCGAGGAACGAACCTCCTTCGGTAAGGTGCACTTCCTGGCCCTTACTCTGGGATGGTCGCGTTATCTGTGGTGCGGCTACGGTTTCCAGCAGGATCTGCTGACCATGTTGTCCCAACTGGACCAGGGACTCACTCATCTGGGCGGAGTGCCGCAGACCCTGCTCTTCGACAACGCCAAGACCACCGTCCTCCACCATCCCATCCAGGGAGAGCCCACCTTTCATCCGGAGTTCCTCCGTTTCGCCCGTCACTTCGGCTTCCGTCCCCTGGCCTGCCGGGTTCGCCGCCCCCAGACCAAGGGAAAGGTGGAACGGACCATCAGCTATCTGCACCGTTCCTTTTTCTATGCCCGCACCTTTCATGACCTGGATGACCTGAACGCCCAGTGCTGGGAGTGGCTGGAATCTGTGGCCAACCAGCGGATACACGGCACCACTGGGGAAATCCCCCAAGAGCGCTGGGAACGAGAGAAACCACTCCTTCGATCCCTGCCTGACGGTCCCTATCTTCCCCTTGCAGCCTTCAGCCGGCGTCTCTCTCGGGATGGCTTCCTCTCCTTCCACGGCAACTTCTACTCGGCGCCGGAGGGAGTCAGCGGCCGCTTGCTGGAAGTGCGTCCCACTTTGCGCGAATTGGCCATCTATGAGAAGGGACGTCTCTTGGTCACCCATCCGCTGTCCTTTCACCGCGGGGAGTGGGTGATCGCCCCGGAACACCGAAGACGGTCAGGCCCAGGGCAGATCTCGGGGGAGGGAAGAGAGGACAAGCCCGCTGACAGACCAAGCCCCTCTGATCCAGTCGATCGATTCCTACCGGCCTGGTCCTCGGTAGAAGTTCCCATCCGTTCCCTGGATGAGTATGAGCGGGTGCTGGGATGAGCGCTCCTACGGTGATGGCTGGAATCCAAGGCCACCTGGTGGAGCTGGGAATGCCGGGGAGCTTGGAGGCGTTGCCTGGTATCCTGCAACGCCTGGACGGGGCGGCCCTCTCCCCGGCAGAGGCGATCCGTGAGCTGCTGGCGGCGGAGTGGAGCCTGCGGATGGATCGCCGGCTGCGGGCTTGTCTGAAGACCTCCCGTTTGCCGGGATTGAAGACCCTCGACTCCTTCGACTTCACCTTCCAACCCTCCTTGAGCAAGAGTCAGATCCAAAGCTTGCACGAGCTGGGGTTCCTGGAGCGGAAAGAGAATGTCATCTTCCTGGGGCCAACCGGGGTGGGGAAAACCCACCTGGCTATCTCCCTGGCAGTGGAAGCGGCCCGCAGAGGAAGACGGGTCTTCTATGGCACTCTCTACGAGTTGTCCCAATCCCTGGCGGAAGCGGAACGAGTCGGGCGTCTGCGAGAGCGGATGAACTTCCTGGCCACGGCCTCCTTGCTGGTGGTGGATGAGGTCGGTTACCTGCCCATCGGCCAGAACGGAACCAACTTGTTCTTTCAACTGGTCAACCGGCGCTACGAAAAGAATTCTACCGTACTGACCTCCAACAAGAGCTTCAAGGAATGGGGCGAGATCTTCGGGGATGCCGTAGCAGCAGCGGCCATCCTGGATCGCTTGCTGCATCACTGCCACCTGGTGCAAATCAGTGGGAACTCTTATCGCTTGCGGGGTTATGCTGGCCTGGAGATGCCACAGGACCCACAGCCACTAATGATTCGAAAAAGAGGTCGACCCCGAAGCAATCACCGTGAAGAGGGGGGGTGCGTTGAGATGATGTCGACGTTCTTTCTACGCGAGATGTCGCAAATTCAACTGACGAAAGTGACACAAATTCAATTGACGAAAGTGGCACATTTTCGGGTGGCGTTGACA
>JAPLHW010000130.1 GCA_026389425.1 Coprothermobacterota bacterium
AGCATCGCCAAAATCAACCTGTGCAAAATCCCACAAGAGCGGCAGATAGGGTCGCCGGTATCTCTCCCCAGAGGTCGCCGACAAGGCTCCCAACGTTTTCCCGTGATAGCCGTTGCGCATGGTTAGAAAGCGCTTCTTGCCTGTCGTCAGGCAGGCGAACTTGAGAGCCGCTTCCACTGCCTCAGCCCCTGAGTTGGAGAAGAAGACCCGTCGCAGCGCTCCACCGCAGCGTTCCACCAACTCCTGCGCAGCCTGCCGGCGGATCGCGCAGGCGAATGAGCCGTGAAGGCTGACAAGCGCAGTCAGTTGTGCCTGCAAAGCCTCGATGATCGGTTCATAGCCATACCCGAAGAGGGACACCCCATAATTGCCGCCTAAATCCAAGTAACGGGCGCCAGTGGCGTCGATCAGGTAGTTCCCTTCCCCGCAGACGAATTCAAGCCCGCGGTCGGGGTATGAATTGACCAAGAAATCCACTGTAGGGATCACATCAGGCGTCACTTCGGATCACCGTCCCTTCTCCCCGCAAAGAACGAGTGATGGGCTGTTCCGTCCGCCCATCCCCCATGAAAATCTCCCGCACACCGAAAGAGAGAGCTTCCTGGACGGCCAGCAGTTTCTTCTTCATCCTGCCTTGAGCTTGTCCCAGGAAGATCTCCAGCTCTCGCTCGTTCAGCGAAGGGCAACGCGAATCCTCCCGGTTGGGGTCCTGCAATAATCCGGGAGCTTCGAACAACATCACCACTCTCTTTGCTCCAAGGTCCCGAGCCAAGACGGCCACCGCCCGATCGGTGTCGACGTTGATCAACTCACCCTTTTCGGTAATCGCCGGTACCGTTAAGACGGGCAGGTAACCGGCATCCAGCAAGAGCCGAAGGAGGGAAACATTGACCGATTCGACCGTACCGGTGGCCGAATCGCGGATCATCTTAACTTTGGCGCCTTCCACGGAGAGACTGACCTCCTTCCGTTTCCCTAAGAAAAGGCGACCATCCGCTCCGCTAAGGCCTACAGCCGGGATGCCGTGGCGCCCTAGAACGGCGACGATCCGTTTGTTGGCCAGCCCCGCGTAGACCATGGTGAGCAAGTCAAGGGCCTGGGGATCGGTGTAGCGGCTGGTATGCCCGGAGGGAGAGAGGATGGTGCGTTCCGTGACACCCATCTTCAATGAGACTGCTTTCATCAAAGCGTTTGCGCCATGAACGACGACGCATGGTTCAGCGAGTCCGCTGAGATCCTTGGCGATGGCGTCCCAGTTGATCCCGGCTCCACCTCCGATTTTCACGATCAGCACGATGTCCCCTTCATCAGGCGGATCACTTCATCGGTGACTTCCACCGTCCCACCCTTTCCACCCAGGTCGGGGGTTGTACACCCCTCCTCCAAGGAAGTAAGAATGGCTCGGTGCAATTGGCGCGCTGTCTGCTCCTCGCCCAACCAGCGGAGCATCATCTCGATGGCAAAGAAAGAGGCCACCGGATTGGCTTGGCCAACTCCTGCAAGATCCGGAGCTGAACCATGAACGGGCTCGAAGAGTCCCCCATCGAGCCCCAGGTTGGCAGAGGCCGCAACTCCCAGTCCCCCCACCCGCGCCGCGGCTTCGTCCGAAAGGATATCCCCGACCATGTTAGTCGTCACCAGCACATGGAAGCTCTCCGGCTGAAGGATCAAACGCATCGCGCAGGAATCGACGAGCGCCGTCTCCATCGTAATCCCCGGGGAGGAAGCGGCAACCTTGCCCGCTTCTTCCAGGAAGAGACCATCGGTCAGGCGGAGGACATTGGCTTTG
>JAPLHW010000136.1 GCA_026389425.1 Coprothermobacterota bacterium
GGAAGTGGGGATGATCTCGATGCTTGCCAAGGTAGGGATCACCGGCGGGGTGGGTGTCGGGGAAGCGCCGCCTTGTACCGTCAGATCCGCTTGGGCGGTGAATTGCCCCTGGTTGGCCGAGACGCGCACCTGACAGGAGCCTGCCTTGTTGGCACGAAAGAGGCCGTTGTTGTCGATCGTGCCGATGTCGTTGCTCACCGACCAAGTCAGGCCGGAAACGGTCACCACCGCACCCTCCGCGCTCTTCCCCTGGGCGGAAAACTGCAGGGTCGCCCCCACGTCGACGGTGGAGTTTTTCGGACTCAGTTCCAGGCTGTTCAGCACAGCCGGAACCTGAGTACTTGGGCTGGGGCACCCCGATAGACAGAGGATGCCGACGAGGACAAAGATCAGTAAATATCTACGCTTCATTTAATCCCCTTTCTAGAACTACTCACGCAAAACCCTCTCGTTACGCCCTTGCTGCTGGGCGACGAAACATCCCGGGCAAGCAGCCTCTTAGCGCCTGCCATCTTTCTATTTTACATGGTCGCACTCTGTGAATACCATCGGCGATCGATTGAAGGTTACTGTCTCACCTTAGTAGGCGCTTCCCTCCAGGGAACCTCTTAAGATACAATTCGGGAGGGACACCGGAGGAAAGCGCCTACAATGGATTGGTGGGAGCATTACGACAATCCACGCTGGTGGCCGGAATACTTCTCACCGGCCGAGAATCAGGATGTGGCCTGGCTCAGTTTTTCCACGGCTTCCTCCTGGGTATACTGGATGGTGAACTGCTCCACGCTGTCGGTCTCCCCGACATCGGCCAGCAGACCATTGCTCTGCAACGCAAAGAGGGCAGGGCGGATGTCTTGGGGGGGCCAGAACATCGCCCGCAGGGTCGGGTTCTCCTCCAGTTGGGTGTTCGGGTAAGTCCCCAGCGTGGGGAATTCTCCATGGAGAAGGAAGGCGAAGGAGGGCAAAAGCAAGGGGCGCGGAGTAAGCTTCACTTCCTTCAAGTCTGTCGTTGCCAGGCCTGCCGCCGCCAGCGTCTCCACGATGGCCAAGGTGCACTCCTTCACGCCATTAGCCCCCGGGAAGCGTTCCTCCAGGTAACTCCACAAGCGGTAGCGGGTAAGGCTGCCATTGGGGAAAACGGGTAGAAAAACCTCTAGACAAGTTTCCTGCATTAAGGGCTGCGCTTTCAGGAAGCGCTGGAAGCAGGCGTCGCGAAGCTCTTGCCGGCCGGAGAAATGGCGGGCGAACTGCAGCAAGGCGCGGTCGGGGGTGCCCGCAGGGAAGAGGCAGCGGGCGATGGTGTGCGCATATCGGGTGCGCGTCTCCGGCGAGTTGGCCTGCAGGTGACTCTGCAGGAAGGCCTTGATCCCCTCGATGGAGTCGGTCTGTGGAAGCAGGGAGGCAATCTCCACGGTCTCCCTCAGCAGGCTCCTGCGAAAGAGACCGGGTGGTGTGCGGGCGGCGCTTTCCATCACAGGTCCTTTTGATGCAGCGGGCCTTCTCCTCTCTTTCCCGACAAACGGTTCCTCCCCTCCCTGCGGGCCGGTTCCGTAAAGCGAACTGAAGAGCTCGCGCTGCCCAGCCTGGAAGGGCATCGTGATGCCCTCTTGGGAGGTTTGGCGCAGCCAATGGATCAGCTTCAGCAGGGTGGCGGTGTAGGCTTTTACCCCATCGATCCGGCAGAGGGTGTCGAAATCAGCTTGTAGGACCCCGGCCAGGGTGCCGAAGCGGGCCAGCAGGGAGCCGGCCAAGAGAGAGACGTCGGCTGAGGGGATAGCATAGGACAGGATTAGTTCCAGGACGGCCGCATCCTCGCGGGCTGCCCCCTCTCCGGTCAAGAAGTCCCGGCGCAGGCGCCGGCGGTGTCCTTCCTCGCTCATCGATCGCATGACCCCTCCATCGAAGGTGCTTGTGGTTGCCCTTGGGCTTCACCCTGTCCACTATAGCGCAAGATGCGCCCAGAAGGAACGAGGAAAATCCCATAGTCTCACCCATGCACCAGGAAGGCCGGCACTGGATGTGCCGGCCTCCTAAAGAGGGGTGTGAGTGAGGGTGGAGTTGTTTATTTCTAGCGGGGGTCCATCCCGCGTCCGAAGGGGGCGATGAAGTCGATGAGCCGTCCAAACTGGTCCACCGCTTTGGCGAAGATTTCCGGGCCGACGATTTGCTTGGCCTGAAGAGCGACGTTCACTTGAGCCTGCAATTGCTGGGCGCGAAGGTTGCTGAGGGTGGTTTGGGCAGTCTGCAGTTTGGCGGTGTCGGTGGGGTTGGCCTGGATAGCGTCGCGCAGGTCTTTCTCGGCAGTCTGCATTTGGTCGCGCAGTTGCTGCATAGGGCTGGCGGTGCTGGTGCGGAGATCCTTCAGTTGGGTGATCTGGGCATCAGTGATTCCCAGCTTGTCTTTTAGGTTGGAGAGATCGGGGTCCATCCCTTTGTCGGGGCGTTGTCCCATTTCAAAGGGGGGCCTTTCCATCTCAGTTCCGGTCCCCGTCTGGTCCTTCATGTTCAAGCGCTCTTCCAAGCGGTCAATACGCTCTCCCATGCGGTTCATCCGAATACCCATCTGGTCCATTCGGCGGTCCATACGGTCACCGCAACCCTTAGGGCCTTCCATATTCGGGTCCATCGGGCCGAAGGCAGCGCCTCCGGTGATCTCTTTGGCCTTCAGGGCAAGGTCTGTGCGGCTGGTGGCCAATTGATCCTCCAGGGATAGGATCTGGCTCTGGGCTTCTTGCAGCTTGGCAGTGTCGGTGGGGTTGGCCACCAGGGCGTCCTTAAGCTGCTGTC
>JAPLHW010000109.1 GCA_026389425.1 Coprothermobacterota bacterium
AAGCCCGCAAGATCGAAGAGCGCCAAGCCGAGGAAGAGGCCACCGGGAAGAAGAAACGAGGGAGGAAACCGAAGGATCCCGATCCGGATCCTTCCCCCCAGGCCAAAGCTAACCCCACTGACCCCGACAGCCGCATCATGAAATCCCGCCGCGGTTACCTCCAGGGCTACAACGGTCAAGTGGCGGTCAGCCAGGAGCAACTGATCATGGCTGCCTCTCTCACCCAGGAAGCCAACGACCAGCATCAGCTCTCCCCGATGCTGGAGACACTGCAAGAGAACCTCCAGGCTGTCGGCTTACTGGAAGGACCCCAGGCTGTCATCGGCGATGCCGGGTACTGCAATGAAGAGAACCTGAAGAAAGCCGCCGCCTCAGGCGGAGGATCTCCAAGACGACCAGAGGTCTTCGCCCCGGAGTTGCTGATCGCCACCAAGAAAGACTGCAAGCAACAGAAGGAATGGCGGGAGATGCCCACGCCCCGAGGGAGGATCCCCTCTAACCTGACTCCCCGTCAACGGATGGACCGGAAGCTGCGCACCCAACGAGGGAAAGCTCTCTATCGACTGCGCAGCCGGACTGTGGAACCGGTCTTCGGTCAAATCAAGCGTCGCCTCGGGTATGATGGCCTGCTCTTGCGCGGGTTAGCCGGCGCCGATGGCGAGTGGAAGCTGATCTGCGCTGCTTTCAACCTCTTCAAGCTGTGCAGTTGGAACACGGCGCAAGGCCCAGGGAGAGCCTAAGAGAAGGAAGATGAGGGATAGATTGGGCAGGACAGGCAGGAAAAGGTGGGTATTGTCATCTCCTGGGGATGGATCTTGACCTGATCGGGGCGGCGCGCTCCGGGCGAAGACCAGCGGCGCATCTGGGGCCAACATCGGTGGTGTGCTTGCGGGCGAACATGGACGGAAGGACTGGGAAGAGGGATTGTGGTGGTAAGATGAGGGAGGTTTAAGAGGCAGGCTCTACTATACCGAGGCAGCCCGCGAGTTGGAGGATTACTCTGGCGTAACGCAGATCGGGGTCGATGAGACCTCAAAAGCCAAAGGACATGACTACGTTTCTCTCTTTGTCGATCTAGGAAAGAAGCGGACCCTCTTTGTGGCGGAAGGCAAAGGCTCCCAGACCATGGCTGCCTTTGCCGAAGACCTCCAGGTGCATCACGGCCATCCTGACCAGATCGCCGATGTCTCCATCGACATGTCCCCTGCCTTCATCAAAGGGGTAGCGGAATGCCTGCCCAAGGCTGCCATCACTTTCGACAAGTACCACATTATGAAGATCATCAACACGGCGCTCGATGAGGTGAACTTGTCAATGTTCGCCCGCAAGTACACCACTGATGTTCGCCTGAGATGCACCACTGATGTTCGCCGGAGATGCACCACTGATGTTCACCCGGAGTACACCACCCTGGTCTAACGGGGGCCATGTTCGCCCGGAGTGCACCACCTTCTGTCGGGTTGAAGGTGAGGGGATCCTTGTTTGCTAAGGGATGGCTTCCTGGGAATCTGGTCATAATTGCGGTGGCAGCCTCCCTTCTTCCTCCTCGAATCTCACCGTGTCGTAGCGCTGCCGGTTGCGAGCCCGGTAGCTGGGTCCCTGGACGACCAGCACTTCGGCCTGGTCGAGCAAGCGATCCAGGGCCGCCGAGGCCAGCAGGGGTTCCAGGAAAAGCCCAGCCCATTCGCTGGGCGCCTTATTGGTGGTGACCAGGATGCTGCCTTTCTCATAACGCCCTCGGATCACTTCGTAGAGATCCTCCGGGGCTGGGGAGCGCATCGGTCTCAAGCCGAACTCGTCAAGGATCAGCAGGTCCGGCTTGAGGGTTGTCCGCAATCTCCGCTCGAAGGAGCCATCCGCCCTTCCCCCGTGCAGCTGCCGCAACAACTGCTCGGCCGCTACCAACCACACCTCCAGGCCCATACGACAGGCTTGGTGGCCGATAGCTTGAGCAAGATGAGTTTTCCCCACCCCGGTCGGCCCACAGAGGACGACATTCCTCTTCTTTTGGATGAAGGAGCAAGTAGCCAGTTCTAACACTTGCTGGCGTGGGACCTCCGGGTTGAAGGAGAACTGGAAGGCCTCCAGGGTTTTGGCTGATTCCAGGCCGGCTCGTTTCAATCGTCCGGCGAGCTGCTTCTGGGCTCTTCTCTCCGCTTCGTCTTCAAGAAGCCGGGAGAGGAACTCGCCGTAGGGCCACTGACCTTCCTTGGCTTGCTGCAGCCGCACCTCCAGGGTATCGGCCATGCCACCGAGGTAAAGCTTCCGCAGTTGAGCGGAAATGGGGTTCTGATTGGAGACAGGAACCATGGCCGCTATCTCCCGGGCCGATCATAGAAGACGGGAGAGGGGCCGCCCACCAGTTCCCGGCTGCTGCGGGCGAAGGGGGAAGGCGATGGATACATGACGGCATGGGAGCCTTGAGGATCCAAGTCTCTTGCGCTTATCTCCGGCAGGGGTTCCTTCTCCAATCCTTTTTCCAGGATCCGCTTGATGGTGGCGTAGCGGAGATCGGCGTAGATCCGGGCCCTGCAGCAGGCCGCCTCCAGCCGTTCCGGCGAGTAGCGCTGGGCCAGGGCCAGGATGTGGGCCACGGTGTGGGAGCGTTCCAGCACCGGGTCGGCCAGGAAAGCCAGGGCCACCTCAAAGGTCTCTACTCCAACCCCTGCCGCTTCCAACAGCAGGCTATCCCGGTCACGCAGCAAGCCGGGCACCTTCTCCGGGGGCAGGTGGTCGAACTGAGTGTGGCGCTCCCCCGGCTTGGCGGCCCGGGGATGGACGGCTACCCGTTGGAAGTCTTTGGTGAAGAGCCTCACTTCCTGGATCCCGGCAGCCAGAAGGAGGCCTTGCCCGACCAGGCGGAAAGGGGCTGAGTAGAAGGAACCCTGGAAGGTGACATAACAGTCCCTCTGCAGCTTGACCGCCTTCCACTGGAGGAAGTCGTAGGGATTGGAGGGCAAGGGCTGGAGTATGGCACTCTCCACCTCGATGAACCGTTCCCAGGGTCTCTCCTTGGTGGTGCCGTGGAGATGCTGGCCGGCTGTCTCCCGGCACCACAGCAAAACATCCCGGTTGGCTTGTTCCAGGGTGGTGGGGGTCCGGCCGCCCAGGAAGTTGCGTACCACATAGTGCACTCCGCCCTGTTCCACTTTCCCCTTGTGCTCCGGGGTGCGGGGCCGGCAGGGGGCGATCAGGAAGCCGAAGTGGCGGGCACACTCGGCGTAGGCCATGGTCACAATGGGGTCATCCCAGAGGGCCCGCACGATAGCCGCCTTGAGGTTGTCGATGACCAGCCGTTGGGGGACCCCGGCGAAGAACTGGAAGGCGTTGTTGTGCAAAGTCAGCCAGGTGCGGAGAGACTGGTCGAAGACGAACTGCACGAAAGGCAAGCGGCTCCAGGACAGGATCATGACGAAAGCCCAGGCTCGGCGCAAGACGCCTTGGGCATCCTTCATCAGTCCGGCGTAGCCGAAGTCGGCCTGGGCCTCTTCCCCCGGCTTGCGCTCGACCCGTACAGTGACATCCGGGGCAACCGGCCGAAGGTGGCGGACGAAACGGCGCAGGGAGGAGTAGCTGCCGGTGAAGCCTCTTTCTTTCAAACGCTGACAGATGGCCATCATCTCGGTATTCTTGGCCA
>JAPLHW010000037.1 GCA_026389425.1 Coprothermobacterota bacterium
CAGGGAGCTGGCACGAAATGGGACAGCCATTTGCTTCACCGCTCACGACCCCAACTTCGCCGCCTCCTGCGCCGACCGCCTGTTGCTGCTTCGCGGCGGTCGGGTCGTCGCGGAGGGTCCGCTGCGCCAAACCTTCCTGGAAGGTTTGCTGTCGGAGGTCTACGGTATCCCGCTGCGGGTCTTGAGACGAGAGGGATGGCCGCTCCTGGTGGAATCTTGAGGGTGCCCCCAGCCCCCTCTCTCTTCCTCCTCAGCGGTCCTCGAGGAAGCGGCAAGACCACCCTCTGCCATCATCTCTGTGATCGCGCCCGTCAAGCCGGCCTCCGGGTTCGCGGCCTGCTATCCCCGGCCTTCATTGAGGAGGGCCAAAAGGCCGGCATCGAGGCGGAAGACCTGGCCACCGGCTTGCGCCTCCCTCTGGCCAGACGGGGTGGTTCCGGCCTGGCCTTCCCCGGGCTGGACCCCTGGCGCTTCCAGGAATCGACTTTGGCTTGGGGGAACGAAGCGCTGCGGCAGGCCGCCCCCTGCGATTGGCTCTTCATCGACGAACTGGGGCCGTTGGAGTTCACTCTTGGGGCTGGTTGGGTGGCGGCCTTCCCTCTCCTCGCCGATGGATGCTACCAAGTGGCAGTGGTGGTGGTGCGCGGGGAGTTGTTGGAGAAAGCGCGGTCCTTATGGCCATCTGCGCGTACGATCGATATTGCCGATCCAGCCCCCATAACAAACCTCCTCCCCTGAGAGACCGTCCTGCCATCTCTATCGGCATGCCACAGGTCAGACAGTCTCATACAAGAACGCGGCGATGGACTTGCCATCCCGCCATTCTCTCCGTATCCTAACAGCATGAAACGGATTCTCCTTTGTCTATTGCTCTCAGTTTTCCTGCTGGCAGCCTGTTCCAGCCAGCCTGCCCCTTCCCCCACTTCATCGGTTGATTCACGCCCCGCCCCCAGCGAGACGGTGCGGCAGTTCTTCGCCGCCTTGGACGCCAAGGACTACCCTACAGCCTACAGCCTGCAGAACCAAGCCTTTCAAAAAGAGATCCCGCAAGAGATCTTTCGCCAGCAACTGGAGATGGGCATCACCCAAGCCGGGATCACCAAGCAGACCTCCGAGGTCACCAGCGAGAAGGTGCAGGGAGACAAGGCAACCGTCTCCTACCGCCTGCTTTCCACTATGTCCAATGGTTCCCAGCAAGAGGGCCGCGGCGCCTATACCCTCTATTGGGAGAACGATGCCTGGCGCATGAACCTCCTCCCCGAAGAACCCACTTCCACCTCCTCCAGCCCCGCCTCCACGGTCCCCCGATACCCCTTAATCCTCTCTGGATAAAGGCTTGAAGGAATAGACGCAGACCCTCCCTGCCTCGCAAAAAGCGCAGACGCCGGCTGAAGGAGTGGCCAGGAACTCCCGCTGCAGGATCCGGCGCCGGAGCGCACTGTAGACAGTCAACTGCTCGAAGGCCTTTTCTTCAGCCAGTTCTTGCTCCTGTTCCTGCCCGGAGTCTAAATGGACTAGTAAGAAGCGGATCGGCCGGTCGGAGGGACGTCGCAGCAACTTCCACAGGACCAGGTAGGCGATGGCCATCTGGTGAATACCCAGTTGCGCGTTACGCCCCGTCTTGTATTCCACCACTAGCAGCCCGGGGGAAAGAATGTCCACGCGGTCCGGCCTCACCAACCAGGGGACATCGTCCAGTACTGCCTCCAGAAAACTCTCCACATCGAGGGAACGCGTGGGATAACTTCGGTTCCTGTCCTGATAATTCCCCAGGGCAGCGACGGCCCGACGCTTGGCGGCTTGCTCCTCCTCGGGTCGAGCATACCCTTCGCTGCGCCAAACGGCGGTGAGCATGGCGGGAAGGTGAGCGGACGGCACATGGGCCGGCCCTCCTTGCTGGTAGAGCGAGCGCATGGCGGCGTGCAACGAATTACCGAACGAGAGGGCCACGCTGGGTGGGCGTGTCACCTTGGGCGAATCGGGTTCGTAACGATACCAGTAGAGCCGAGGACACCGCTGGTAAGCTGCCACCCGTGATGGGCTAAGCTTCAGAGCGTCCTCCAGGGTTTTCATCGCATCTCCTTTTCCCCTATTGACAAGCTGGGGGGTCATGCGTATGATACCAATCGACAAGCAAATTGCCTGTCTTCCCACCTCCCCCATGGCAGGGGTTGCCGCCCGGCAGCCCCTGTTTTTTTGTCTAAATGAGAAACGACGAAAAACCCAAGCCGGCGGATCCTCTCAAGCTCATTTACAGCTCCAGCAAGAAAGCGAAGAGGAAGACCCTGGCAATTCCCCCTCTACGCCTGTCCGGCACCGGGAAGGCGCGGCAACGCAGGCCTCCTCCCACCCGCTCGACGACGTCGATCCCACAGAAAGCTTCCGCTAGCACTTCCTCTTCCAAATGGCTGATCGGTCGTTCCAGGGCCTTGCGCGTGTACGAGCGGCGGCGCATTCCCTTGCGGTCCGCCACCGTGAGAATGCAAGGGGATGTGGCCAGACCGAGCATTTTGAAGGCGCAAGTCTCCAAGGAGGCGGTGGAAAAGCGACGCTGCAGAGCGAACAAGTCAAACCCCTCATCACTGATACACTGGCGAACCCAAGACGTCGGCAGGAGCAACTCGGCGGCGCTCTGGTTAATCTTCCAATGCAAAGGTTTCAACCCTTCGCGCAAGGCGATGTACTCCACACACTCGTGCGCCAAGGTAAAAGGCAAACGTTCGGCTGGGTAGTCGGTGGGCATTAAGATGCGATGCTTGCCCTTGTTCTCGCTGTGAATCAGCGCAACCTGCTTCACCTGCTGGTCGCTACTCCAGCAGATATCATCCAGGTCGAGGAATCGCAGCACGCGCTCTACCTCCACAGGTGGCTTCTCGATGCCGGCCTCTCGTAGGGTCCGTAGGATCGCACCCTCCAGGGCGCTCACTTTACCTCAACTAATCGAGGCTGCGAAGGTAGAAGAGCAGCCCAAGGAAGCCTTGCTTGTCGACCACTCCCGTGCGAAAGCGGATTGCAGCCAGCCGCATGATCTCCTCCGTGGTGATGTCGAACATATTGCACAACTCCTCATCCAAGGCCAAGGTGCGAAGCCCTGGCTCCACCACATTTAGGTCGAATTTCCCCTCCTCATCTAAGTAGAGAGGCTCGCTAGCGTCTAGCAAGTATGGCATCGAGAGGTTAAATGTATCGGCCATCCGTTGAAGGAAGCGAAGGGAGGGTTTCAAAACCCCCTGTTCGATACGGGAGACGGTTGAGGGGTTATACCCCAATAGGTCAGCTAACTGGGTTTGGGAAAGACTCCGATTGATCCGAATCTCGTGGATCTTTTCACGCGCTAAGGCCATGCTC